>CACMXO010000005.1 GCA_902617605.1 uncultured Prochlorococcus sp. | reverse complement strand
ATCTATTTCAAAAAAAATACTCATTTTGCACCTTGGCGTTTTAGATTATATAGATACCAATTTTTGTTAAATGCTTTTAAGTGAGTTAAGTCATCCAAATCAACTTCATGGCTTAACAGTTTCACAATTAGAGGAAATTGCTTGTCAAATAAGAGAAAGGCATCTTCAGGTAGTATCTACTAGCGGAGGACATCTTGGTCCTGGATTAGGTGTAGTTGAGTTGACATTGGCTTTATATCAAACTCTTGATCTTGATTTTGACAAAGTTGTTTGGGATGTAGGACATCAGGGTTACCCTCATAAATTAATTACAGGACGTTTCAGTCAATTTGATTCCTTAAGGCAACAAAATGGTGTCGCTGGATATCTAAAAAGAAGTGAAAGTAAATTTGATCATTTTGGTGCTGGACATGCAAGTACTTCTATTTCTGCTGCTTTAGGAATGGCAATAGCAAGAGATAGAAAAGGTGAAAATTATAAATGTGTCGCTGTTATTGGAGATGGAGCACTAACTGGAGGAATGGCATTAGAAGCTATTAATCATGCAGGTCACTTACCAAATACCCCTTTAGTCGTAATATTGAACGATAATGACATGTCTATTTCACCTCCGGTTGGAGCCCTTTCATCCTACTTAAATAAGGTAAGAGTAAGTCCACCATTGCAATTTTTGTCCGATAGTGTTCAAGAAAGTGTAAAAAATATTCCCTTAATTGGTAAGGATATCCCAGAAGAACTAAAAAATATTAAAGGAAGCGTTAGACGACTATCTGTGCCTAAGGTTGGAGCTGTTTTTGAAGAACTTGGATTTACATATATGGGTCCAATTGATGGTCATGATATTGGTAATTTAGTTAAGACCTTTAATGCTGCCCATAAACTTAAAAGACCTGTACTTGTTCATGTTGTCACAACAAAAGGGAAGGGTTACCCATATGCAGAAGCCGATCAGGTTGGATATCATGCACAGTCTGCATTTGATCTTACAACTGGGAAATCTATTCCATCTAAGAAACCTAAACCTGTTAGTTATAGTAAAATATTTGGTCAAACCTTATTAAAAATATGTGAGCAAGATAGTAAAGTCGTTGGTATTACAGCTGCAATGGCTACAGGTACTGGTTTAGATTTATTGCAAAAAAATATCCCTGATCAATATATCGATGTAGGAATAGCAGAACAACATGCAGTTACTCTTGCTGCAGGAATGTCTTGCGATGGTCTTAAACCTGTTGTAGCTATTTATAGTACTTTTCTACAAAGAGCTTTCGATCAATTAATTCATGATGTAGGGATACAAAATTTACCTGTATCATTCGTACTTGATAGAGCTGGGATAGTTGGAGCTGACGGTCCTACTCACCAAGGTCAGTACGATATCAGTTATATGAGATCTATACCTAATTTTGTATTGATGGCTCCAAAGGATGAGTCTGAATTACAGAGAATGTTAATAACTTCAATAAATCATAATGGTCCTACAGCTCTAAGAATACCCAGGGGCTCTGGATTAGGAGTGGCTGTAATGGATGAAGGTTGGGAACCTTTGAAAATAGGCGAAGCCGAAATACTTGAAGAAGGAGAAGATATTTTAATTATTGCTTATGGTTCAATGGTCGCATCAGCAATCGAAACAGCAAAGATCTTAAAAAAATATTGATATTAATGCATGCATTGTTAACGCAAGATTTGTTAAACCTCTCGATAAAAATCTTATTATGCCATTAGCAAGTAGGATTCAAAAAGTTGTAACCATGGAAGAAGGAACCTTAATAGGTGGATTTGGTTCCGCAATAGTTGAATTATTTAACGATAATGAAATAAACATTCCTGTATACAGAATAGGTATACCTGATGTTTTAGTTGATCATGCTTCACCTGATCAGAGTAAAGAAAAACTAGGACTTATGCCTGATCAGATGGCTGATAAAATTGTTAAGAAATTTAAGTTAGTTAACTAAAAATTTAATAAATAAATATTTAATAAATATCTATTTATAAAACACCTCGTGAGGCTAAACCTAGGATTGCTCCAATTCCAAAAATATGACCTAGGCAATTAGCACCTACAACTGATGCGTGACTTAAACCACCATAGAATTTTGAATTAGGTATTTCAAAACCTTCATTAGGTTTTCTTATTGTTGCTCTAGCAATTGCATAAGCAAAGACATTACATGCAATCATTACGACGGCACACTTTGGAGACCAAGAAAAAGTTGCTGGATCTGCAGCTGCAAATAATGTAGTAAACATAAAAAATCGTTATTTTCATATATTCTCTAATACTTTTACCTAAAAAACACAAAATTGTAAAAGGTCTTAAGAGTTGTTTACTTCTAAGCTATTTAATAATTTTATAAATCCAAACAAAATAACAAAATCACTTAGGGTTAGGAAGGATTCTGCAAAGCCATGCAGGAAGTCAACCTCAACGAGGGTTTTATCATAGTAGTTTAGTGTGAAGATAGATACCAATATAGTTATGAATACGAATAAAACAGTTAAGGAAAATCCTGTTTTTACAAAAATATTAAATGATTTTATTTTATATAAGTAAAACAAAAATATTGCATATGGAATTATTGATACTGCGAACAATAATGTATTATCAATTGAACCTAATTTTTCAATAATTTTTATAAATAAATCATTCATAAGTCTCTTTATTTTTAAAAATAGTGAATGATGCTAGAGCTAATGTTGAATTTCCTATAAATGTAAATATCCCTTGTAGAGTTACTAATCCATACAATGCATCTTGATTATCATAGATATGCCAGGTAATCGCACACATAGCTCCTATTAAGTTTGGGACCATAGCTAAACTTAACCAAAAAAATAAATTATATTTTTTATATGTAGAAATTTTGTATATGACAAAGATGATAAATATCCATTCAATTACAGAAGAGATATGAATTAACCAGGTTCCAAATGATAGCTCGTGCAAAATTTATATTTTTTTCTTTAGTACATTAAGTACTTCTTTGGCATGATTTATAGGTAAAACACTTATCCATCTATAAGAAATTTCACCTTTTGGAGAAATCAAAAAAGTATTTCTATCAGAAAATGGAGGAATCCACGAACCATATTTTTCGCTAATAATTCCATCAGGATCGGATAATAAAGTGTAGTTTATAGATTTTTCGCTGCAGAAACTTTCATGAGAATCTTGATTATCAGCACTAATACCAACAATTTCGGCATTATATTTTGAAAAATCTTTTTTTAATTCAGAAAAACCTTTAGCCTCAAGAGTGCAACCTGCTGTAAAGTCCTTTGGATAAAAATACATAACAAGCCACTTACCTTGAAAATCATTTAATTCCCAAATATTTTTTGATTTTATGTTTTTATTAAAACCTTCTAATTGAAAGTTTGGAGCAATATCTCCAACTTCAGGAGCAAAGTCAAAAGCGATTGCTGAATTAAAATTAAATAAAAAAATAAAAGATATAAATATACTTACAACTAAATTTCTCATCAAATTTAGAATTTTTTTAAATCAACCCCATTTGATTTGGCAAATTTATCTAAACCTACTTTTTGTATAGACTTTAGGGCTTTGGTGCTAATTTTAATATTTACCCATTTTTTCCCTTCTTCCCACCAAAGTCTCCTTTTTTGGAGATTAACTTGTTGCAATTTTTTTGTACGAATATGTGAGTGACTCACTGCCATCCCGTTATTAGCTTTTGCACCTGTCAGTTCGCAAACTCTTGACATATTTATTGAGTTAAATCTTTAAAAATTCTAACACATGACTCAATTTGTTGAATTAAGTAGTTCTGAAATTAATTCGGCATTATTATTTTGTAAATTAATTATCTGTTCTTGATCTAATCCACCAACTGAAAGCTTAGCCATATCGTAGACATGATTAGCAATTTTAGAAGCTAATGGATTCTCAATAGGATCTTTTTCATCAATAATTATTTTGTTGCCTGTAATTTTATTAAGACCAACAATAAGTGGATGTTCTTTGTTAATTAAGAGCACATGATATTCAGGTAAGCCAGGCATCTTTTGTTCCATGTAAGCACCCATATCATTAATTCTTCTCATTTGTTCTGGAAGTAAGATCATCGCTGGTGGAGCATCTTTACTTGAAAGTGACTGCACTTTAACTGTTACTTTCTCATTGTTAAGGGCCTTAACTATCGTATCTCTAAGATTATCTGTATTTGATTTACCATCCTTATCTACAATTTCTTTAGATTCTTTATCTTCTAGTTCATTTATTTCTGAATCTACTCTTTGGAATTGATAATCTTCATTTTTACTTTCCAACCATGGAAGAAATTGTGCATCAATTAAGGGATCTGATTTAATAACTTCTTTATTATCAGATAAACAGATATTTAATGCACTAGACTGAGCAATCAAATCTGAACAATAAATTATTTTTTTAGAATCAGTTAATTTATTTCGCTCTTTGTAATTTGCGAGAGTTGTGAAATATTTATCATTGGACTTGATGAGGGATTTATTTTCAATATCTTTAGTTACGTCTTTCTCTGAATTTAAAATAGTTTCGAAAATTATACTGTTATTTACTAAATCAGCAAATTTTTCATCTTCGATAGCACCAATTTTAATAAAAGCAGAGATTGAATCCCAAATTTCTGCATAAAATTCTGGAGAATTTTTTATCAAATCCTTCAGTTTATTAGCGATTTTTTTTGAGATAAATGATGATATAGACCTTACTTTTCTATCTGTTTGTAATGCACTTCTACTAACATTTAGAGGTATATCTGTAGAGTCAATAACTCCTCTTAGAGGTAAAAGGTATTTTGGAACTATCTCTTTAATTGAATCGCTTACGAATACTTGATTGCAAAATAGTTTTATTTCTCCCTTTTCCCAATCAGCTCTACCTGACAACTTTGGAAAATACAAAATTCCTTGTATGTCATATGGGTAATCTGTATTTAGATGAATCCATAACAGTGGATCTCCTTGGAAAGGATAAAGGTATTTATATAACTCAATATAATCTTTATCTTTTAATTCACTAGGTTGTTTTCTCCAAGGAGGATTTTTCTTATTGATTGTCTCTCCTTCTAATAAAACATCTATTGGCATAAAATCACAATATTTTTTTATTAGTGATTTAATCCTTTCAGGCTCGATAAACTCTTTTTCTTCTTCAAGTAGGTGAAGAATAACATCTGTACCAATTGTTTCTCTTTCAGATTCCTCTAACGTAAAATTTGGTGATCCATCACAAGACCATTTGAAAGCTTTTGATTCCCCAATTGCCGACTTAGTTAATATATCAACTCTATCTGCCACCATGAAACTTGAATAAAAACCTAGTCCAAAATGACCTATGAATTCATCATTATCTTTTTTGTATTTTGTTAGGAATTCTTCAGCACTAGAAAATGCAACTTGATTTATGTACTTCTTAATTTCTCCATCATTCATTCCAATTCCATTATCGGAAATTGTTAACGTATTTTTTTCACGGTTAATTGTTATTTTTACTTGAGCCTCCTCAGTATTTTCGCAATCACCTGCCATAGAGGCCATTCTTCTTTTACTAATTGCGTCAACACCATTACTAACAAGTTCTCTTAAAAAGATTTCATGGTCAGAATATACTGCCTTCTTGATAATTGGGAAAATATTTTCGGTATTAATACGAATTTCGCCTTTTTCCATTAAAAAAAAATCCAACATATTAAATAATATTTCTTAAAAACTTGTTAATCAAGTTTAATTAGGAGTATTGTCCGAACAATATTTGAATTTTAAAACTAAATAAACTTTTAAAAGGTTTTATTTAACCCACAAAATCTCACTACAATTGTTTTCTTTCATAATTTGATTGGCTTTAGCCAAGTCATCACATGGATTTAAATGTAAGACGGCGATGTTTCCTCTTTTTTGTTGTTCTTTTTGTTCATGCATACCTTTTTCTAACAAATAAGAATCTTTAAAAATCAATAAAATCCTTTTTTTATCTGTCTTTTCTTCCTTGATTAAATTTCTTAAAATGTCTACTGAAATTGTAAATCCAATCCCATTAAATATTTTCTCATTAGGACTAAATGATCTTACTAACTCATCATATCTTCCGCCTTTTGCGATGACGCTTTTATTTTTACCATTATCCCCTATTAGTTGAAAAACTATTCCTTCATATAAATTCAAGTGAGGTTGAAAAGTGGGATCAAGTTGTAATTTAACACCATATTTATTTGATATTTTTGATAATGTTTCAAATAAAAAATTTAAGTCATCTAATGTTTTACTAGTACCATATATAGTTTTTAATTTTTTTAATATTGCAATTGGCTCTCCTCGTGTGAATAAAAGATCTTTAAGAATATATTTATCATCTTCATCTATTCCTAATTTAGATAAATTATCTTGATCAAAATTAACCAGACTTTTCTTAATTTCTTCAAAATTATTATTCTTATATTTGTTCAGTATCAAGTCCATTATTTTTGTGGTGCTTACTAGTAGAAATAAATTACAACCATCCTTCAAATTAATATTATCGATTGAATCAAACAAAATATTAATAACTTCAATTTCTGGGTATTTTGTATCATATCCAATTAATTCAATTCCACTCTGCAATTTTTCTTGTAACTTAAATGAATTTTTATTATTTTGTTTTTTATCAAAAACCATTCCATTGGTAAATAATCTTATAGGTCTTTTCTTATTTATTAATCTAGTAGATGACAATTTAACAATAGATGTTGTCATTTCTGGCCTAAGACATAATGAATTATTACTTACTATTCCTACAACCTGATTTTCGTCAATAACGCCACGGCCTTTTATGGTCTGTAAAGTATTTATAAATGAGGGTGAAACCTCCTCATAGCCCCAAAGTTTATAAATACTATTTAAATTATTTATGATGTTTGAATTATTTCTTACATCGACTAATTTAATTTCCTTTATATCTGACATTTTAATAGTTAACTAATTTGAGGTATAGAGATTTTTTTTAAATGGAGAAACTTTATCTAGTTCATTTTTTAATTCATTCTCAAGGCTGGGAGAACAAGCTAAAATTCTTCCTGAACTTAAATTAAATTCGCCTGAGGGATAATCAGAAATAATACCACCAGCCTCTTTAACAATAATAGCACCGGCCGCTAGGTCCCATACCTCCAATCCTCTTTCCCAATATCCATCTACCTTACCTGCCGCAACAAATGCTAGATCAACTGCTGCTGCACCTCCTCTTCTAACTCCTCTTGTTTTATGTGTTAAATAACAAAATTCAGCATAATTATTATCCTCTGTCTCAAATCTGTCATAAGAGAAACCAGTTACAAGTAAACTTTCAGAAAGATTAGAAGGATTCGATACTTTTAGTTCACTATCATTGCAGAATGAGCCTAAACCTATACAGGCTGAATATAGTTCATTTAAATAAGGTACTGATATAGCTCCTATTATTGGCTTATTTTTATACACAAGACCAATAGAAGTCCCAAAAAAAGGATATCCATGGGAATAATTTGTTGTACCGTCTAATGGGTCTATACACCACGTTAAATCCGAAGATTTGGTTAATTTACCCGATTCCTCTGCATTTATAGATATGTTTGGTGTCTCTTCTAATAAATATTCTTTTATTTTATTTTCAACTTCCAAATCTACATTTGTAACTAGATCACCCTTCCTACCCTTTGATGATATTTTCTGAATTTTATTGTAATTAACTTTTAAAATTTCATTACCAATTTGAGCGGAATTCTTGGCTATTTCATACAAAATGGATAAGTTTACTTGATTTGCAAGTTCCTGTATTTCACTTAATTCAAACATGATAGTTAATCTTCCTCAAATTCCCAAGGTGGCGCAACTCTTGTATTTCCCCTGCCAAAATATTGTCCAAATTGTAAATCGTAAACTTCATCTTCATATGTAGTTTCTACCTCAAGATCTGAAGTTGCTTTAGCTACACAAAGAAGTGCATAACCTTTGTCTTTTAATGCCTGAGATACACCCATGGCTTCGGGTTGATGCAAAGTACCAGATTTAATTTTAACTGCACAACTTGTACAGCAACCATTTCTACATGAAAATGCAAGTTTGAAACCTTTATTTTCAAATTCCTTAAGTATGTAGTCGTCACTATTAACCTGCTCTTGGTAGACCTTTCCGGTTTCTTTATTTTTAATCGTGACTGTGAAAGTCTTTTTCAAATAACTTTCCTCTAAAATGGGATGATCAAGGGTTAAAATAGTTATCTTGGGAGAGGTGGCCGAGTGGTTGAAGGCGCAGCACTGGAAATGCTGTATAGGGGCAACTTTATCGAGGGTTCGAATCCCTCTCTCTCCGTTTTATATTAGTTTATTTTGGTTAACTACATCAACACCTTTGTCATTAAAGAATCTTTTAAAATAAATGGTAATCTTTTTGATAAGTTATAAATAATCTTATTTATTTAAATTAAGTTGAAAATATTTGATTTTTACTATTATATGTAAATATCTAAGATAAAAATTAATTAACTTATTAGTAAATTTTGCTTTAATTTAGCAATCTAAAAACATGGGGCAAATAGTTGGAATTGATTTAGGTACTACTAACTCTGTAGTAGGAGTTATAGAAGCTGGTCGTCCAATTGTTATTGCAAATTCTGAGGGATCTAGAACTACACCTTCAATTGTTGGATTTACAAAAGATAAGGAAATAGTAATAGGAGACCAAGCGAGAAGACAACTTGTTCTAAATCCTAAGAATACCTTTTATAACCTAAAAAGATTTATTGGTAGTGACTGGGATGAATTAGATGAGAATAGTATTTCTGTTCCTTATAACGTAAAGGCAAATAATAATGGAAGCGTTAGGGTTCTTAGTCCAAATACCGAAAGAGAGTATGCACCAGAAGAATTAGTGAGCTCATTGATTAGAAAATTAATTAATGATGCTGAAACTTATCTTGGAGATACTGTTGATTCTGCGGTTATTACAGTCCCTGCTTATTTTAATGAATCTCAAAGGCAAGCTACAAAGGATTCTGCAATATTAGCTGGTATTAAAGTAGATAGAATTCTAAATGAACCTACTGCTGCTGCTTTAGCTTATGGTTTTGAAAAAAGTTCTTCTAATAATGTTTTGGTTTTTGATTTAGGAGGAGGAACATTTGATGTTTCATTATTAAAAATTTCTAATGGTGTATTTGATGTGAAAGCCACTTGTGGTGATACACAGCTAGGAGGAAATAATTTTGATTCAAAAATAGTTGATTGGCTAGCAGAAAAATTTCTTGCTAAACATGATATTGACCTAAGAAGGGATAGACAAGCTTTACAGAGATTAACTGAGGCTGCTGAAAAAGCTAAATGTGAATTGTCAGGATTACAAAAAACAAAAATATCTTTGCCATTTATCACAACAAGTAAAGAAGGGCCGTTACATATTGAAGAAACCTTAGATAGAAAAATATTTGAATCATTATCACAAGATTTATTAGATAGATTATTAGAGCCTGTGCAAATAGCCTTAGATGATTCTGGGTGGAGCGCTGAAGATATTAATGAGGTAGTTCTTGTTGGAGGCAGCACAAGAATTCCAATGGTTCAACAATTAGTGAAGACCCTTGTTCCAAATGATCCTTGTCAATCAGTTAATCCTGATGAAGTTGTAGCAGTTGGAGCTGCGATACAATCTGGAATTATTAGTGGTGATTTACAAGATTTACTACTAAATGACGTTACTCCCTTATCTTTAGGCTTAGAAACTATTGGTGGTCTTATGAAAGTGCTTATCCCTCGAAATACGCCAATACCAGTAAGACAATCTGATGTTTTTAGTACGTCTGTAGCTAATCAATCATCAGTCGTTGTTCAAGTACGTCAAGGAGAGAGGCCTTTAGCCTCTGAAAATAAATCACTTGGTAAATTTAGACTATCAGGAATACCTCCAGCTCCAAGGGGAATACCTCAAGTCCAAGTAGCATTTGATATAGATGCTAATGGTCTTTTAGAAGTAAGTGCAACTGATAGAACAACTGGAAGAAAGCAAACAGTTACAATTTCTGGAGGTTCAAACTTAAATGAGCAAGAAATAAATTCGATAATTGAAGAAGCTAAAGCAAAAGCTAATGAAGATAGGAAGAAAAGATCTGTAATTGATAGAAAAAACAGTGCATTAACTCTTATTGCGCAAGCTGAGAGAAGACTTAGGGATGCTTCATTAGAATTTGGACCTTATGGGGCTGAGAGGCAACAGCGAGCTGTTGAATTAGCCATTCAAGATGTTGAAGATTATATAGATGATGATGATCCTCAAGAATTAGAAATTTCAGTAAGTGCTCTACAAGAAGCATTATTCGGCTTAAACAGAAAATTTGCCTCAGAAAAGAAAACTGATAGTAATCCCTTACAAAGCATTAAAAATACATTTGGTTCATTAAAGGATGAACTCTTCTCAGATGATTATTGGGATGATGATCCTTGGGAAAATCAAATGAATAGAAATTATAGAAATTCGAGGTATGGTAATTCTAGGGACGATGATCCATGGGACAATGACTACTTCCTCTAAAAAAGACTATTTGTCGATTTTGGGTTTATCCTCTGATTTCGATGATAAAGAACTTAAAAAGGCCTTTCGAAGAGAAGCACGAAAATGGCATCCAGATTTAAATAAAAATGATATTAATGCGGAAGAAAGATTTAAATTAATTAACGAAGCATACGAATATCTACGTGATCCTAATGTAAGAAAAAATAGTGGGGATGAAAATGTCCATGGTGATAACGAAATTAATAATTTTAAGACTGGTTTTCCTGATTTTGAAGATTATCTTGATTCATTATTTGGATATGAATACTCACCTAATAATTCCAATGAGTATGAAAACGAACCATATGAGGATGAATCGACAAATACAAATAATTATGAATTTAATAATTATGAATACCCTACAACCTCTCCAGAAGAGCCGCCACCAGTTAAACTCCACCAAGATATTGAAACAGTTATAGAATTAACTCCTGATGAGGCCTTAAATGGAGCTTCAATTTTAATTGAGCTTGAAGATGAAACTGTAGTAGAAGTTGATACACCTCCTTTCGCTGGAGATGGATGGCGATTAAGACTTGAAAATATTGCAAGAGGAGGTAAAGATCATTATCTACAGTTAAAAGTTCAAACGGAAAGTGGTCTAAGAATTGATGGTTTAAGAGTTCTATATAAATTAGAGTTATTTCCTCATGATGCTCTTCTTGGTTGTGCAGTTGAGGTTCCTACCCTTGATGGAAATGTCACACTTCAAGTACCACCAAAATCATCTACGGGAAGAATGTTACGTTTGAAAGGAAGGGGGTTAACTTTTGAAGATAATGTTGGTGATCAATATGTAGAAATTTTGGTAGTGATACCGGCTGATATTAATGATGAAGAAATTGCTTTATATACAAGATTACAAGAATTATCACTTTCTGATTCTTAATCAAATATTATATAACTAGAAAAAACGTTACTTATGAACATATTTGTTCTTTTATATAATTCAGGAACAGATAAGGAAGGCATTCATTCAATCGAACTTAAAGGAAGGACTATTGTTCTTATGTTTGAAGATAAGGATGATGCAATAAGATATTGTGGACTACTAGAAGCTCAAGATTTTCCTTTGCCTAGTGTTGAAATGATCAACATAGAGGAAATAAAAGATTTCTGTATTAAATTAGATTATGAATGCAAATTAGTAGAAAAAAATTTTGTACCTAAAACCGCAGAAGATAGGTTATTAATTTCACCCCCTCAGAAAAATCTAGAAGTTGAAAATTGGGAGGAAGACAAAAATAGTGATAAAGATAACATTGATTTAAATACCATTAAAGAAAACCTTGAAAAGTTGCTTTAACTACTAAAATATCAACTGATCATTTAATAAATAAAACATGACAACAGCATTATTTGAAACAGAATTTGGGAACATTAATATTGAATTTTTCTCTGACGACGCACCTAATACAGTTAAAAACTTCACGAAATTGATTAGTGATGGTTTTTATGATGGTCTAGCATTCCACAGAGTTATTCCTGGATTTATGGCTCAAGGCGGATGTCCAAATACTCGTGATGGAGCATCTGGTATGCCTGGAACTGGAGGCCCTGGATATAATATTAAATGTGAAATTAATTCCAATAAGCATCTAAAAGGCTCAATTTCTATGGCCCATGCAGGAAAAGATACTGGAGGGAGTCAGTTTTTCATAGTTTATGAACCACAGCCACATCTCGATGGAGTTCATACTGTTTTTGGTAAGACAGATGATATGGATGTAGTGCTAAAGCTTACTAATGGTTCAAAAATTCTAAAAGCAACCTTAAAATAGTAATTTAGCCTTCAAAAACAATACTAAATGTCTCTTTATCTAGATTAAATTTTCTTGTAGATGAATATAAGAATTCATTATTAATAGAAAATTTAGTATTGATTAACTTGATGCTACTTTTTGGGTGTAATGCTTGTTCAATGTTTCTAGATATAATAATTCCAATTTTCGTACTTTTTTCATAATTGGATAAATACTGAATAAATAATTCTATATTTTTTATTTCTTCATCAGTAATGTTGGAATTGGTTCTATTCTGATCATGCAAAATCCTCCAAACTAATTTGGGTCGATTCCAAAAAGCCAATAATCTGGGAGTACTTTCCAGTTTAATATTAATGTTCTTATCACTACAGAATTTAATCACGTTATTTTTTATTGGAACAAGATCAATTGATTTATATTTTCCGTCAAGAAAAATTGATATAAATGGATCGATATTTCTGGAAATAGTATTATCTTCTTCAAACATGTGGCCTAGCTTCGTTTTTTTTACACTTAAATATTCTGCATTATTATCATTAGGACAAATCACTAATGGAACTCTTTCAATAACCTCTATTCCATAACCACCTAATCCAGCAATCTTTCTAGGATTGTTTGTAAGTAATTTTAATTTTTTTATTCCCAAATCGGTTAATATCTGTGCCCCAACGCCATAATTTCGGAGATCAGCGGGAAAACCTAATTTTTCATTAGCTTCTACAGTATCTAAGCCTCCATCCTGTAAACTGTAAGCTTTTAATTTATTTATTAAACCAATACCTCTCCCTTCTTGTCTCAAGTAAACAACGACTCCCTCTTCCTCCTTTTCTATCCTTGATAAAGCAGCCTCTAACTGAGGTCTACAATCACAACGTAATGATCCAAAAGCATCGCCAGTCAAGCACTCTGAATGCATTCTTACGAGTACAGGTTCACTTAATTTTGATGATTTTTGTTTAACTAATGCAACGTGTTCTGAACCATCAAGTTCATTAACATATCCATAAGCTTTAAAATTACCAAAAATACTTGGAAGTACAGCATCGGATTTTCTAAATACAAATCTTTCAGTTTGAAAACGATAACTTATTAAATCAGCTATTGATATTAATTTCATTCCCCACTGTTTTGCATACTTTTTAAGTTGTGGAAGTCTTGACATGGAGCCATCAGGATTTTGTATTTCACAAATTACTCCTGCGGGATATAGACCTGACATTGCCGCAATATCTACTGCTGCTTCAGTATGACCTGCCCTTTTTAGTACACCACCTTTTTTAGCTCTTAATGGGAAAATATGTCCCGGTCTCCTTAAATCATCAGGCTTTGTATTTGGGTTTATAGCAACTTGAATAGTCTTTGCCCTGTCTTCAGCAGAAATTCCAGTAGTAACATTATTTTCAGGTCCAGCATCTATTGATATAGTAAAAGCTGTTTGATTTTCATCTGTATTTCTATCAACCATTAATGGTAAATCTAAAGAGTCAAGTTTTTCACCTTGCATAGCTAGGCAAATAAGACCACGACCCTCAGTAGCCATAAAATTAATTTGTTGTGGAGTTGCAAACTGAGCCGCACATATTAAATCTCCTTCATTTTCTCTTCTTTCATCATCTACAACAATTATGCATTCACCATTTCTTATAGCTGCCAAGGCATCGCTGATAGGATCAAATTCAATTTTAAAAGATTCATTTATATCCAAAATTGTTCCATTATTTGATTTGGGACTTGTTTCTTTCATTATTCCTATCAATATAGAAAAATAGTGTTTTAGTTACCTTAAATTCAACACTTTATAATCCTATCTCAAAGTCTGCCAATTCAAAGAAATGAATGTTGCAATAGTAGGTGCTACTGGTTACGGCGGTATTCAAGCGGTAAATCTTTTAAAGAAAAGTAAAAAATACAAAATTTCATTTTTAGGAGGTAATAAAACATCTGGATTAAAGTGGAATGATAATTTCCCTTTTATTTATTTAGATAATGATCCGTATATAGAAGAAATTTCAGTAGATAATATTTCAAAAAATTCAGATGTTGCTTTGCTTTGCTTACCAAATGGCCTATCTTCAACATTGACTAGGAAATTATTAGATAGAGGACTTAAAGTTATTGATTTATCTGCTGATTACAGATATAAGTCATTAGATGAATGGAAAAAAGTATATTCCAAAGAGTCTGATATTTATAAAAGAAATGATGATGATTTATGTAAAGAGGCAGTCTACGGTCTTCCTGAAATAAATAAAGAAGCCATTTCAAAAGGAAGATTAATTGCATGTCCAGGTTGTTATCCGACATCTGCTCTTATTCCGTTAGCTCCATATCTATCGCAAGGAATTATTGAAAATGAAGGTATAGTGATTGATTCTAAAAGCGGAACCTCTGGAGGTGGTCGAGAACCAAACCAAAAGCTACTCTTATCAGAATGTGGAGAAGGTCTATCAGCATATGGATTGATAAACCATAGACATACATCAGAGATCGAGCAATTAGCATCATTAATTTCTGGTAATAAAATTGAATTGCTTTTTACACCTCATTTGGTTCCAATTTCAAGGGGTATGCATTCGACTATATATGGGAGATTAAGAGATCCAGGACTAACTTCTGATGATTGCAGAATTCTTATGGATAATTATTATAGAAATTTCAAAAATATTAAAGTATTACCTGTAGATACATTCCCATCAACAAAATGGGTTAGAAATACAAACCAAATTTTTCTTTCTGTTAAAGTTGATAATCGAAATGGAAAGATAATTATATTATCTGTAATTGATAATCTGTTAAAAGGACAGACTGGGCAAGCAATTCAAAATTTAAATATTATGAGTGGATTTTCAATGGATGAAGGTCTTGAGTTAACTAATAATTTTCCATAAAATTACTTCTTATCAAAAAACCAGCATGAGAGATTGAGTGAGGTAAAATTTTATGCTCAAGCATATGTATTCTTTTGGAAAGTGATTCAATATCATCATCATCTCTAATTGACAATGCAGCTTGCATTATCAATGATCCACTATCTACCTCCTCTTCAACAAAATGTACTGAACAACCAGTTATTTTTGAGCCTTTTAGTATAGAGTCCTTTATCGCAGAACCACCCTTATATGCTGGAAGTAATGAAGGGTGAATATTTATAATCTTATTCCTGAATTTATTAATAAAAAATGGAGTCACAATTTTCATCCAGCCTGCCATGACAACAAGTTCAACATCGTAATGAATTAAGGTATTTACAATTTCTAATTCAAATAGCTCTTTATGCAGAAAGTCTTTGCCTCTTATTATTTTGTAAGGTATTTTTACATTCTCAGCTCTTTTAATACAACCTGCATCATCTTTGTTAGTTATTAGAACTTTTATATCTATATCTAATTCACCTTTTTCTGAGAGATTAATTAACTCCTGAAAGTTTGTTCCTTCTCCAGAAGCAAGCACACCTATTTTTAATTTTGGTGTAAATTTTCTAAATTCAGATATCTCAGGCGAAATTATGTAATTAAATGGTTTATCCAAATTTTTTATTTTATCCAATGATAAATTCATATGAAATAAAATAAACCCTCTCCTTTAATTATTTATATTCAAAAACATATTTATTTGAAAATATAAATTTAAACAATTTTAAATGAATCAAATCTATGTACTATTCGTATAGATATAATTAATGAATAACTAAAGGAAACAAATATATAATATGAATGGAGATTTAAACTCATGGGATAAATTTTGTAATTATCTTTGGTTTGATAAAAAATTAAATATTTGGTTAGACATAAGCAAAATTAATTTCACAAATGAAGAAATAAAAAATTTTGAAGAGAAATTTGTAGATGTATTTTCATCAATAAAAGAATTAGAAAATGGTGCAATCTCAAATATTGATGAAAATAGACAAGTTGGACATTATTGGCTTAGAAATCCATCAATTTCACCATCTTCAAAAATAGGTGAGGAAATTAGCGCAGATATTGATTCAATCTCTGAATTTGGGAAACAAATTTTAAATGGAGATATTAAGAATAAGAATCAACAGAACTATACTGATGTTCTATGGATAGGAATTGGTGGAAGTGGTTTAGGACCATTACTTATTACAGAGTCACTGCAGAAGTGCTCTAGAGGCTTAAATTTTTCTTATATCGATAATGTTGATCCTTTTTTAATTAGCGAAAAGTTAGAAGAATTATCTGAAAAATTATCCACAACACTATTTGTAGTAGTAAGCAAATCAGGTGGTACGCCTGAACCTAAAATTGCAATGGAAATTATTAAGAGTCATTGTGAAAATAATGCTCTTGAATGGAATTCTAATGCTATAGCTATAACGATGAAAGATAGTAAATTATTTAAAAAGGCCACTTCTGAAAATTGGTTAAAAATATTTAATTTGCAAGATTGGGTTGGAGGAAGAACAAGTATTACAAGCTCTGTGGGATTACTTCCATTAGCTCTTATTAATGAAAATATATTTGAATTCATTAGAGGTGCATCATTAATGGATGAGGCAACGCGTATAAGTGATTTTAAAAAAAATCCCGCAGCATTATTGTCATCTGCTTGGTATTTAACTGGGGATGGCGTTGGGAAGAGAGATATGGTCGTATTACCATATAGAGATAGGTTACAGGTATTTAGTAAATATCTTCAGCAATTAGTAATGGAATCATTAGGAAAGAAATTTAATAGGAATGGTAAAGTAGTTAATCAAGGCATTTCCGTTTTTGGTAATAAAGGATCTACAGATCAGCATGCTTATGTTCAGCAACTGAGAGATGGTATTGATAATTTCTTTTGTATTTTTATTGAATTATTAGATTCTCCATCTACTAATATTTTTGATGAAAAAGAGAATCCTAAAGAATATCTTTCTGGTTTTTTGCAAGGAACCAGATCAGCACTCTCTAGTGAAGGCAGACAAAGTATCACTATTACTTTAGAAAAGTTAAATTGTTTTTCACTAGGGGCCTTAATCGCTTTATTTGAGAGGGCTGTATCCTTCTACGCTGAATTGGTAAATATAAATGCATATGATCAACCTGGAGTTGAAGCTGGAAAGAAAGCAGCAGCAAATATTATTGAGTATCAACAAAAAGTAAGTAATTTATTAGATGAAGGTGGAGAATATTCTATAAATGACATAGCATCATTATTTGATAATTCAGTTAGTGAACCCATATTTTTTATACTCCGTGAAATGTGTTTCGGTAATGATAATTATTTAGTTAAAGGCGATTGGTCAAATCCAAATTCATTAGTTATTCAAAAAATAAATTCTTAAACAACAATATTCATAATTTTTCCTTTAACAATAATAATTTTTCTTATTTCCTTATCTTGAGTCCATTTTAAAATGTTAGGTCTTTTAAAAGTCAATTCTTTAATTTGATCTTCACTCATATCATTATTAATTTTTACTTTGTCTCTAACTTTTCCATTCACTTGTATTACTAGTTCATATGAATCTTCTTTTAGTGCCTCGGCATTAAATGAAGGCCAGTGTTCTAAATGTACAGATTTTTTAAATCCTATAAGATGCCATATTTCTTCTGCAATATGAGGTGCAAATGGAGCCAACAAAATACAAAATGTTTTTAAAGCATTAATTTTTAAATTATTGTTTACGTCATTAATGGAATTTGATAATGAATTATAAAACTTCATTAGTTCTGAAATCGCTGTATTAAATTGGTTATTTAATATGTCATTTGAAATTTCTTTTATAGCGATATTCATTGACTTTATTAAACTTTTTTCTTTATCTGGATAGGAATTAGATTTACTATTTATATCTTTTGCACAATTTATATAAAGCTTCCAAATCCTGCTTAAAAATCTAAATTGTCCTTCAACATCTGTATCTCCCCATTCCAAATCTTTTTCTGGTGGTGCTTTAAATAATATAAACATTCTTGCTGTATCTGCTCCATATTTTTTAATTACTGATTCAGGGTCTATTCCATTATATTTAGACTTAGACATCTTCTCGAAAAGAACTTCGAGTTTAGAATTGTCAATTGGATCTGTAGGATTTGATAAGTCAGTAATATCTGAAGGAGAAACATATTTACCAGTTTTATTGTTTTTATAGGCTGCCGCCTGAACCATTCCTTGCGTTAATAGTTTTTTGAAAGGTTCATCAATTTCAAATAGTTCATTATCTCTCAAGGCTTTAGTGAAAAATCTTGCATATAACAAGTGCAATATTGCATGCTCTACCCCTCCAACATATTGATCTACAGGCAACCACTTATTTATTTCAATCTTTTCAAATGGCTTATTAGAACATTTTGAAGATGGATACCTTAAAAAATACCATGATGAACACATGAAAGTGTCCATAGTATCAGTTTCTTTTCTTGCAGCTATTCCACATTTTGGACATGTAGTATTTATCCAATTATTATTATCACCTAAAGCATTAATCTTGTTAGCCGAGATTTCTATATCTTTTGGTAAGGAAACAGGTAATTCCGATTGCTTTAATGGAACAGATCCACATTTTTTGCAATTAACTATGGGTATCGGACATCCCCAATATCTTTGTCTAGAGATTAACCAATCTCTTAGACGATATTGAATCTTATTTTCAGCCCATCCATTATTTACTCCCTCCTCTGAAATTTTTATTTTTGCAATAGTATTTTCTATGCCATTGTATTGATTTGAATTAATAAGATATCCTTTTTCTACATAAGCTTCTTCAAGCTCTTTATTTTGTTCACTTTTATCCTTTATTATTACCTGTCTAATATCAATATTATTTTTCTTAGCAAATTCAAAATCTCTTATATCATGAGCAGGCACACCCATAACAGCACCCGTGCCGTATTCATCGAGAACATAACTTGCCACCCAAATAGGAATAGGTTCAGAATTAACTGGATTTATTGCTGTTAAGTTAGTTTTTATTCCAATTTTTTCAAGTTCATTATTTTTATTATTTTTCAAATATTGTTTAAGATTTTCTATATCTTGTATTTTTTCTTGATCAGAAATACTTTTTACTAATGAATGATTAACAGAAATTGCTAAATAAGTAACTCCAAATAAAGTATCTGGCCTTGTTGTAAATACAGTAATTTTCTCATCTGGATTGGTATTGATATTGAAATTAATATTTGTACCAATTGACTTTCCAATCCAATTATCTTGCATTATTTTTACTCTTTCTGGCCAGTTATCTAATTTTTCTAAATCCTTCAATAACTCATCCGCATAATTAGTAATTCTTAAAAACCATTGCTTTAATAATTTTTTTTCAACTATTGCCCCAGATCTCCAAGATTTACCCTCTGAGTCAACTTGCTCATTCGCTAGGACTGTATTATCTATAGGATCCCAATTAACTTCTGATTCCTTTTGATATACAAGACCTGCCTTGTATAACTCTAAAAATAGATATTGAGTCCAAATATAATAATTTTCATCACATGTTGCAAATTCCCTATCCCAATCAACTGATAGTCCCAAAAGCTTTAATTGTGACTTCATATGAGAAATATTTTTTTTAGTCCAGACACTTGGACTAATTCCTCTTTCAATCGCTGCATTCTCAGCAGGCAAACCAAAAGCGTCCCAACCCATTGGATGTAAAACAGATTTGCCCTTAAATCTTTGGAATCGAGCTATTAAGTCTGTAATAACATAATTCCTAACATGTCCCATATGAAGATTACCTGAAGGGTAGGGAAACATTGATAAAGCATAAAATTTATCGCTATTCTCTTTTAATTCATCGGTTTTGTATAAATTGTTTTCTGTCCATATAGACTGCCATTTTTTTTCTATTTCAGATGGATTATATAAATTGGTATCAGCCTCATATTGTTTATCGGGAGAAATCACTTAATTTTTATTTGTTAAATTATTATTTTAATATCCATTGTATAAAATAGAAATAGATTGTTAAAAGGAATAATTTATAATTAAAATTTAAAATATATCATCTACAAATGAAAAATATAACTTTTGAAAAATATCAAGGTAACGGAAATGATTTCGTAATAATAGATTCTAGAGAAAATGAATTATATAAAAATTACAAGACAAATAAAATATTTGATATAAAAAAAATTTGCAATAGGCAATTTGGTATTGGAGCAGATGGTGTGATTTTTATAGAAGAACCTAATGAAGATAATTATGCAAAAATGATAATTTTTAATTCTGATGGTTCTGAAGCACAAATGTGTGGAAACGGAATTAGGTGTTTAGTTGAGTATCTCCACGTAAATGATTCCATGAATAATAAAAAAAATATAGAATATAAAATTGAGACTAAAGCAGGTTTAAAAATTGCAAAATATATAAATGATGAAATTACAGTAAAAATGGGAGTTCCAATTTTAGAATGTCAAAATATTCCAACAACAATTGAAAAAAAAGTAAATTCAATTCCTTCACACGAATTTATTGAGAAAGATTTTAATAATATTGGTTATGCCGTAGGAATGGGAAATCCTCATTTAATATTCTTTGTAAAAGACATAGAGACAATTGTTCTATCCAGACTTGGTCCTATATTTGAAAAAAATGAATTATTTCCTGAAAAAACTAATGTGCATTTTTGTCAAATTTTAAATAGAGATAATATCAAAGTAAAAGTATGGGAAAGAGGTGCAGGAGCAACCCTAGCTTGTGGAACAGGTGCCTGTGCTATCCATGTAGCAGCTTATAAATTAGGTCTTTGTAATTCACAAACCATAGTAACCTTGCCAGGAGGTAATCTTAAAATTGATTGGTCAAAAGACGATAGTGAAGTAATGATGACCGGTAATGCTAAAAAGGTTTTCTCAGGATCAATGTTTGTAAATTAATGAAAAATAATTTTATTTATTTAGATAATGCATCCACAACTCCATTATCTGAGAATGTTTTAAATATAATTAATTCAACTTACAGGAATTATTGGCATAACCCTTCATCTACATATGAGCTAGGGATAAAATGCTCTACATATCTTGAAAAAATTAGATCTAAAATTGCTTCTATATTTGAAGCAGATGCAGAAGATATAATTTTTACATCTGGTTCTTCGGAATCGACAAATATTGTATTTAATAATATTTTTGAGAACTTTAAAAATGGTAGGGTTGTTATTTCAAATGTTGAACATCAAGCAACAACTATTTGTGCTAATAAACTAAGAAAACAAAATTGGGATATTTACGAATGGACGGTAAATAATGATGGAATTTTAAATATTTCTAATATCGAAAACATTTTAAACAATGATACTAAGCTCGTATCAATTATTTGGGGACAAAGTGAAATTGGGACAATACAACCTGTCCAATTTATTGGTACTAAATGTGCAGAATTAAATATAATGTTTCATTTAGATGGAACTCAAATATTAAGTAATGGAATATTCAGTTGGAAAGATCTTAAATGTGATTTTTTGAGTTTATCTGCTCATAAATTTGGAGGTCCAAAAGGGATCGGTATACTTTTAACAAAAGAAAAGTCTAGACAAATTTTAAAAAATAATGATATATCACTTACTCAGGAATTTTCAATTAGACAAGGGACACAAGCTTTGCCACTAATCGCTGGAATGTATGAATCATTAAAGAATATTAAAGGAAAAATAAATTTATATGATTACATAACTGAATTTCCTCCTAATAATATTAGTAAACTCAAAAATTATTTTTTTCAAAAAATTAAGGATAATAATCATATAAAGATTACGGGTAGTATTAACCATAGACTTCCCAATCATATTTCGTTTCTACTATTAAATAAACTATTTGAGCCTATAAGGGCCTATAAGATTGTTAATTTCATGTCAGAAAATAAAATAGCCATAAGTAGTGGAAGTGCTTGTTCAAGTTCATCTGGGAAACCTAGCTCAACACTTAAAAATATTGGTTTAAAAGATGATGAACTATATTCAAATATTCGTGTTACTTTAGGTTCAATAAACAATAAGTCAGAAATAGATAAATTTTTAGAACTTATTCAAATGTGTATTGAAAAATTTTAATGGAAACCAATTACAGACTACCTAAAGATTTAAATGAATCTCTTAAGAATATGGAGGATGCAATTATTCCAAGTTTATTAGATTCAAATAAAAGATTTACTATAGAATTTAATTTTGAAGGATTGAAGTTTAACAGAATTGGAATAACTATCTACAAGATATTGTCAAAAAATAATAATGTATTCATAACATTTGCTGATCAAGGTGCTGTGGCTTTGGCTCAAAGAGACTATCCAGATATAAAAGATAAAATCTTTACTTTTAAATCATTTAATGAATCAAATAATATAAATAATATTGATAGTGCAATGATATCCATACTACCTCAGCCATATGATTTCGATTCATTTGAACCAATGTCTGATAATTATCAAGGTACGCATTATTCATTAAATCCAAAATTTGAAGATGCCAATATTGGTATAGGAAGTGTTATAAGAGAGCGACGTAAAAACTTTGTCAAAACATGGAATAATATTTATTTTCTGCAGCCTTTAAATAAAGCTGCTCTTATGCATATTTATCCAAATAACTGGTTGCTTTTCAAAGAAGAAAATAATAGATATTTTTTTAAAAAAGAATTTGAAATTAAACCCGACAATGAATCTATTTTTGTAAATTTATAGGTTGAATGTGATAAAAAAAATATATTCGTTTTTCTTTATTGTTCTTGTATTAGTAACATCTCCTTTCTTAATAAGATATTTAATAGCAAATCAGAAAATAACTATTTTAAATAGTCTTTATTTTAATTTCCCGGGAATAATTACTAAAAACAAAATATGTCCTACTTATGATGCTTTATTGAATCAAACGCTTGATAATTCTTTTAGTGTATCAATTATTAATAATAAAGGGGAAATAATAAGTTCCTACAATGAGGATGTTCCAAGGTTGCCAGCATCTAACCAAAAATTATTCTCATCAGCTTATGTTTTAAGTAAATATAAACTAAATAATAATTTAAAAACTTCCTTATTTAAAAATAAAAACGATTATTATTTACACGGTCAAGGTGATCCGGATCTAAATTATGAACATATAATCGAACTAATTTCAAATGTTAAAGAAAATGAAATTATTAACCTTAATATTATTGAAATTGATTCAAAATTATATTGGCCTAATGGTTGGACAAATACTGATAAACTTTACGAATATGGATCTCCAATTACATCTCTTGCAATAGAAAGTAATCACAATAAATATGATGATATTTATGCATTAAAAAATTTTATTAAAAATTATTTAAAAAATAAATTTCCAAATTCAAAAATATATATAAATTTTTTTGATTCAGAAAAAACTTTTTATTTAAAAAATTTTAAAGAGATAAATAAAGTATATTCAACTCCAATTCTTTCATTATTAACTCTAACAAATTCTGAAAGCCATAATTTTACGGCTGAATCTCTTTTTAAAAATGCCTCAAATACATGGAACGATAATAACTATATAAAATTGAAAAGATGGCTTGAAAATAAGGGCCTCCCAGCAACTAATGCATACTTTGCAGATGCTAGTGGATTGTCTCGAAAAAATAGAATTACAACAAAGTTAGTTGTATTGTTTTTAGATAAAATGAGATATTCTAATGATTTTAATGCTTATCAATCTACACTTTCAATTACGGGAGTGAGAGGAACGTTAGCTAAAAGATTTGTAAATAGTGAATTGTCTGGAAAGTTTTTTGGCAAAACTGGGACTCTTTCGAATGTCTTTGCATTATCTGGCTTTTTATATAAAAATGATAAGCCAATAATTATAAGCATCATCCAAAATTCTAATAAAATTGATAAAGAAAAAGCTTTTAATTTATTACGTGATCTTTATTACTTGAGATCCTGTTAAAAAAATATTATTTAAAATAATCTTTTAAATCCTTCTCAACAGAGGGGGGTACCATGTGATTAATTTCACCGCCAAATTTTGCAACTTCTTTTACTAAAGAACTACTAAGAAAACTATAATTTGTATTTGTCGATAAAAATATAGTTTCAATATCATTATTAAGTGATTTATTTGTATGAGCAATCTGTAGTTCATACTCAAAATCACTCATTGCTCTTAAGCCTCTAAGAATAAGATTAGCTTTTAGATCATTTGCACAATCAACAGTTAGACCAGAATAAGAAATAACTTCAATATTAGGTAAATGAGAAAGAGAATTTTTTATTTGTATTATTCTTCTTTCAAGATTAAATGTTGGTGTTTTAGAGGTATTTTCTAAAACAGCAACTACTAGATTGCCAAATATTTTTTCAGCCCTTTCTATTAAATCAAGATGCCCATTTGTTAAAGGATCAAATGTACCTGGATAAAGAATTTTCATGAATTTATTATGATCGAATAAGAAATTTAGTTAAAATAATATTATTAGTTAAATCAATTATGACATTAAATCTAGAAGCAAAAAAAATCTTATTAAGAAAAATACCTCACGGATTATTTATTTGTGGCGTTAGAGACGAGGATAAAAATGAAGTGAATGGATTTACTGCAAGTTGGGTGACTCAAGGTTCTTTCACCCCACCATTAGTTGTAATGGCTGTTAGAGCAGAGGGCTCTAGTCATGAAATAATAAAGTCAACCAATAAGTTCTCATTAAATGTGCTCAAAAGTGATCAAAAGGATCTAGCGGCTGTTTTCTTTAAACCTCAAAAAGCATTAGGAGGTAGATTTGAATCTGTTGAATTTAATTTAGGTGAGCTTGGCTTGCCTATTTTAGTTGATAGTGTTGGTGGTGTTGAATGTAATGTTGTTGGAAGTGTTATGCATGGAGACCATACCGTTTTTGTAGGAGAGGTGCAATCTGCTTATCTGAATAATGATGTTGACTCACTAAATTTATCTTCAACTGGCTGGAATTATGGAGGTTAACCACTATAAATGAGTAATTCCTCTATCGAAAAAATAAATAACAAATATAATTTTAAAATTGAATATAAATTAATTAATAATAAGGAGTTATTAAAATCAAGATTATCCGAAATTCCAAAGTCATCTGGTTGTTATCTTTTTAAAGATATTGATAATAACCTACTTTATATCGGTAAATCTAAAAAACTACGCAGTAGAGTAAGTAGTTATTTCAATAATTATTCAGATTTAACTCCCCGATTAAGTTTGATGGTCCGTCAAATAACTGAAATAGAAATAATAGTCACAGATAGCGAATATGAAGCATTAAATTTAGAGTCAAATTTAATTAAAACAAACAAACCATATTTTAATATTCTTTTAAAGGATGATAAGAAATATCCATATCTTTGTATAACTTGGAGTGAAAAATATCCTCGAATATTTATTACAAGAAGAAGAAGAAATAGAAATAATTTAGATAGATATTATGGACCTTATGTTGATGTCGGATTATTAAGGAGAACATTATTTACGATAAAAAAAATATTTCCACTTAGACAAAGACCAAGGCCAGTCTATAAAGATAGAACTTGTTTGAATTATTCAATAGGAAGATGTCCAGGTGTTTGCCAAGAAGTTATATCATCTGACGATTATAAAAAAATAATGAAACAAGTATCTATGATATTTCAGGGAAGAAATGATGACTTAGAAATATTTTTACAAAAAAAAATGCTGCAATTTTCAAATGATTTAGATTATGAGAATGCAGCAAAAATAAGAGACCAAATTTCAGGTTTAAAATTATTAACTGAATCACAAAAAATATCAATACCAGATTCTTCAATTAATAGAGATATCTTTGGAATAGTTTCAGAAAAAAATGTAGCTAGTATACAAATTTTCCAAATGAGATCAGGTAAGCTCATTGGGAGAATTGGCTATAGTCAAAAATTAAATAATGAAGATGAAAATCTTATTTTACAAAAGATATTAGAAGAGCATTATATGAATGTTGAACCTGTAGAAATACCATCAGAAATTCTTATTCAATATAACCTTCCAAAACAAGCAACCATAGAGGATTGGTTAACGGAGCTAAGAAAAAAGAAAGTAAAAATCCTAATCCCAAAAAGAAATAAAAAACATGAAACTGTAGAAATGGTTTTAAAAAATGCGAAATTGGAATTAGATAGAATATTAAATGGGATACAAGATAATGAATCATCAATTGAGGATCTTGCCCAAATACTTGAATTAAGCGAACAACCTAAAAGAATTGAAGGCTATGATATAAGCCATATTCAAGGTAGTGACCCTGTAGCATCACAAGTCGTTTTTATTGATGGGGTTCCTTCTAAACAGCATTATAGGAAATATAAAATTAAAGATCCAAACGTTTTTATAGGACATAGTGATGATTTTGCTTCGATATATGAAGTAATACAAAGAAGGTTTAAAAAATGGTCAAGATTTAAAGAAAGCGGAGGGGATTTTTCAATATTAAATGATAAAACGAAGAGTAAATTAGACAATGAACTTCTATCAGATTGGCCTGATTTAATAATGATTGATGGAGGAAAAGGACAGTTAAATGCAGCTATTAAAGCATTAAAAGAATTAAATCTTGAGGAAGAAGTAACTATATGTTCATTGGCAAAAAAAAATGAAGAAATATTTATTCCAGGATTTACTAAGTCTCTTGATACAGATGAAAATCAAAAAGGAGTTCTTCTATTAAGAAGGGTAAGAGATGAAGCACATAGATTTGCATTATCTTTTCATAGAGACAAAAGATCTAAAAGAATGAATAGATCTCAATTGTCCCAAATCAGTGGATTAGGACCATCAAGAATAAGAGAATTGCTTGAGCATTTCAAATCAATAGACGCGATAAGAATAGCTAGTAAGGAGGATTTATCAAAAGTTAAAGGACTTGGAAAAAATTCAGTTAATGATATATATGAATATTTTAACGAGTTATAAATATTAATTAAATTTTGAAAAATAGATTTATTGATATTGTTAAATATAACTATATTAAAAACATATATTTTTAAATTAATCTAGTAATTTGGCAGCTGAAGCATATCTCTGGTTTAAATCACTTCACATTATTGGTGTAATCGTTTGGTTTGCGGGACTTTTTTATTTAGTAAGACTTTTTATATATCATGAAGAATCTAAAAATATGGATAATGAATTAAAAATTGCCTTTAATAAACAATACACCTTGATGGAAAAAAGGCTGGCGAATATAATCACAACACCCGGGATGATATTAGCTTTAAGTATGGCTATTTGCATGGTTATTATGCAACCAAGTTGGTTAAGTGAGAAGTGGTTGCAAATTAAAATTTCTTTTGTTTTGGGATTAGTAATTTATCATTCTTATTGTTATAAAATAATGTATTCATTACAAAATGGTACTTCAACCATTTCAGCAAAAAGCCTTAGATTATTAAATGAATTGCCTACTTTATTATTATTTATAATTGTACTTTTAGTTATTTTTAAAAATAATTTTCCAACTAGTATTGCTACATGGAGCGTAGTTGGACTAATTATTTTCATGTTGGCTTCAATTCAATTATATGCAAAGATTAGAAAGAAAAATGAGAATTCATTAAGTAATGAATAAGGAAGACTTAGTAAAATTAACTTCCAATATTAATAAAAATAGTTGTCCTAATAATATTAATTTTCACTGTCATACAAAATTTAGTGATGGAAGTTTAGAACCATATGAACTTTTAGATCAAGCTTATAATAATAACTTGAAATTTTTATCAATAACCGATCATCATACAATTAAAGCTCATGAATATATAAAAAAAAATAATATACTCAAAAATTATCCTAAAGATTCCTTTACATTAATTTCGGGAATAGAAATTAATTGTTTGATTTTAGGATGTTTAGTACATGTAATTGGATTAGGAATAGATATAAAAAGTAAATACCTAAATCCCTACATCCTTGGAGAGTCTCCAATAGGTAATGATTTAAATATTAAATCAGTTATAAAAGCAATAAATTTAGCTGGTGGTTTATCATTTCTTGCACATCCAGCGAGATACAGGATTCCCTTTTATAAATTAATTCCAGAGGCCAAAATACAAGGTATTGATGGAATAGAGGTTTGGTACGATTATGAACTTAATGAAGTATGGAATCCTAGTTTATTTGTATGTTCAGAAATAGATAAATTAGCAGATAAATATTCAATGCTAAAAACATGCGGAACAGATAGTCATGGACTTTCGCTATTAGGTAGATAATTTAGAATTCATTTTTTTCAATTATTGAATCAGTATTAATAATTATGTTCTTTAAATTTTCAATGACATCTGATGAACAATTATTCCACATTTTTCTATTTACAATTTCAAGAAATCTTTGTGCAATATCTCTTAAAGCCCATGGATTATTCTCTAGAAAGAAATTCCTAAGATCCAGATCACATAACCATGATTTATAAACTTCCTCATAACACCAATCTGAGACTACTTCAGTAGAAGCATCAAAAGCATATAAGTAATCTAGTGTAGCTGAAAATTCAAACGCTCCTTTATAACCATTATCCTTCATTCCATTTATCCATTTAGGGTTAAGTATTCTTGATATAACAACTTTATTAATTTCATCTTGTAATTTTGAAATTTTGGATAATCCAAATTTTGATAAATCACCATGATACATTTCAGGAAATTTACCGCTCAATTTTTTTACTGCTGAAGATAAGCCACCCTGAAACTGATAATAATCATCAGAATCTAAAATATCATGTTCCTTATTATCTTGGTTATGAACAACTAACTGAACATTTTTAAGAGCATTTTCTAATGATTTTTTATCCTCTATAGGTTCAAGATTATCACTGTAAATCCACTTACTCCAATTAAGAAAAGATTCTCCAAAATCATCAATATTTTCCCAATTAGAATTAGAAATTAGTTCTTGTAGTCCAGCTCCATATGAACCTGGCGCTGAACCAAATATACGATTAATTGAATCACCATCCCTTGATGCCCCAGCAAGAGGGTTAAATTTATCATCCTCATTAAGATTAGAAACAAGATTTATTGCTTTAGAAGTTAATTTAACTAACTGTGGAAATGCATCTCTAAACATTCCTGAAATCCTTAAAGTAACATCAACCCTTGGTCTTTCGAGAACAGATAAAGGAATGATTTCTAGATCTACTACTCTTCTTGAGGGCCCATCCCAAATAGGCTGTACTCCTAATAAATATAGTATTTGACAAATGTCTTCACCACCATTTCTCATTGTGGATGTTGCCCATACAGATATTGCTATATTTTTTAAATCTTCTCCATTATCTTGTTTGTATAAATCAAGTATTTGTGAGGCGGATTGACAACCAACACTCCATGCTGATTCAGTTGGCAGACCTCTCGAATCAACTGAAAAGAAATTTTTACCAGTGGGTAAAGCTTCAGTTTTACCTCTCGTAGGGGCTCCAGATGGACCACTTTTTACATATTCTCCATTTAACGAATTAATAAATGATAATTTCTCATTATATGAAGAATTAATGATTGGATATAGAATCTCTTTTTTTAATAATAAAAAATACTTATTATGTTTTTTTTCATTAAAGAAATAGTCTATTATTTTCTGATTTTTATATTTCTCAAGATTTTTTATATTGGTATTCTTTTTGTAAAAAAACAAATATATTAAATACTTTGCTTGTTGTTCCAAAAAATCAATAGCCATTCTAAAGTTTAAAATGTTTTTGTTGGAAAAAGTCAATAATATTTTTTTATCCTTTTCACTTAACTTTTGATCATATATATTTGTCCAAGGATCCAAATCTAGTTTTAAATGTTTTGCTATATATTGAACAATCCCAATTCTATTGGCATTTGGCACTCTAGCGACACATAAGAATAAATTTATTTCATTAATTTCATTCTGCCTATTACCAAAAATATGCAAACCTGTCCTAATTTGAGATTCTTTAATTTTGCAAAGAAAAGAATCAATCTCTTCAATTTGATTATTTTTATTATTTAAAGTGATTTCGTTAAAATCTTTTTTAATTAATTCAAAAATGGCTTTTTCTATAATTTCAATCCGATTAGAATTTAATAATTTTGCTTCAAAATATTCTTCTAAATAATTTTCTAATATTGAATATTTTCCATATAATTCTGACCTATCCAAAGGAGGGGTTAAATGATCAATAATTGTTGCAGCAGTTCTTCTTTTAGCTTGGGATCCTTCCCCAGGATCATTTACGATAAAAGGATATATGTTTGGTATTGCTGGACAAATAATATTTGGAAAACATTTATTACTGAGACCTATAGATTTGCCAGGTAACCATTCAACAGTCCCATGTTTACCAATATGGCAAATAGCATTTGCGTTAAAAACTTTTTCAATCCAAAAATATTGTGCTAAATATCTATGGGGAGGTGGAAGATCGGGAGAATGAATATCTCTATCAGTGAAAGAGTCATAACCTCGTTGAGGTTGAATCAATAATGTTATTTTTCCAAATCTAATACCATTTATTGAGAAGCCTTCATTATCAAGATCGATCGCTTCTGATGGTTTGCCCCAACGGTTAACAATAATATTTTTTGGTTCAAGTTCTAAATAGTTCCAATATTTTAAATATTCACTAAGTGGTAAGTAATCTAATGGTTTATTATTTAGAGATTCAATATCATTAGTTCTAGTTTTTATAAGTATTGACATTAATTCCGAAGAATCTTGAGGATAATTACAAGATCCAAGATCATAACCTTCTTCTTTTAACCAGTTAAGAATATTTATTATCGAAGATGGTGTATTAAGACCAACACCATTACCGATTCTTCCATTCTTTACTGGATAATTACTTATTATTAAACAAATTTTTTTTTCAAAATTATTAAGTTGTTGAAGTTTTACATAATTTGTTGCGAATTTTGAAATCCATTTAATACCTACTTGATCAGCTTTGTAACTGGTTATTTCACTGTAGAGTGTATTTTTTTTAGAAATTATTTCTTTAAATGCTGAAGGACAGGTAGTAATCCTTCCATCAAATTCAGGAATAATTATTTGCATCAATAAATCAGATGAATTCATTCCAATTGATGAATTTAACCAATTTTTTCTTGATCTATTTGAAGAAAGAAGCTGTAAAACTGGAATTTTAAGAGAAGTAAAAATATTTGTAGGATTTTCAATTAATTCGTTATTTTTGATTTGAGATGAAGAAAATGAAGTTGTGGTAATTATTAATTTAATATCTTCCTTTTTAAAAACTTCTATTAATTTCTTTTGAATAATATGATCTTTTAGTGTTGAAATAAATAACGTTTTAGGCGATAGTCCGCATCTTCGTAACTGCAAGTTAAGTTTTTCGTTTACTTCAATTTCATTAGCCAAAAAAAGTGATTTATAGGATATTATTCCAATCTTTTCTCCTTTTTCAATTTTCCAATCATATAAATAAGGATCTGGATAAAAATTAATATTCAAAAACTCATCAGGAATTAATGTTTCATTTACCTTTAGATAATTTAAACAATTAAGAAATTTTCTATAATTCTCCATTCCTCCCGATCTTAGTAATCTAGAAATATTTAATGCAATATTTTTATCTATACTACTTATTTCACTTAAGGACACTTCCTGATCAACGGTACCTGATAGGATTACTAACTTCCTTTCTTTATTGACTGCTTGCCATTTTAAAAGTTGTTCAATTCCATAGTTCCATGTACCTTTATCGCCAAAAATTCTTATTATGACAACTTTTGCATAATTAATTGTTTTTAATAAATAATTATCTATTTGAGCTGAGGAATTTAAATTAGAAATTTCTAAAGCTCTTATATTATTTTTTAATGAAGCAAATTCTTTTTCTAACAATAATTTTGATATGAGATTTAAATCAGCTTTTACACTTGTTATAAAAATAAAATCTGCCGCTGGTTGCTCAATTAAAACATCATTATTCTTTTCATTTCCTGCTACATTTAATATCCTGTGCATTTTTATATATAAATAAGGTTTAGAATACGTAAGTAGGATAAAACAAGTTTACCTTAATTAAATAAATTGAATATGCATGAATTTCTTCCATACGCCTGGTTTGAAGGTAAATGTATTCCATTTAAAGAAGCAAAAATATCAATAGCTACTCATGCACTACATTATGGTACTGCTGCATTTGGAGGAATGCGAGCGATACCTAACCCTACAAATAAAGAAGAATTCCTTTTATTTAGAACTGATAAACACATAAAAAGATTATCTCAAAGTGCAAAATTACTCTTAACTGATATATCTGAAGAATATATTTTTAAAGCCTTAGAGGAAGTTATAAAAAGAAATAAGCCACAAAAACCTATTTATATTAGACCATTCGTATATACAAGCGATTTAGGTATAGCTCCAAGGTTACACAATATTGAAACAGATTTCTTTATGTATTGTATTGAACTAGGAGATTATCTATCCCCAGATGGGGTTTCATGTAGAATGAGTAGTTGGACTAGACAAGAAGATAGATCTCTCCCATTGAGAGGAAAAATAAGTGGAGCTTATATTACTAGTTCATTAGCTAAAACAGAAGCTAGTTTATCGGGTTTTGATGAAGCCCTGCTATTAAATTCAAGTGGTAAGGTAAGCGAAGCTAGTGGTATGAATTTATTTATTGTAAGGAATGGAGACTTAATCACTCCTGGTGTTGATCAAGATATCCTTGAGGGTATTACTAGAGCTAGTGTAATTGAATTAGCAAAATCATTTGGAATAAATGTAATTGAAAGGCCTGTTGATAAAACAGAATTATTAATAGCAGATGAAGTTTTTCTTACTGGTACAGCAGCAAAAATTACACCAGTTAAAAAAATTGAATCAAGTGAATTAAATGGTGACAGACCAATAATGAATAAATTAAAAAGTAAGCTTATAGAAATAACAGAAGGTCGTTCTCAAGACTATGATAATTGGGTAACAAGAATTTCTCTAAAATAATTTTCACCTAAAAATGGATTCTTTCAGAACCTATCTAAATAGAGATGAAAAGCCATTAATAATTTTTGACGGAGGTACTGGAACATCATTTCAGAACTTAAATCTTACAGCAGACGACTTTGGAGGAAAAGAATTAGAGGGTTGTAATGAAAACCTTGTTTTATCCTCACCAAAGATAGTTGAAAAGGTCCATAATTCATTCTTAGAAGCAGGTTGTCATGTTATAGAAACTAATACTTTTGGTGCCTCATCAATAGTTCTTGATGAATATGATATTAAGAATAAGGCATATGAGATAAATAAAAATGCTGCACTAATAGCAAAAAAAGCTGCTGCAAAATATGCATCAGTTGATAAGCCAAGGTTTGTTGCTGGTTCAATTGGACCAACCACTAAATTACCCACATTAGGACATATAAATTTTGATGAATTAAAGGAATCATATAAAGAACAGATATATGGTCTTACGGATGGAGGAGTTGATCTACTTTTAATTGAAACTTGTCAAGATGTATTGCAAATAAAATCTGCCTTATTAGCTTCTAAAGAAGTACTTGATAGTAAAAATATAGATATACCTATAATGGTATCTATAACAATGGAAACAACAGGTACTATGCTTGTTGGATCTGACATTGCCTCTGCATTAACAATATTAGAGCCGTTTAATATAGATATCCTTGGACTAAATTGTGCTACTGGTCCAGAACAAATGAAAGAACATATTAAATATTTGTCTGAAAATTCTCCCTTCGCTATAAGCTGTATTCCCAACGCAGGACTTCCTGAAAATATTGGCGGTGTTGCTCACTACAGATTAAAGCCAATAGAATTAAAGATGCAGTTAATGAATTTTATATATGACTTTAATGTTCAATTAATAGGTGGATGTTGTGGGACAACACCCGAACATATTAAATATCTTTCTTCAATAATCGATGAAATTATTGATAAAGAAATGCCAAATAAAAATGGTAAGAACAATTTAAGTGGCTATATTCCTTCTGCATCATCAATATATAATTCTGTACCGTACAAACAAGACAATTCTATTTTGATTGTAGGCGAAAGATTAAATGCAAGTGGATCTAAAAAGGTAAGGGAGTTGTTAAATAACGATGATTGGGATGGACTAGTATCAATTGCCAAGCAACAACAAAAAGAAAATGCACACGTTCTTGATGTGAATGTTGATTATGTAGGGAGAGACGGAGTGAAAGATATGAAAGAAATAACATCAAGACTTGTTACCAATATAAATTTGCCATTAATGATTGACTCTACAGATGCTGACAAAATGGAAAGTGGATTAAAGTCAGCTGGTGGTAAATGTATTATAAATTCAACCAATTACGAAGACGGTAATGAAAGGTTTGATCAAGTTCTAAATTTAGCCTTGGGGTATGGTTCAGGTCTTGTTGTAGGAACTATTGATGAAGATGGAATGGCAAGGAATGCAGATAAAAAATATGACATTGCTAAACGAGCAATTAATAGAACCAGGGAATGCGGTTTGTCTGATTATGAGCTCTTTTTTGATCCATTAGCTCTTCCAATATCTACGGGGATAGAAGAAGATAGATTAAATGCTAAAGAAACAATTACTGCTATATCAAAAATTCGTGAAAATTTTCCTGAGATTCACATCATACTTGGGATATCAAACATTAGTTTTGGTCTTTCACCATTATCCAGAATTAATCTAAATTCAATATTTTTAGATGAATGCATTAAAGCAGGATTGGATTCTGCTATCATCGCACCAAATAAAATTTTGCCATTATCAAAAATTTCTGAAGAAACCAAAAAGCTTTGTTTAGATTTGATATATGACAAAAGAAAATTTGAAGATGATATTTGTATTTATGATCCATTAGTAGAATTAACAAAAGCTTTTCAAGATTTATCTATTCAAGATTTCAAAAAAGCATCTACAGAAAATAAAAACCTAACTCTGGAAGAAAGCCTAAAAAATCATATTATTGATGGAGAAAAAATAGGTTTAGAGGATCAACTAAATAAAGCTTTAAAAAAATATAAACCTCTAGAAATAATTAATACCTTTCTACTAGATGGAATGAAAGTTGTAGGTGATTTATTTGGGTCAGGTCAAATGCAATTGCCATTTGTACTCCAATCCGCCGAAACAATGAAATTTGCCGTTTCAATTTTAGAACCACATATGGAAACTGTGGAAGAAAACATATCAAATGGAAAACTCTTAATTGCAACAGTCAAAGGCGATGTTCATGATATAGGAAAAAATTTGGTTGACATAATACTTACAAATAATGGTTATGAAGTAATAAATCTTGGAATAAAGCAAGATGTTTCAGCAATTATAGATGCACAAAAAAAGCACAATGCAGATTGCATCGCTATGAGCGGATTACTTGTTAAATCAACAGCTTTTATGAAAGATAATTTAGAAGCTTTTAACAATCAAGATATTAGTGTACCAGTAATATTAGGAGGTGCAGCCTTAACCCCAAAATTTGTAAATGAGGACTGCAGCAAAATATATAAAGGGAAAATTTTATACGGAAAAGATGCGTTCACTGATCTTAAATTCATGAATGAATATATGGACAATAAAAAAAAGGGTAATTGGTCAAATACAGAGGGATTCATCAACAATGAGGGAATAGATATTAATTTAGCCTCATCAAAGTCCAACTCTCAAGCTGTTAAAAAATCAATATCTATAGATATAGAGACTTCTAAATTAAATTTAAAAGAAAATTTTATAAGATCTAAATTTATAAATGAAGAAGAACCAATTCAAGCTCCTTTCTTGGGAACGAAAGTCTTGAACGAGATCGATATAGATTTAAATAAGTTAATTTTTTATTTAGATACAAAAGCTCTATTTAGCGGACAATGGCAAATAAAAAAAGGAAAAAACCAAAGCGTAGATGAATACAATAACTATTTGGATTCATATGCTAAACCATTGCTAGATAGATGGTTAGAGACAATTGTAGAAAAAAAACTTATTTCACCCAAAGCAGTTTATGGATATTTCAGATGCGGTAGAAAAGATAATAGTATTTTCTTATTTGATGATAAATCATTAAATAAAATTTCCGAATTTAATTTCCCAAGACAAAAATCTGGGAATAATTTATGCATAGCTGATTTTTATTGTGATTTGAAAAAGGATAAACCGATAGATATATTTCCTATGCAGGCAGTAACGATGGGCGATATTGCCAGTGAATATTCTCAAAAATTATTTAAAGAAGATAAGTATAGCGATTATTTATTATTCCATGGACTTACAGTGCAATTAGCAGAAGCTCTAGCTGAGTATGTCCATGCATTAATTCGTATTGAATGTGGTTTTAGGACTGAAGAACCAGACAAAAATAGAGAAATACTAGCTCAAAAATATAGAGGAGCTAGATATTCATTTGGTTATCCTGCATGTCCAAAAGTATCTGATTCAAACATACAATTATCATTGTTGGATGCAAAAAGAATAAGCTTGACCATGGATGAATCTGAACAACTTCATCCAGAACAAAGTACTACAGCTATCATCTCACTGCACTCAAAAGCTAAATATTTCAGCGCTTAATCTAAATCTTTAGTTGTTTTCTAAATATTCAATAATTTCTTCTTGAAGTTCTTCCATCGTTTCATTATCACCTAAATCAAGTCCCTCTCCCGCCGCGTCCTGTGTTAACTCAAGATAATATGAAGCGCCATCACTAGATAAAAATTCTAATGCGGAAGTTTCATCACTATCTTTAAAAGCTTCATAAAGAGCTTTAAATGCTATGTTTTCAGTAAAGTCCCAATCCATAATGAAAAAAACCTTATTAGAATTATTACCTCCCTACCCCCCATACTCGTCAACCTTTTTTTAAGAAATGTTGGTGTTTTATTATTATTAAAAAAATCTATGAACATAAATAATCAAAATCAGTTAAATGTCCTTGGAGAAAAAATTGAGATTTGTAGTTGCGCACCTATGACAGGGTGGTTCAGGGATGGATTTTGCAACTATGACAAGAATGATGGAGGGAATCATTCCATATGTTGTGTGATGGATGATAATTTCCTGAAATATAGTAAATCACAAGGTAATGATTTAATTACTCCTATGCCTATTTATTCCTTCCCAGGACTAAAGGATGGTGATCATTGGTGTATTTGTCTTGATAGGTGGAAGCAAGCATTATTAGACGGTCTTGCACCAAAAGTCATATTAGAATCAACTAATATTGTAGTCTTAGAATCAGTACCTCTTGAAAAATTGAAAGAATATCAATTTAATAAAAAGTAATTACAAGTTTATTTTTTTTTTTAAAATGGTAATGATAAATTTTTTTTAATGAGTTTAGAAATATATTGGAAAAAAGCATTAGAACAAACTCGATTATCAATTGATGATGAATCTTTATATCCTCTCAAAACTGATATTATTACAAGAGATTTATATGAAAAAGACGACTTCATAATTAGGAAACTCGATACTTCAAAATTTATTAAAAAAAAAATTTATGGTCCTAAGCAAAATCCGTTTTGTCCTTGGGAAAAGATACTAGAAATTGATAAAATTGGTGATAATCATCAACTAATATTAAATAAGTACCCTGTACAAAAAGGTCATATTTTACTTATTACAAATAAATGGAAACCTCAAAATGGATGGTTAGATATTAAAGATTGGAGAGCGATCCAACAAGTTAATAATGATACTAGTGGATTATGGTTTTTCAATAGTTCTCCAATTGCGGGAGCAAGTCAACCTCACAGGCATTTTCAACTTCTGCGTAGATCTAAAGGTGAGATATCATGCCCTAGAGAAAAGTGGTTTTTAGAGATGAACTCATATCAAGATCTAGATAGTAAGCTTAAAAAAAATATTATTGTATCCAAATTTGATTTTTTAGAAAATCCATCATGTCTTTTTGAGTTTTACTTAGAATTATGCAAGAAATTAGGACTTGGGGATCCTATTAGTGATAAGAAACCGATATGTCCCTACAATATTTTAATAACTAATAAATGGATCGCTATTATAAAAAGAAAAAATGATCATATTCATGGTTTCAGTATTAACGGTTTGGGATTTGCAGGATATCTACTAGTAACTGAAAATTCAAATATTAATTATTTAAAGAAATTTGGCCCTGAAAAACTTCTAGAAAGTTTTGTTTGAATACTAATTAGTTACCTCAACTTCCTTATCCCTGCTTATTTGGCTTTCTAGAACTTCTATAGATGCTGTTACTGATGCAATTTTACGTTCAAGTGAATCCTTAATATAGTTGAGCATTTCTAATTTCTTGTGTTGATAAAAACTCTTTTTTTCTTTAGATGACTTGGAATAACAATTAAACATTTTTTATTTTTATTATAAAATGATACTTAATTGACTTGTGACAGAAAAAATAAATTGGTTTTAATTTAAAAACAATATTCCTTATGGACTTTCAATATTTTTTGAATAAAATTAAATAAATTCCATACTCTTCAAGAAAATATTATTGAATAGTCCTGAAAATTCAAATACAAAAAGAATTTCAATTGATTTACCTGAGGAACTGATTTCCAGGTTTGATCAATTACGAAAAGAGTGGGGATTTAGAGCAAGAGGACCTGTAATAGAGAAGATACTTAAAGAACTTCTTCAAGAAGATGATTTACTACCTAAAAACCAACAGCAAGAAATAGACTTTAACGATAAGAATACTAATGAAAATTTAAATATTGATGAAGATACTGCATTGGTATTAATTAAATCAGACGTAAAAAAAGAAGTTAATGAGATATCTTTAAATAAAAGATCTACAAATAACAATCAATATAAAGAAACAGCCAATTCAAATATAAGCCTTCCCAATTTCGTTGAAAAAAAAGTAAAGAATCTAAGAAGAAGTATTAATAGTGAAAAATTAAAGGAGAATATTAATGATATTCAAATTAATACAATCAAAGAAAAAGAATTAATAAAATGTCGAATTGAGTTAATTAGTCATTGGAAAACACTATATGGATCAGTTCCTAATGACCATGTAGTAGAAGCTTCATTGGATTGGTTTGAAAGGGATATATGGCCAAATCTTGATGGGACTGAAAATCTACCCTTTACTTGGAGTGCAGCCAATAAATTAATGTCAGAATTATGCCCATTTTGGATAAAGAAAAATCCATCACTTGAAATTGTTTTATTAATGATTGGCGTTTTAGAAGACCCTTTTGCAACATCAGATCTGATAAATAGAATACCAACACTTATGAGAAGGTTTGTAAGTAGATTTAAGCGAAATAATAGATCAAATTCATTTGAAACTTTGGACTCAACAATGACAGTACATGGAGCACTTAAATTATTGAATTTATCAACATCAGCAGGATCAGCTCATACATTCCGTAAAATTAGGGAGGCCTATAAATCAATAGCCTTAGAGACACATCCAGATGCTGGAGGATCAACAGATCAAATGAGAAAATTAAATGAAGCGTATCAATTGCTAAAAAATCTATATAGAGACTAGTATAGTAATTCCCATATAAGACTAATTACAAGTCTAATTAATAGTCTCATATAAGATAGCTGTTAAGCTAAAAATTTCTAATTTTAATCAATTATTTTTATTCAAATTTATGTAAGCAAAAAATATGTATTGATGAAATTAAGATAAAATTTCTTTTAATAAAATAAAAATTTTCTTGTATAGCGATTCCTAAATAAGACTTATTATTAGTCTATTATATAGTCTCAAAATAGATAAGTAAGATAAGTAAATTTATTTATTTGAAAGAATCATGTCCAAACTGCTTAATGCCTGTGAAAAATTAAAAATTGAATAATAAATCAATAAATTATGTCCTTTAAATGTCCAAGAAGTTATTAAGGGCTAGAAAGCATTGCTATAATTGCTTTTTATGTGCCCTAGTACTGCCTTAAAGACAGTACTACTTAGATTGCAGCTTTTCAATTGCAGTTTGTTTATCAATACTAGGGACATCACTTAATCCGTTAGCATCAAACCAAGGGGCGCTTGCCCAATCAAAACCTTCTCCAAAAGTATTATCCGGTGCAGTTATATACCAATGACATGAAGCATCTGGTATGTCAACAGCACATTTTGACCAATCATCTGACCATTGAGGTACTTGCACCCAAAGCACTGAAGATAAAAGTAGAGATAGTAAATTGATCATGAACTTTATAATACAACATTATTTAGTTTTATAGGATTATTACTTGTCTTATATGAGAATTATAAAAAGACTTATATATAGTCTCGTATAAGAATAGCAATACAATTAATTCCTCAATTTAGTATTAAAAGATTTTTCTACATTAGAAATGATATTTGAATGTATTGATATAATGTCCGAGTCCAGTAATGTTTTATCTTTATCTCTATAAGATAATCTAAATGTATAACTTATATGATCATCTCCAAATTTAGTATCTTCAAAAACATCAATTAAATTTACATCCTCTAAGAGATTTTTTCCTGTTTTTCTTATTAGTGATGTTATTTCGCTAATTAAAAATTTTTTACTAAAAACAAAATTTATATCCCTTTCCATTTTTGGAACAATTGGGTATTGCTTATATATTGGAATCCATTTATTTTTTCTTGTACTTGCTTGCAAGAGGTTAGAAACATTAATGTTGAATAAATAAACTTTTTTTAATGACTTCTTTTCTAATATTAGTTTGGGGTGTATTTCACCAAAATAACCTGCATCTCTCCCTTCAATAACTAATGTTGCTGTTCTTCCTGGATGAAGATAATCAATTGAATCAGTGGGTTTATCCTCAATTATTATTTTCAAAGATGCTAAAGCTTCCTTTAACTTTCCTCTGGCCTGGTAATAATTAAGATCATTATCCTTACCCGAATTTATCCATTTTCCAAATTTTCTGTTTCCATAAATCGCACCATTAAGAACTTCCTCTTGAATGAACTCAGTTTTCTTTTTAAAAACATTTCCAATTTCAAATATACAACAACTTGCTTGTCCAGCTTTTATATTACGGTTCACTATCTCCAAATGTTCTTTCCAGATATTATCTCTAAGACAGCTTGTTTCTAATAATAAAGGATTGGAAATCTTTATAAGTTTTTCATTATCTTCAGGAACAAGAGAGTAGCTGAGAACCTCGTTAAAACCATTTTCTATAAAACCATTTTTTACTTTTCTCAATGCCAACTGTTCGGATGACAATTTTCCAGGCTTAATTGGATTAGGAAGGTTTAAGTCAAATCTGTCATACCCAATTAATCTCGCTATTTCTTCAATTAAATCTATTTCTCTTATTAAATCATGTGATCTATTAGGAATTACTGCTACATCCCAGCCATATTCTTTATTCTTTAAAGTACAACCTATGAGTGTTAGTTTATCAACTATTTCTTTATCAGATAAATTTCTTTTTTCAAATTGATCGTTAATTATTAATGGACCAAGAATTTTATGTATTCGATTTCGCCGTAGTTTAATAAATATATCCTCATTACTTATTAAATTTGAAGTATTGATGATTGGTGAATTAATAGAAAAATATTCTTCTAAAAGATTAATTGCCCTTGTTAGTGCACTTATTGTATTTTTTGATGAAATCCCTTTTTCATACCTGCTGCTAGATTCTGTTCTTATTCCAACCGCCTTTGAGGATTTTCTTATTGAAACTGGATTAAAAACAGCGCCTTCAAGGTAAATAGATGAGGTAGTATTAGTTACAGAAGTCTCTAAACCACCTATCACTCCAGCAATAGCTACCGGTTTATCACAACAAGTAATAACTGTGATATTGTCATTTAAGTCATATTCTTTACCATCTAAGCAAATAAGGCTTTCGTTATCCTTTCCTTTTCTTACAGAGAAATCTTCTGGAGAAACTTCCTTACCAATTAAGTTTGATAGTTTATCTTTATCAAACGCATGCAAGGGTTGACCTTGTTCTAAAAGAATATAATTTGTCAAATCAACTAGAAGATTAATAGATTTTATACCTGACTTTTCTATACGGTCTTTAAGCCAATTTGGCGATAATTTCTCTCCATTTACTCCATCAATGCAGGTTATTGTATAAATACAATTAGTTTCTATAGCCTCTGGACAAAGTTTAATTCCCTTAAGTAAATGAATATTGTATTTATGGTTTAATTCTGGAAAATTTAAGGTGGATTCTAAAAGGGCAGAAATTTCACGGGCTATACCTATAACAGACATTCCGTCAGGTCTATTGGCTGTTATGGCTAAGTCATATATAAAATCATTTAATTGAAGCAAGTCAGACCCTGGAGTGCCCAATTCATGTTTTAAGGCTAATTCTTCATCAATAATCTCTATACCTTCGCTAGAGTCCTCTAAACCCAGTTCCTGCAATGAACATATCATTCCTTCACTCATGACACCTCTAATTTCACTTCTTTTAATAGTTATATCAACTGCATTTAATTTCGCGCCGACAGTAGCAACATAAACATAAATATTTGGTTTAATATTGCGCGCACCACAGATAATTTGTAAATTCTTTGCATTACCAATATCGACTTGACAAATTGAAAGTTTGTCAGATCCTTCGTGTTTTAAAACAGATAAAACCTTACCTAAAACAACACCATTTAGATTTTCTGAGCAATCTTCTAATGATTCAACCTCAAATCCACCAATAGACAATTTCTCAGAGAGATCTTCAGGTGTAGAAGTAATTTCTACTAAATTTTTCAACCAATTTTGAGAAACTTTCATATATATTTTTTAATCAATGATGATAAAAGAAATGAGTGTATCTTCAAAAAAGTTTGTTGAAGATGTACAATAGAAAATTATACAATAAAGTATTAATTAAAATGGCCAAAAAAGGGACAAGAGTTGTAGTGACCCTGGAATGTACTGAAGCTAGGACAAGCACAGATCCTAAGAGATCAAATGGTGTCTCAAGATATACTACTGAAAAAAATCGTAGAAATACAACTGAAAGATTAGAACTGAAAAAGTTTAATCCTCATTTAAACAGAATGACAATCCACAAAGAAATTAAGTAATCAAATCAAATTAAATCATGCCTAATTCAATTTTTAAAAAACAATTATCACCTATCAAACCTGGAGATCCTATTGACTATAAGGATGTAGAACTACTAAAAAAATTCATAACTGAAAGGGGCAAAATTCTACCAAGAAGGATGACAGGTTTAACCTCTAAGCAACAAAGAGATCTTACATTAGCTGTAAAGAGAGCAAGAATTGTAGCTCTTTTACCCTTCGTAAATCCTGAAGGATAATTTCATATTGAATATAGTTGGCACTATAAATAATATCTCAAATATTTGAAAGATTTAACTAATTTAAAAACATATATTATTGACTCTGATAATCCTCATGAGATTGACGACGCTGTTTCATTAGAAATAAAAGAAGGAAATAAAAAAAATTTATGGATACATATTAGTAATCCATGCAAATTCTTTTTGCATGACTCTAATGTTGATTTAAATGCAAGAAAGAGAAATAGCAGTTTATATTTAATTGATCAATATGTCCCAATGCTACCTAAGGATATTCTTGAAAAGGCAAATCTAGCTCAAAATAAAGTTTCAGAAACTATTAGTGCAGCAATAGAATTCAATGATGATGGATCCATAAATAAATATGAAATAACTGAAGCAATAATAAAACCAAAATATCAATTAACATATGAAGATGCAAATGAAATATTAGAAATAGAACCTAAAGAAGAAATAGAATTAATTGAGATTAAAAAATTATTAGAAAAAAGTATTACATTTAGAAAGAAACAAGGAGCAATCATTTTTGAAAGTCCTAATAGTAAAATTAAATTATATGAGGATAAGATTATACTTACTAAATTAGAGAAAACAATATCACAAATTATAGTTGCAGAATCAATGATATTAATGGGTTATGTAACAAGTTTATTTATAGATAAATATAATTTAGCGGCTGCATTTAGGATCCAAAAATTAAACTGCAATCCATCTGAGATACTTAATAAATACAATGGTAGTGATATTAAATATATAATATTAAAACAATATATGGGAAGAAGTTACATAACTACCAAGCCAGGAATCCATGAATCATTAGGCCTTAAAATGTATGTACAATGCACATCACCATTAAGAAGATATCTTGATTTAATTATACAAAGGCAAGTCTATAATAAAATTAATAATTACGAAGGTCTAAGTAAGGATTCAGTATCTAAGATTATAGATTATTCAAAGAATAGAATTTCAGAGAATAATAATATATTAAAAAATAATAAATTTAAGTATTTAACATTATTTTTTAAGAATGAAAAAAAACCTTTTTATAAAATAATATTTGTTAAGTGGATTAATCATAAAAAAAATATTGCTTTGGTTTATTTTCCAGATTATTCACTAGAAATACTTATTACTCTTTTTGTATCAATAGAAATATATAGTAATAAAATATATAAAGTTAAATATATTATAAATGATAGTAATCTATTAGAGTTTATCTATTAATAAGATAATAAATATATTAGGTTGTTATTAGTTTAAAAAATATCTGTTAGTATTAATAAAAAATGCTTTATGACTTTTGTCATTACAACACCTTTATACTATGTTAACGATAAACCTCATTTAGGAAGTGTATATACAACAATAATTTGTGACTCAATAGCTAGGTATAAAAGGCTTGCAGGTGAAGATGTTATTTTCATCACTGGTGTTGATGAACATGGTTTGAAAATACAAAGAACAGCTAATGAAAAGGGTGTTGAACCAAAATCACATTGTGATGAAATCTCAAAAGTCTTTAATAATAATTGGAAAAATTGGAATATTTCCTTTGATAAATTTATAAGAACAAGCTCTAAAAATCATGAATTTGTTGTTAATGAATTTTATGAAAGAGTAAAAGCATCAGATGATATCTATATGGGAGTTCAAAAAGGTTGGTATTGTGTCGGTTGTGAAGAATTTAAAGATAATCCAGAAAACTCATCAACATACAAGTGTCCCATACATCAAAAAAATCTAGAATGGAAAAATGAAGAGAATCTCTTTTTTAGGCTTTCAAAATATCAAAAAGAAATCGAGAAAATAATCAACGAACCTTCTTTTATAGAGCCAATAGAAAGAAAGAATGAAATTTTAAATTTTGTATCTAGAGGTTTAAAGGACTTTTCAATTTCAAGAACAAATGTCTCATGGGGAATCCCAGTCCCTGGTTACGATAACCATACCTTTTATGTATGGTTTGATGCTTTACTTGGATATGTAAGCGCCATTAGCTCTGATGCGACAGAACATTCATTGGAAAAATCAATTAATGGAGGATGGCCCGCTGATGTTCATTTTATTGGTAAAGATATTCTGAGATTCCATGCTGTATATTGGCCCGCAATGCTCATTTCCGCCAATATGAAAGTTCCTAAAAAGGTTTTTGGGCATGGGTTTCTTACAAGAGAGGGTCAAAAAATGGGTAAAAGCTTGGGAAATGTACTTGACCCTGATTTATTGCTTACAAAATATGGAAATGATCCTGTAAGATGGTACCTCATTAAAGACATATCACTAGGAAATGATGGAGATTTTCAAGATAAAAGATTTGTTGACATTATCAATAATGACTTAGCTAATACAATTGGCAATTTATTAAATAGAACATCATCTATGTCTAGAAAATGGTTTGATAATAAAGTACCAAATAATGAAAAAATTTTAAGTGAAAATAAATTAGAGAATTATGCCAAAATTACAGTTGAAAACTATATTTATAACTTTGATAACTACAAATTAGATCTAGCAGCTAATGAAGTCCTTAGCTTAGCAATTAATACAAATTTGTATTTGAATGATAATCAGCCATGGCTTTTAATAAAAGATAAAGATAATCTACCTCTAGTTAAACAAATTATTTATAACGTTTTAGAAAGCACCCGAATAATAGGATTATTATTAATACCCTTATTGCCCGAATTATCTACAAAAATTAATGATCAACTTGGTTCTATATACAGAGAAGAAATTCCCTGGAAACAACAATTAAGTTGGGGATTATTATTAAGGAACTCAAGTCTTCCTAAGCCCACTCCAATCATAAATAAACTGGAGTATGAGCAACATTTATAGATTAATAATTTTGCTTCCATTATTTATGCTTGGTTGCGCACCAAATGTAATTGATGAAGATAAAGTAATACAAAAAATAGAAAGTTTAGATATGACTGTTTTCTCTAAAAGTGGAGATAAAAAATATTCCATTACCAGTCCAAATTCAAGTTATGATAATGTTGAATTAAAATTCGAATTAAAAAAACCTATCATTAATATTTTCAATGGGGAAGAAACTAAATATATTATTAGTTCAAAAGAATCTACATTATCAGACAACAATAAACTTCTGAAATTAACAGGGAATGTTAAATTGAAAACTCTTAAAAAAGATGGGGATTTTTTATATGCTGATAATTTTTTTTGGAATATAGAGAATACTAACTATTTATTAGAGGGTAATATAAGATTTGAAAATCAAAATATCATCTTAAATTCAGGAAAAGCCGTATTGGGTTCAGATAATATAATTAAATTTTTTAATCCAGTAAAATATATAATAAAAGATAAAAATGACGAAAATAAATATGAAATAAATTCAGAAAATGCTTACTATGATTTAACTACTGAATCAGTAAGTTTTAAAGCAAAAGATAAAAGAGTTAAATCAATTATTTATTTTTAAATTTTACTTTTTGAAAAAATATTATTAATTTTTTTGGACCAGTTACTTATCCATTTTTCATCAGACTTCGTAAAACACTTAGCACTCCAGCCTCCTATCAATATAAAAGCTTTATTATTTATAGGTACAACTAAGATGGATGGAATTTCGGCACAAAAATTATAAAATTCATCTCTTCCAGGATAAAATTTAGTGTTTGCTAATGAAATTAATTTCATATCTTTTATAGATCTCAGACAAGTTTCACCAGGTTTAAAATCATTTTTTGAAGTTATTCCCCTCCTTAATATATTAACGCCATCATTGTGGATTAATATTGCTGCTGCCGCTGTAGAAGTTAATATCGCTTCAGATCCCCATGCAAGTTCATCAATAACTTCATCCGGCATATTTCTATCGAAGAGAAACTTATTTTCTCCTTTCAAATCAGCTTTTTCACCAGCTAATGGTTCGAATTGTTTAAATAAATAACCTATCAAAATAATAATTAACGAAGCTATTGCGGCTAACACTTGTGCTCTTTCAAGCTCAGGAGTGATTGTTTCTATTGAAATGAAATTTGCTATCTGAAAAATAAAGAGTATTGCACCTACTAATATTAATGATTTCCCATTGAATCCCATATTTTAAATATGATATTTCTAATTAAATTATGCAAATATTATATTGTTTAGTACATTTAAAATTACTCAAACTTATGGTTTTTAATATATAATTAACCAAAACCTTTTAAAATGAACCTAAAAATCAATAAATATATACTTTCTCTTTTCTTAACTGGCTTAATTTTTATTCTTATCCCCTCGACTACATACGCAAATGAAATTAATAGCATAAATAAATATTTTGGTATTACTCAACAGAAGACTGTTATAAATTACGAAAAAAGTCAGCCTTCATCAATTGATAACCCTGTAGTGGATCCAAATTTTAACACTATGAGATCAAAGGATACTGAAAGTTCAACTGCTACTTATATAGTTATAGGTTTGTTAATTGCTGCCACAATTATTCCTTTAGCAACATGGTGGTATTTCTCTAAATAATAGAGAATTTATGAATGCCAAAGATTTAAGTATTAGTGATTATTCATCTTATATAGTTTTTATCACGGGCGGTACAAAAAGTGGCAAAAGTGAATTCGCGGAACATCTTGCAAAGGAGGTAAAAAAATTATCATATGTTGCCTTATCTGAAAACAATTTGGATGATAAAGAATGGCAAGATAAAATTAATCTACATCGAAAAAGAAGGCCAAAAGATTGGAAATTAATAGAAACGACAGATCTAATAAATACATTAAGGAAAGAAGAAGGTCCATTATTGATAGATTCGATTGGCGGATTCGTCATGAAAAGTATTGGCAAGGAAAAAAATGAATGGTCAACAAAAATGAATTCACTTATAAGTCTCTTAATGAAAAGAAAAAACATAACAATTATTGTTGGAGAACAAGTAGGTTGGAGTCTAGTCTCTGAATATAAAATTGGTAATACTTATATTGAAAGAATCGGCGAACTTCAAAAGAGAATAACCAAAATATCAAAAAATAATTGGCTGGCAATAAACGGCAGAGCAATCAAAATAGATGAAATAAGTATTGAAATACCTACTTAAAATTGGAAGTCGCTCTTTTCGAACCTAGAATCCCTCAAAATACTGGTAATATTGCCAGATCATGTGCTGCGTTTAATATTCCTTTAAATCTTATAGAGCCCTTGGGTTTTAAACTAGAAGATAAATATTTAAAAAGAGCAGGATTAGACTATTGGCCTCTAGTTACTGTTAATAAGTATAGGAATTTTGAAAAATTTTTTACTTCAAAATCATCAAAGAGAATAATTTCTTTTAGTAAAAAAAATGGATTATACTTGAAGGATTTTAAATTTAAGCAGGATGATATTTTGCTATTTGGGAGAGAAGATTCAGGATTACCAGATTCCATTATTAATAAAAGCGACTTTTTAATATCAATATTTATGCCGAATTTACAGTCTGGAAAAAATGATCAAAAAGGTGTTAGAAGTCTAAACCTTTCCGTAGCATGCGGAATTGCTATATATGAGGCCCACAAACAAATAAATTTTCAAAATGGTAATTAAGTACAACCAATGCCTTACAATATTCCCATGTCTCGGTAGCTCAGCTGGTTAGAGCGGCGGATTCATAGCCCGCAGGTCGCGTGTTCAAGTCACGCTCGAGACATTTTCAATACTTTTCAATTGAAGAACAAAGGTGAAATTTTAATTTAATTAAACTATTAAAGACAATAATGGTTAATTCACTCGGCACAGTCTTAGATCCAAAAAAATCTAAAGCAAAATATCCAGAAGCAAGAGTTATAGTTCTTGATGACAATTTTAATACTTTTCAGCATGTCGCAAATTGTCTTCTAACAATAATCCCAAGCATAAATGAAAAGAGGGCATGGTATCTAACCATTAAAGTTGACAAGACAGGATCTGCAGAGGTGTGGAGAGGTAATCTTGAACAAGCAGAGCTATATCATGAGCAACTATTCAGCAAAGGATTAACAATGGCTCCAATTGAGAAAACATAAAATAAGTAAGATTGACAGAAAATTATTGGCTTATAAATTCGAGTCGTTCAAGGGTTAAAAGGTTTTCAAAGAATAATCAAAATAAAGATAAATTTTTTGAATATATGTTTATTGACTCTGGAAGAATTCTTGGTGTTTTAGGAAAAGAACCACCTCTTATGACAACCAGAGAAGAACTCAAAGTTGATAAAGCTAGAGATGAATGGAGAAAGTTAATCGCTCATGGTTGGAGGAGAACCAAACCAGTTTGGGAAGACTATTAGTATCCAATATTGTTACTAGGATTAGTTATATAAATTATGAGATTTAGGACGTAGTTAGCGGGTAAATTTAATGGCTTCAAAAGTAACAAAGCCAATCCTTGAGTCACATTAAATTCTTTATTTTTCATAAAAAAAACGTCTCATTTTAATTATAAAAAGACTGTCAAATACAAACTAAAAATAATGAAAAAAAGATACATAAGCATTTATCGATTAAGAATTTTCTAGATAACTAATATCTAAAACTTATTTTAAAAAATTATAGATTTAGAGTTACTTGTTTTTTTAACAAAAATATAAACGTTATAATTTAATAATCCCTACTATTTATTACTTAATAAATACCCAATGAAATATCTCATCACAAGCAAAAGATCAAGAGCTTTATTTGGTATTGGAATAGTTGCTATAAGTATTGGATTAATATCAAAAAAAGTAATTAACTATCCAACTGGAGGATGTATGAAAGGTACTCAAGAAATAACCTTTAATATCTAGCCATTAATCATCTTACATTTTTCTTAATTCTTAAATCCAGTCAACTTTGATAACTCTTTTAATGAAAGTACACCTAAAATTAGTTTTCCATTTATTTCCCATGTGGGAAACGCTTTAATTTTTTTATCAATACATAACTGAGTTTGACTGTTTATGCCATCTCTTGCACATTCAACCACATTAAGTTCTCTATAAGCTTGCTTACCAAATAATTCACTTTGATTAAGGCAATTAGGACACCAATAGGCTGAATATTTAACTACACCATTATCTTTGAGGTATTTTGCCAACTCGATTGATTCCCTAGTGCTTTCCGAGGTGACTATAAGTTCTCTCTGATTATTTAAGTGGGAGCTATTTACAACATTTGAGAAACGAAGCAAAACTAATAGTGGGATTAATAGGTGTTTCATTTATTTACTACTTTTCCTCCATATTTTCTTACTACCTTATCAAGCAAAATTCGTATATCTTTATTTTTAAGTTTCTCTATTTGCTGAAGATTTTCAAGAAGATCACATATTTGATCTTGTGTATCTTCATTTAATTCACTTACTGCCATTTATACTTAGAGTTTTTATAATCCAATTTTAAATCAAAAGTAAATTTACATACTTATTGTATTTATATTTTTTTATTGCTATTTTTTTAAAGCGGGCTAAGGTTCATATCTCCACGAGGATTTAGTCCGCTTAATTTTTAAAGATTAAATTTATATTGGATCCTTCTTTAAGAAATTGATTAGAAATATTAAAAAATTTTTATCTCTGTTTAATTTCTAAATTCCACTGAAAAGCATCCTTATATAAACATTAATAGTGTGACACTATTTATTCAATAATGTTGTTATTTCGCTTCATAACTTTCTTAAAATACTTAAACTCAATAAATTCATGCATCATTTTGATATCATCAGATAATAATTTTTTATTAACTGCATATTCGTCCACATTAAGTGAAGAACTATTATTTTCAGAAAATGTTTCGTGATCAAAAGAAAAGTTTATAAAATCCCTATTATTCTGATTTTGACCATAAGATTCATTTAACACTCCTCGAGACCTTAACGCTTCCTCAACCAATAAACCTGTAACTTTTGACTGACTAAACTCATTAGCTGTGCACAATTTTTCAATAATTTCATGCACTTCTTCACTTGGCAAAAAACCAATTCTTTTCCTCGGAGAGGGCATAATAAAAAAAATTAGTGTGACACTTGCACATTATAAGTGTTGCACTATATTTGATTTAAGTCAACTATTTTTGCTATGCATATTTTATTATTTCCTGTCGGATTTATTCTTTGGTATCTAGCTTATGAAGCAAAACCTATAATTAATGATGAAGTAACACTTAATTGGGAAGAAAAAAATACAATTAAAAGAAATAAACTTTTAAATATAATCAACGAAAGCTTTTAAAATTTACTGTTAATCGATTTTGACCATTCCTTATGCTTATTATCTAGATCTGAGATTAACTGTTTTTGATAAGTAAATTTGAGTTGATTTTCGTTAAGTGATTTTTTTGTGATTATCATCTCTTTAGAGAAAAAATATGGAGTGTTAGAACTCCTAATTTTTTTTTTGACTTCCATATAATGAATTTATCTATTTTTTTTATATGACTTAAAAGGGTATGGTCTCAATATTTTTATATTCTCTTTATATTTTCTTCATATGTGTTTTTAGCACGTTTGTAAAAAATATTAGTTTATTAAATAATAAAGGCTATATTTAAACAAAATATACGTTTTATCATGAATCTAAAAGAGAGAGGGATTACTGTTGGAGATTTACTAATAATACTAATAATAATAATCACTTCTACAGTATTAATTAAATCATTTAGTAAGGATAAGAAAACAACACTTAATTATAGTAATCAAGAGCAAGTTTCTTATAAGGAAAATTACCATCAAAAATTTATTTGAATAGTATATATAAATTATTTATAAAACTCTTAATTAATTGAATTAACTATTAAGTATCTCTTATGTAAATTTCAAGAATTAATAATTATCAAAGAATGAGTTTATGTATTTAAATATTTTGATTAAATGATTTAGAACTTTCCCATTTCAAGTTATCCTTTAAATCATTGATATCATTTGATATTGAAACTAAATTAACCATTTGAAGAATTTGACTTTTATTAAGCCTATTAATAACAATAAGTTTATTAAGCATTTCTAAAACAGATTTATCATTAATATTCATTATTTGTATAAAAAGCTATGATCCTTTAGTTCAAATACTTTATATTATAATTTCAAAATTTCATTATATTTTTTATGCTAAGTATAAAAAATATTTATAAAATCATCAAAAATAAAACTTTTACTTATATGAAAATATCTTAAGCTCAGTTTCTTATAAATTCGTTTATTGTAAAAAGAAAAAAAATGAAAAAAAACTCCAAGAAAGATTACCTTAATAGAGATGAAGTTAATGAAATGATTGAATCAGCTTTAAGAAGACATAATAGAAGATCTACAATAATATCAAGCGTACTTGGCTGGATCTTAATTGGAGGTTATTCTTTTGGACTTTTTCAAGTAGTTCAAAATGTCTAATTAATCTTTTCTTTAAATTAGAACATCCTAAATGATAAATTAATATAAGACTAATTTTTTTTATGAGGGAATATATTAAGGCAAATCTTACAGTGATAAGAAAATATTTAAAAAAACGAAAAAAGTATACATCAAAATTAAATAATGCTTCGATAATGGAAGAATTCAAAGAATGGAGCAAAGATCCAATACCTGAGACAGAATCAATATGGACTTTACCTGACTTAACGAGGAATGAAAGACTAAAAAATTTTTGTCGCTCAATTAAGAAGGAAGTAAGATAAGTTTTTAACTACCTAGTTGTATATGATTTACCTTTAAGTAAAAATAACCCGCAAATCCAACTATATTCAAAATTACAACGAAAATCCAAGCTCCAATTGGCTGATTAGAATCAAATTTTTTTATTTTAACTTTTTCCTTTAGTCTTTCAATATATTTAGCCATAATTAAAAATATTAAAAAGAATATATCTAATTATAGAGAGTTAAATTTTAAGGAATCTTAAATAAAATAAAATTTCTTTTAATTCGAATTTTTATTGTCAAGCCTGTTAATGGGATATTTAATTAACTCCTTTTTGAGATTTTTTAAAAGTTTATTGTGATTCAAAATTGTAAATTTCCTAGTAAAGGAATAATGCCATTTCATTGAATTTAAAAAAAACTTGCTAATTCATTATTAATAAAATTATAATACTTATTACGGTCAAACAGACCATACATAATTTAAATAAGGACAAATTTTTCATGAGCTTAAAAGTAGGCCAAGAAGCACCAGACTTTAGTGCTACAGCAGTATATGATCAAGAGTTTAAGGAGATTACACTTTCAGGTCTAAGAGGTAAATGGGTTGTTCTATTCTTTTACCCATTAGATTTTACATTTGTATGTCCAACTGAAATCACAGCATTTAGTGATAGATACCAAGATTTCTCGGCACTTAATACGGAAATACTTGGTGTATCAGTTGATAGCAAGCACTGTCATTTGGCTTGGATACAAACCCCAAGAAATGAAGGTGGTATAGGGGATATTAACTATCCGTTAGTTTCTGACTTAAAAAGAGAAATTTGCCAAGCTTACAATGTTCTAAATGATGATGGGGAGGCTGATAGAGGTTTATTTCTTATCAATCCCGAAGGAGTAGTAATGCATACGACTGTTAACAAGGCTCCTGTAGGTAGAAATGTTGATGAAACGCTAAGGATTCTTCAAGGCTATCAATACGTTGCGGCAAACCCCGATGAAGTGTGTCCAGCAAACTGGACCCCCGGGGAGAAAACAATGTTAGAGGACCCAAAAGGTAGTAAGGAATATTTTTCTGCGCTATAGGAGAATTAGAAACATTTAAGTAAGTAATGAGTAGTAAATAATTATAAAGAAATAAAAAATAAATATATTTAAAAAGGGGATAACATCCCCTTTTTCAGGTTTGGGCACTATCCAATCGCTCAAATTAGTTTTATATGATAAAAAGGACCAAGTATAAAAAGAAATTTCTATTGCGACTAGGATAAAAAGATTAATTAAATTTAGGTCATTTAAACCAAAATATCTATAAATGTGAAACTGATCATCAACACTAATATTAATAATTTGAAGATGCCAAAGATTGAGAGAAATCAAAATAAAATTTATCAATATTATTTTTTTTAAAAGAAACCTAGATTTCTTGAAAATTAATAGGATAGAAATTAAAAATATGAAAAAACATAACTGTGGAATATCCGGTTTTGGAACATTAATTCCTTCAAGAAATAAATTAATTATAAGATCAAAATTTATATATATATAATCAGCTATTAATAAAGAGAGAAATATTAAATTTATTGCTACAAAGAATAATAATCTTTTTCCTTTAATTATTTTTTTACTATGGATTTTATCCTTAGTAAAACTATAATCTGTATAGTTTTTTAAAGAGTTCATATACACCAAAGATGGACATATTGCTCCGCTCAAGTAGTAAAGGATTAAATAAAAGGAAATATCATTAATATTGAGTGAATACAAATTAAACCATTGTTTTTGGACAAATGGAAGAATAAGTAAAAATGAAAGTGTAAAGAATAACTTCGCTGTATTGTTTTTAATTATCAAGAAAATATTTTTTTTAATTTAAAGTAATTAAATCAAACTTTCAACAATTTAGAAGTTGTCAATTTAAAAACTTTTTTATCTATAGTTTCTTGATTTAAAAGTATATCAACTAATTTATCTAGTAAGACTCTATTTTTTTTCAATATTTTTATTGAATTATTTAATGAAATTTTAGAAATATTTATGATTTCATTATCTATTCTAGAACTGGTATTTTCCGCTATGAGAGGCTTTCTTCTAAATATTCCATCTCCTAAATACATTTCATTGTTATCAGAATCCATTGAAATCGGACCAATAATTGAAAATCCATATTTTGTAACCATTTCCCTTACGATATTTGTCGCATAAGAGATATCATTTATGGAGCATTGTGTAATTTCACGTTCACCAAAAACTATCGTTTCAGCTGCTCTTCCAGCTAGAGCAATTTCAATTTTTGAAAATAATAGTTTTTTTGAAATCAATCCACTAGAAATTACATCTTCGTCAGGGCATATTTTTGTATATCCTCCTATGGATCCAGATCTAGGTAAAATTGTAATTTTATCAACTGATTCAATTCCATTTCTTACAGCAGATACAATTGCTCTACCTACTTCGTTATAAGCAATAATTTTTTTCATATTAGGAGACGTTATTAATGAGCTTCTCAGGCCAATGGTAATTTTATCAAGAGCATTTTCTATATGAAGATCATTGATTAATTTAGATTCGTCTCTTGCACAGTGAATAGCACTCTCGTTCATCAAGTTTGCAAGATCTGCTCCCGAAAATCCGGCTGTTCTAGAAGCCCAATATCCTAAGTCAACCTCGCTTGAAAGTGGTTTGGAAAGTGAGTGAACTGAAAGAATTTTTTTTCTTCCATCTAAATCTGGAAGCATTACTTCAATTTTCCTATCAAATCTACCTGGTCTTAATAATGCTGCATCCAAAATATCTGGTCTATTTGTTGCTGCCAAAACAATAATCCCAGAATTATCAGCAAAACCATCTAATTCAGTTAGAAGCTGATTAAGGGTTTGTTCTCTTTCATCATTTCCACCTCCGATCCCAGACCCTCTTTGCCTACCAATGGAATCAATTTCATCAATAAAAATTATACAAGGAGATTTTTCCTTAGCCTTAGAGAACAGATCACGAACTCGACTTGCTCCAACACCAACAAAAAGTTCTACAAACTCTGAAGCCGATATTGAGAGAAAAGGTACTCCTGATTCACCAGCAATTGCTTTAGCTAATAATGTTTTTCCTGTCCCTGGTGGGCCTATTAGAAGAACTCCCTTAGGAACTTTCGCTCCAAGATTTTCAAATTTCTTTGGTTCTTTCAAAAATGTTATTACCTCTTTTAATTCCTCTGCGGCTTCAGGGACGCCAGCTACATCATCGAATCTCGTTTCTACATCATCAATAGTTACAAATTTAGATTGATTTTTGGTAAAACCAAAAGCTCTGGAGGCAAATTTTGATGTACTCCTCAAGATTAAGACTATAGCTAATATGAAAATTAGGAAAAGACTTATTGAAGCGAATGAATTAGCAGCTGAGGCTTCTTTTCTACTATTGTTTATAGTTAGATCTACCTTATTTTCAGTAGCCTTTTCAAGGATTAATTGATCGTTGTAAAGGATAGGTATTTTAAATTTATCTCCATTTTTATACAGAACATCAATTTCTCTCTGCCTTGGATAGAAAAATATTGATTCTATTTTCCCTGTCTCTATATCTTGTAGAAGATCCGAATAACTTGATTTAGAATCTGAATATGAGAATTTTGATCTAAACACTAATCTTTATAAGTTATTAATAAAGCATATATGCTTATTTAAAAAATTGACGTATATAAACAAAATATACTCAAAAGTTTTGGAGATAACCAGTTAAAGGTTATATTATTATATGGAAATAAAGAAACAGAATGGCTGTACCAAAGAAGAAAAAATCAAAGAGCAAAAGGAACCAAAGGCACGCTGTATGGAAAGGAAAAGCAGCAATAGCAGCTCAAAAAGCTATATCTTTAGGTAAATCAGTTTTAACTGGGAAAGCTCAAGGATTTGTTTATCCTATTGAGGAAGAAGAAGAAGAGTAGCTTTTAAGATCCTAATTTAAATGCTTCAAGTATAACGGCATAAATTGCACCAATTCTTAATTTATCAACTACGGTCCATAGATAATAAAACTTTGAACTTGCGGCAGGTTTAATTCTTATAATGATTTCAATAAAAATAATGATTATTGGGACCATTATTAACTCATTTTTACCTTCAGATATAAATTTTGTAATAAAATTTGCGAACAAAAAATAACCTGTCAAAACAGAAATTAGACCAATAGATTTTGTTCTCCAAGTATCACTTAGAAAACCAAAAAATAAATTATTTAACTGGTAGGTAATTCTTGAAAATTTAGTTTTTTGCATTATTAAAAGACACTAAATAATCACTTAGAAAGTTATAGTCAATGTATGATTTTTTTAGTTTAGGGCCTTTGATTACATTTGCCACATTATTCTGATCACCAAGACTGTCTAAAATACAATCTAATTTAATATTTTCCTCAAGAACAATTGGGATATTTGAAGGAACAAAAATTGTTGGCAAGTTAGCTGCCAAGGAAGATTTCAATCCTGGATTGGAGTCTTCAAAAACAATTGAGTTGTTTTTGTTTATACCACTTAATTGGACAGCCTTTAAATATGGTAATGGATTTGGTTTCTTTAATTCAACGTCTTCGCTTGAAATAATGAACTCAAAAGGGTTCAAGCCATTAAAAAGATAATCAACAAGAAGACTGGCTTGAATTCTTGAACTTGAAGTAACAATAAATTGTCTTACTTTTTTTGTATGTAATTCATTAATTAATCTAAAAACACCAGTTTTCAAACTAACGCAATTTTTTTTTATAATTTCTAAATAATGAAACTGCTTTGTTTCATGAATTTTGAGAATTAAATCTTCTGAGAAATTATCATTATTATGTTTAGCGTAATAAGCAATCCTATTTTTGCCCCCATTTATCTTCAGTAGTTTAATGTATGTATTAGTATCCCAATTCCAATCAATGCCAAGGTCATTAAAAGCATTATTAAAAGCAGGTAAATGGGCCTCTAATTCTGTATTTGCGATGGTCCCATCTAAATCCCAATAAACACCCTCCAGATAAGTCACCAAAAAGAATTTCTTTTATTTACGGTAAAAAACAAGAGCAATTATTGCTGGTCCTGCTAACGCAACTACAGCCAAAGGAATAAGTGTTGCCATGATTAATGAATATGTTTTGTGATACTATTTTTACAAATAAATGATGAAACTGTACTGATACGTTACAAGATTGAATTAAATTATGGAATCATGGACATGTATAGAAAATTGTGGAGCTTGTTGTAAATTCGACTTGAACGAAAGAAGCGATTTGGTTAACAAACTTAACAAAGAAGATATAGCTTTGATAAATTCGATGACGGCTAAAGACGGTTGGTGTAAAAACCTGGACAGAGAAAATAAAAAATGCTTAATTTATGAAACCAGACCACATTTTTGTCGTGTAAGTGAATTTTCAACTTCATTTAAAGGATATTTGAAATCTGGTGATAAATTTTTGATAGATTGCTGCAAACAACATATTTCATCAAATTATGGATACCAAAGTAAAGAGATGAAATCTTTTAGAATTGCTGTCTCAGGAAAATGAATAGTAAATTAGAAAAAAAAGAAAACAATCTAGAAAAAAGTTTTTTTTCAATATTTATAACGACTTTTACAACAATTTTTATTGCTGAACTTGGCGATAAAACTCAGATAGCAACATTAATGCTTTCTGCTGAATCGGGCAGGCCAATAGTTGTTTTTCTTGGAAGTTCTCTAGCATTAATAAGCTCTAGCATAGTAGGAGTTCTTATTGGTAAATGGGTATCAAAAAAAATATCTCCTAGCAAATTTGCTTTATCTACTGGTACTTTAATGATATTGATAAGTATATTTTTAGCTTATAAAACATTCAAAAATTATTTATAAATGGTTTTAAGTTTATTACTATCAACATTTCTAACCGTTTTCATAGCTGAATTAGGTGACAAAACTCAACTAGCTACTTTAACTATAAGTGGCACTTCAAATAAACCATTAGCAGTTTTTTTAGGATCTTCTTCAGCACTTGTTTTTGCAAGTTTACTAGGTGCTTTAACAGGTGGTTCTATTTCAAGTTTTTTACCCGAAGTAGTTCTTAAGTCAATAGCGTCCATTACATTTTTCATCATTGGTATAAGGCTTTTTATCAACTCTTTCACCATCGAAAAAGAAGAAAAAGAAGAGAAAGAAAATAATTAGTTTTAAGCTTGGATAATAAGGTGTAATAATGAAGTGTATACACCTAAATTAATTAATAATTTCATTTAGATCATGTTCACATCATCTTCAATAATTGATAATCTTAATCAGTCAGAAGGATTAGAATATAAAAAATTATGCAGATTATTAAAAATTACAAAGAAATCTGATAAGGATAAATTAGATATTGCTTTAACAGCTCTAGAAAAACTTGAAATAATTAATAAAAATGAAAATGATGAATATACTTGCATAAAGGATGATGATCATCTTGTCGCCAAAATAAGATGTAGTAGCAAAGGCTATTGCTTTGCTGTAAGAGGAAAAGACAAAGAAGATATCTACATTAAAGAAAATCTACTTAACTATGCATGGAATGGAGATAAAGTTTTAGTAAGGATAATAAAAGAGGGATATAGAAGAAGATCACCTGAAGGAATAGTTGATTGTATTCTTGAAAGATCAAATCAAATACTTCTTTCTAAAGTAGAAATAATGAACAATGATGTATATGCAATTCCAATAGACGATAGGATCCTTTCTAAAATTAAACTTCCAAGAGAGAATAAAAAATACACTTTCAATCCAGACAATAAGAATATAGTAAAAGTTGAGATTGATAGATTCCCCATAGGTCAAGAAGAAGGTCTAGGTCATGTGATACAAGAACTAAAACTAAACAATAACGAAGACTATGATACAGACTTTGTTTTATCTAAAAGCAATATCGTTAATTCATATAATTTAAATCATATTGAATCAAAAAAAATAGAACAAAGGGAGAGGATAGACCTTACAGATAAAAACTCATATTTGTTCAAAAGTTGGAATTCTAATAATTCTCCAATGCTCCCAATTATTCAAATAGATCAGGGGAAAAATAAAAATACTAAATTATGGATACATACAAATAACCTTGCAGAAAGAGTAGACCTAAATAGTAAAAAATCTCTAGAAATATTATTTAAAGGATTTGAATCATTACCCTTATTAAATGATTGGCAAAACTACCTTAGTGAAGCCATAAGAAATGATTCCGAATTTAAAGTTGGTGAAAAGAAGGAAGCGATAAGCCTCTGTGTGCATTTAAATAGTGATAATGAAATAATTGATTGGTCATTTCATCTTACTTTAGTAAAATGCACCCTTAATGTTGGAAGTGATCATACTGAAGCGCTTCTATCTAGAAAAAGTAAATCAAGGATAACCTCTCGGGTATTAAAACCTATAAAGGAATATATCGACGATTTAGATAAAATACTTGAAATTTCATGTTCATTCAGACAAAAACATCTTTTGGAGGGTAAGGTTGAGATTCCTGCACCACTTAATAAAATTGAGTCACTTGAGGAATTTTTTATTCACAATCCAGCTGAATATTCAAAAGGATATTTTGAATCATTAAATAAAGAAGATTGCCAAACTTACCTTTCACCAATACTATATGAAGCTAATTTAATATGGTTCAAACATTCAAATCAATATGGCTTAAAAAGCGCCGGACATCTCTCAAATGGAATAGATTATGTTAATGCAAATGAAATCATCAAATATTCAGAATTTATTGATAATGATATAGAGCTTAATGAAGATGGCAATTTAACATTTAGTCAAGTAATTAAATTATGTGGCGATGATAATAAAAAAAGAATCTTACACAAACTTTTAATTAAAGAATTTAAGGACAATGAAATAAGGTTGATATCTAAAGATCCTGATAATGATGAATCAGAAAAATTATTTATTTCACCATGGACAATTCCTGGATTTGACTTTACTAATCTAATTAACCAGTACTGTATTTTTAATATGATAATAAATGGTAAGAAATCAAAGAAAAATAATATTGATACAATCAATATATCGGAAAGTAATTCATTAGACCTAGTAAATTGGGATATATTTAATTCATCAATTTCAAAAAATCTAGAAATATTATTTAACAAGTTTGTGATAGATAAACTTAATGAATTCAAGTACAAAGTTAACCAATATAAATCTAATATGATAAATATAAAAAAAGTTAGAAAAGCAGAAAAATTACTAGGTAATACTTATAGTGGGTTTATTTTATCAGTGCAAACATATGGTTTCTTTGTTGAGATATCAGAATTAAATGTAGAGGGTTTAGTACACGTAAGCACTCTTAATAATGATTGGTATGAATACAGGTCAAGGCAAAATCTACTAATTGGAAGAAAATCTAAAAAATCATATAAAGTTGGAGATCCAATAGAAGTAAAAATAATAAAAGTCGATATTCTTAAGTATCAGATTGATTTAGAATTAACATAAATATTTTTTCAAAAATTATATTATGGAAATATTAACCAAAAAAATTTAAGATAACTTTATTAGAAATATGTTTAAGAAAAAATATTTATTATTAACTCTTTTTTTATTAATAATAATTCAAATTTTTTTATATACAAATAATAATCAGAAGACTTCATTTAGATACTTTAAATGGACTCTCCAAGAAGTAAGTATAGGTAAGTTAATAAGTATTTCATTTTTTTCAGGTTTATTTGTAAGCACTTTGTTGAATACAACAATAACTAGCACTAGTTCCAGAAAAAAAACTTTCGAAAATGTGAAAGATGATTTTGTATCTAATAATAATGAGGAAGAAATGGAACCAAACGTAGAGATGCCGCCACAAAGGGATATTAGAGAAACTCAACCAACGATTTCTGTTAATTACAGAGTAGTCAAAAATATGAATGATAATAATTTTAAAAAAGATCAAATTTTTTCAAATCAGGATATTAAAGATGACTGGGATAGTACTGATAATGATTGGTAGAAAAAAAAATTAATTAAAAAATGTTTTTTTAATTTATAATGAAATAAACAGTTTTTTTTATGGAAGAAAATTTAGACAAAAATAATGAAGTTAATAAAGAAATATCTGAAAACACTACTAAATCAACCTCTGAGGAAATAAAAGAACCTAAATCAGAAAAAGTTTTCAACATGGATACAAATAATGGTGATTCTGCTACTAAAGTTGTTATAAAAAATGAAATTAATACTCCCGAAAAACCTATAACAAAACCAAAAAAAGAACTACCAGTAGAGAAAAAGCCTTTCCAAGAATTTATTAACATGCATCTAATTCCTTCATTTACTGAGGAGATTAATCAAAGAGGATTAGAAATAAACAATATTAACCTCACTAACACAAATAGACCTATTGCTGGAGATAAATGTTGGGTAATAAATTGTGAAATTAAAGATACATGTAACTTTTGGTTATCCTTCGAGAAGGATGACATTAGTTCATTAAAAAGTATTTCTTTATCAAAACCTAATCAAAAACCCAGTATTATTGAATCCTTTCTTATTGACGAAAAAAGAATTACCCTAAAATTAATAATTTCAAGAGTACTTCAAAGATTGAATGGGCAAAAATTAATAGGAGTTAATTAGAAAAACAATAACACCAAGTTAACTTTTCCCTCGAAAATACAAATCATAGTAAATAATAGTATTAATAAACCGAAAAAAAATGGCTCAATCAACTGTTGAATCAAAAAATAAAAAAGATATTAATAATGGAAAGATACCAGCAAAAGAAACAATTTTGTCCCCAAGATTCTATACAACAGACTTTGAGGCTATGGAAAATATGGATTTATCAATAAACGAGGAGGAATTGGAAGCTATTTGTGAGGAATTTAGGAAAGATTACAATAGACATCATTTTGTAAGAAATAGTGAATTTGAAGGCGCTGCAGAAAAATTAGATCCTGAGACAAGAGAGCTTTTTGTTGATTTTCTTGAGGGAAGTTGTACATCAGAATTTTCAGGTTTTTTACTTTACAAGGAACTTAGTAAGAGAATTAAAGTCAAAAACCCTCTACTTGCTGAATGTTTTGCTCATATGGCCAGAGATGAAGCAAGACATGCAGGTTTTTTAAATAAATCAATGAGTGACTTTGGACTTCAGTTAGATTTAGGTTTTTTAACAGCCAATAAAGATTACACTTATTTCCCTCCAAGAAGTATTTTTTACGCTACATATTTATCCGAAAAAATAGGTTATTGGAGATACATAGCAATTTATAGGCATCTCGAAAAGAACCCCGATAGCAAAATTTTTCCACTATTTAATTACTTTGAAAATTGGTGTCAAGATGAAAATAGACATGGGGATTTCTTTGACGCATTAATGAAAGCACAGCCACGCACTGTTAAATCATTAAGCCAAAATATTACGATTGGCGGCTCTACTTTTACACACCCATTATTCGACTACTTCCATAGGTTTAGATATTTCTTGAATAATCTTCCATTAACATCCAAGTTATGGTCAAGGTTCTTTCTATTAGCTGTATTTGCAACTATGTATGCAAGGGATTTGGGAATTAAAAAAGATTTCTACAGTTCTTTAGGTTTAGATGCCAGAGATTATGACCAGTTTGTTATTAATAAAACAAATGAAACTGCAGCTAGAGTTTTCCCTGTAGTAATGGACGTTTATGATAAATCTTTTTATGGAAGATTAGATAAAATAGTAGAGAATAATAAGGTTCTTTCTGATATTGCAAACAGTGATGGAAATAAAGTATCTAAAACTTTTAAAAAATTACCTAAATATTTATCAAACGGTTACCAGTTATTAAGACTATACTTATTAAAACCTCTTGATAGCAAAGATTTCCAACCTTCGATTAGATAATCTTTAATAAAGAGAAGATTTATAGACTCATATGCTTTCGTCACAAATCAAATCAAATGAAATCGTTTTTGGTAGTTGCAATAAAGATTTATTAGAAGAAATCATTTTCTACGGGATTGGACTTGGTGCTGATTTTGTAGAGATATTTATAGAGAATACTGACAACTCAAGCGTGTTAGCAGAAGAAGATTTTATCACAAGTGTAAGTCCATCCTTTGGTAAGGGTGCTGGCATTAGAATCTTCAAGGGGAAAAAGGATGGATTTGTAAGTACAAATGATTTAACAAAGCATGGCTTGATGAGATCGGTATCTCAGGCTATTGAGATGTTAGACATAACAGACAACAAAAGAGAACTATTTAACGGTTTAAATAAACATAGGGACTATAGTTTATCCAAGAAAAAATGGATTAATGAAGTCCCATCTATTCATGAGATAAGTGAAAAACTACTAGTTAGCACAAAATCTTTAAAAAAAAATAATAAAATAATAACTAGGAAAGGAAGTTACTCAAGAAATCTTCAAGAGGTAATTATAGCCTCCAGTGACGGAACCTATGTCTCAGATATTAGATTGCATCAAACAGTTGGTCTCAACGTAATTGCAAGTGATGCCCAATATAGATCTAGTGGAAGTAGAAGATTTGGATCGTCAGGTATGCCTAATGAATTTAGATTATGGGATCACGAAAAAGCAGCTAATGATGTGTTCGAAAGTTCAATGAACATGTTATATGCAGATTATGTTGATGCAGGACAAATGCCTGTTGTATTAGCTAATAAATTTGGTGGCGTTATATTCCATGAAGCCTGTGGTCATTTACTTGAAACTACTCAAATAGAGAGAGGAACAACACCATTTGAGAATAAATTGAATGAAAAAATTGCACATGAATCCGTAACAGCAATAGATGAAGGGATATCAGAAGGATCCTTCGGTTCATTATCAGTAGATGATGAAGGCATGGAACCCGAAAAATCAGTTCTTATAGAAGATGGAATTTTAAAAAAATTCATATCCGATAGGGCAGGCGAATTAAGAACTGGCCATAAAAGAACAGGAAGTGGAAGAAGACAAAATTATTCTTTTGCTGCAGCGTCAAGAATGAGAAATACTTATATAGCTAAAGGTGAGCACTCTAAAGAGGATTTAATCAATAGTATTAGTGAAGGGCTTTACTGCAAATCAATGGGTGGTGGCAGTGTAGGTGCTACAGGACAATTTAATTTTGCGGTAGAAGAAGGATATCTTATTAAAAATGGAAAATTATCTAGTCCAGTAAAGGGTGCAACATTGATCGGTGAGGCTAAAGAAGTTATGCCAAAAATATCAATGTGCGGAAATGATCTTGAATTGGCTCCTGGATTCTGTGGATCCATTAGTGGAAGTGTCAACGTAACTGTTGGCCAACCTCATATTAAGGTTGATTCAATAACTGTTGGCGGAAGATAAGATATGAATTCAAGAGAAATCACAACTCAAATCTCCAAAGCTGCAGATTTCCTAAATCTTAAAAAATGGGATTATGGAGCAAGCTTCTCAAATGATTATTCTGTGCAAGTAGATAAAGGAGAGGCCAAACAACTTAAGGCATCACAAAAACAAATTTTAACTATAAGAGTTTGGAATCAATCTAATCTAGTTGGTATTACTACAACAAGTGATATTAGTGAATCTGGTATTAAAAAGGCTCTTAAGCAAGCAAATATAGCTTCTGATTTCGGCAATAAGAATGAATCTACAGAATTTTCACCACTAGCGAAGGATCCTATTAAAGTTAAGGAAGTTAAAAAAAGAATTCCTGTTGGAATAAAAAAATTACTTACAGTTTTAAGAGAAGCGGAAGTAAAACTATTAGAAAGTCATGAATCCATAAAATCTGTTCCATATAATGGTTTATCTGAGAGTTTCTTTGAGAGAGTTTATGCAAATAGTGAGGGTGCCTTTCGAAGTTATTCCAAAAGTCAAGCAGCACTATATTTATATGCAAGAGCAGAAGAGAAAAATAAGAAGCCTCGTAGTTCAGGTTCCGTGAAACTTGGATATGGAGCTGATGATATAGATATAGAGTCGTGTATTAAAGAGGCTTCAAATAAAACAATTTCTCATTTAAATTATTCATCTATTAAAACTGATAAATATTTAATATGTTTTTCCCCAGAGTCTTTTTTAACTATCATTAACGCCTTTAGCTCAATGTTTAATGCTAGAAGCATCATAGATGGAGTGAGCTTATCTAATAAAAATTCAATCGGAGAGAAACTATCTACAGAAGCACTTAATATTTATGATGATGGCCTTCACGAAAAGAATATTTCTTCAACACCATTTGATGGAGAGGGAACCCCAACCAAAAGACTATGTCTAATTAACAGAGGGAGAATTGAAAATTTTATACATTCTGAATCAACTGCAAGAATATTTAAAACAACACCCACTGGCCACGCAGGATTAGGGTCAAAAGTATCAGTATCTCCTGATTGGATCGTAGTTGAAAAATCAGAAAAAAACTTTGATCTAAAAACATCACTAGATCACTCTACTTATGAGGGAGAATTTGTTTATATCGAAGAGTTAAATGCAATCCATGCTGGTGTCAGAGCAAGTCAAGGTTCTTTTTCTCTTCCATTTGATGGATGGCTCTACAAAAACGGTAAAAAAATCTCAATAGAATCTGCCACCGTAGCAGGAGATATCAAATATCTTTTGAAAAATATAGTAAATATAGAATCAAGCCAGGAGGTAACAACAAGTGGAATTTCTCCACATATATGGGTAGATGAATTATCAATAACTGGTGACGCGTGAGAATTATATTCTGGGGAACACCTGAATATTCAATTCCTAGTCTAGATATTTTTATTAAATCTAAGCACGAGGTAATTGCAGTAGTTAGCCAACCGGATAAGAAGAGATCTAGGGGAAATAAATTAATAGCCTCACCTGTAAAAAGCATTGCTGAGAAAGAATCTATTAAAATTTATACTCCAGAAAAAATCAGGGGCAATATAGATTTTATAAATGAACTTAAATCACTTTCTTGTGATTTATTTATTGTTATAGCTTACGGGAAAATTTTACCCAAAGAGATATTGGAAATCCCAAAATTAGGTTCTTGGAACGCACATGCTTCATTACTTCCAAGATGGCGTGGTGCCGCACCAATTCAATGGTCCCTAATAAAAGGCGATGAATTTACTGGTGTAGGAATTATGAAAATGAATGAGGGACTAGATACTGGCGACATATTGTTGGAAGAAAAAATTAAAATCAATAATAATGATAATTTAAATACACTATCGGAAAAACTTAGTATTTTATCGGCAAAATTATTTTTAAATGCTACATCTTTAATCGAAGAAAATATTAAAAAAAACACTAGTCCTCTATTAACAAAACAAAATACCCTTGGAAGAGAAATTACTTACGCAAGAATGATTGAAAAATCAGACTTCAAAATTGATTGGGGTAATGAAGCAATTAAAATTTCTCAAAAAATAAAAGCATTATACCCACGAGCTAATACAACTTTTAGAGGTAAGAACCTTAAAATACTTAAAATCAAAGTTTTGACTAGTGATGTAATTAAAAATGAAAAATTCCTTTTCATGAGCAATTATTCAAAACCAGGTATTATTCTTGCTGTAATAGAAAATAAAGGAATTATAATTTCAACTAAAACTGATCCGATTATTTTGTTAGAAGCAAAACTTGAAGGCAAAAACAATTCTAGCAAAAAGCAATTGATACAACAGTTGAAGCCATCAGCAGGTGAATATCTCTCAGATTAAGTTTTAGATTCTTTTTTAGAGAATCCCCAAATGAAAGCAAAAAGAATCAAAAAATAAAAATAATAGTCTGGAAGAATAGATTCTTTAATTAAAGTATTTAGTAAAAGTTTAATTCCAACTATTAAAATAGCTACGTAACCGGCTGTTTCTAATCTAGAAAATATATCCAGAAGTTTTAGAAAAATCCCCGATGTAAATCTTAAGGCTAATACTCCAATCACTGCTCCAAATATAATTAATATGTATTGATCACTTATAGCTACTGCAGTAGTGATACTATCTATGGAAAAAGCAAAATCAGTAATTGAAAGAAGCGCTACAACCTTTAAAAACCTAAAATTATTTTTATTATTATTTGTCCCATTTTCGGCATTTTCTGTATCGTAATTTAAAAAAACATTTGAGAAGAATAAATAAATTAAATAAAAACCAGCAAAAACTCTGATGAGAATAAACTTGAGGAGAACATTAGATAATATGATTAGAATAATTCTAAATAATAAAGATATTGTTATACCAATATTTAAGGCTCTTGACCTTAATTCTGAACTATCGAGGGATTTAGTAAGAGAAGCTAGTGCTACAGCATTATCTGCCGATAATAATAATTCTAGAGCAATTAATATTGGTAAAAGTGTAAAGATTTCGTACCAACTGTCTACCTGATCTAGTGTGGGTATAAAAGAATTTATTGCAGCTGAATCCATCAAATATTATTCACAATCAGTATAAAATCTAATATAATGTATCGGATATTTGTAATCAAGATTGATAGTTATAAATGAGTTTAAATACTTTAGTTGATTATATTTCAAACTCACAAATTACTTCTGAATTAATAAAAAGAATATCAAAAAATAATGAATTAAATATTGTTGGTTCAAGTAGATATGCAAAATCAATAATATTAGATAGCATCGCAAAAAAAGAGGAGAAAAATATATTATTAATTTGTCCTAATGTAGAAATTGCCTACAAATGGATTGGTTATTTTGAAAGTATAAATGATAAAGCAGTTTTATATTATCCTCCAACAGAACATCTACCATACTCATCAATTAATAAATCCAAAGAGATTGAATTTAGTCAGCTTACTGTTTTATCAAAATTAATAAAAAAAGAGAAAAATGAACTTAATATTGTTATATCAACTGAGAGATCACTACAACCTCATCTAATAAATAAAAACCTATTAATTGAAAACAAGTTAGATTTGCAAAAAGGGGTTCAAATCGAGATTCATGAATTAGCAAATAAACTTACTTTGCTGGGTTATACGAAGGATAATGTAACTTCAACAGAAGGCTTCTGGAGTAGGAGAGGGGAAATAATAGATATTTTTCCTGTCAATAATGAGTTTCCTATAAGATTAGAATTTTTTGATAATGTAATTGAGAAAATAAGAGAATATGATCCCCATACACAGAAAACATTAGAAAGTATAAAAAATATTGAAATAATTCAGGCTGGATTTGATTTGCTGATAAAAGATAAGTTAAATAATTTATCTAAGAACAATCTTTTTAATTCAGAAGACATAAATAAAAATAATCTTGATCGTTATTTAGGAATAATTGAAGAAGAACCCTCAAACATAATAGATTTTATAAATAGAGAAACAATTCTTGTAATTGATGAATTAGAAGATTGTAAAAAATTTGCAAATAATTGGTATCTAGATTCAGAAAGTAATTTTGATACTTGTAAGTATGAATTAAATGAGAACCTTAAAAATAATGACATTAATTTAGAGGTAAAACCTAATTTGCATTTAAAGTTTGACGAAATATTAAATTCAATAGGAAATTTTAATTTAATAAAATTTTATGAATTTGAATCTAAAATCAATATTGATAATAGATTTTTGTTAAACGATAAAAGATTAAATTCATACTCTAAAAATGTAGGTAAATTATCCAATGATATAAATAAAAATATAAAAAATAATGAAAAAGTATGGATATTATCAGCACAACCATTGAGAACAAGGACTTTACTTTTTGAGCACGAATGTAATGCAAACTTCTTAAACAATCCTAATGATATTGATGAAGCATATAAGTCAATTAATAATTCAACTCCTCTTATTTTAAAAAATAAGAACAATTACGAAATCGAGGGGTTTTATCTTCCGATATGGAAAGTTGTCCTGATAACAGATAAAGAATTATTTTCACAACAATCTCTTTTTAATAATGTATTCATAAGAAGAAAAAAAAGAAGTGTAAATTCAAATATAAATGTAAATAAGATTAGTCCAGGTGATTTTATAGTTCATAAAAATCATGGAATAGGAAAATTTTTAAAAATAGAAAAAATAAATATAACTGGAGATTCAAGAGATTATTTAGTTATACAGTATCAAGATGGGAAGATAAGTGTTGCCGCTGATCAACTTGGCAGTGTTAATAGATATAGATCAACCGGAAAAATAAAGCCGAAAATAAATAAATTAGGGGGAACTGAATGGGAAAAAATAAAAGAAAAAAATAAGAAACAAATCAAAAAAGTTGCTGTCGATATTTTAAAACTTTATGCAAAGAGAGAAAAATTAAAGGGTTACATTTACCCAGAAGATGGTCCTTGGCAAGATGAATTAGAGGAATCATTCCCTTATCAACCAACACCTGACCAAATTACTGCTGTAGAAGAAATAAAATCTGATATGGAAAGCGATAAGCCCATGGACAGGCTAGTTTGTGGAGATGTAGGATTTGGTAAAACAGAAGTAGCTGTTCGAGCTATTTTTAAGGCTATTACATCAGGTAAACAGGTAATATTACTAGCACCCACAACAATCCTAGCTCAGCAACATTGGAGAACAATAAGCAATAGATTTTCACCTTACCCAATAAAAGTATCATTACTCAATAGATTCAAAACCGTTAATGAAAGAAAGGAAATCTATGCAGGTTTGAAAAATAACAAAATTGATTTAGTTGTAGCAACGCACCAGATTTTAGGAAAAGAAATTGAAATTAAAAACTTAGGACTACTAGTTATTGATGAAGAACAAAGATTTGGAGTGAGGCAAAAGGAAAAAATAAAAAAAATCAAAACCAACATAGACGTTTTAACTCTCTCGGCAACTCCAATTCCAAGAACTCTTTATATGAGCTTATCTGGACTAAGACAAATGAGCTTACTAAATACTCCTCCACCATCAAGAAGATCAATAAAAACATATTTATCTGAAATAGATATGGATGTTATAAGAACTGCAATTAATCAAGAACTTGATAGGGGAGGTCAAATTTTTTATGTTCTTCCAAGAATTTCTGATATAGATCAAGCTGTAAACAAATTAAACAATATGTTTCCCAGCTTAAAATTTATTGTTGCTCATGGACAAATGAACGAAACAGAGCTTGAAAATGCAATGATTGCTTTTAATAATGGAGAAGTAGATCTAATGATATGCACAACAATAATTGAAAGTGGGTTAGACATCCCTAAAGTAAATACAATCATTATTGAAGATTCTCACAAATTTGGCCTTTCACAACTTTATCAACTTAGAGGAAGAGTTGGTAGAAGCGGTGTACAAGCACATGCTTGGTTATTTTATCCAAATATAAATAAAATTAATGACGCTGCAAAACAAAGATTGATAGCGATAAAAGATTTTTCTGAACTAGGTAGTGGATACCAACTTGCAATGAAAGATATGGAAATAAGAGGTGTTGGTAGTTTACTAGGAGAAGAACAAAGTGGAAAGGTTAATGCTATTGGATATGATTTATATATAGAAATGCTCCATGAGGCTATTTCAGAAATCAGCGGCCAAGAAATACCTGAAGTTAACGACACTCAAATTGATCTACCAATAAATGCATTTATACCTGCAACATGGATATTAAACAGAGAAGAGAAGCTTGAGGCTTACAAATCTGCTACTGAATGTTCAAATAATGATGAATTAACTGAATTAGCTACAGACTGGGTAAATAGATATGGAAACTTACCCAAACCTGTTGAGTCCCTAATTATGATAATGAGACTAAAATTACTAGCTAAAAAATGTGGTTTTAATAAGATTAAGCTCAAAAAGCCAAACATCTTGATTGAGACAAAATTAAAAAATTCTACTTTTAAAATGCTTAAAAATTCATTGGCAAGTAGTGTTCAAAATAAATTTAATTTTAATGAAGGCGAACAATTTTCAATAATTACTATAAGGGGTTTAGGTGCAACTGAAATTCAAAATCAAATTGATCAACTTATATTGTGGTTCGGATCTTTTGAAAGAGAAATAAAGAATTTCGAAAAAGAACTTATTAAAAGAGAATAAATTATTAAATAATTATTTAAAATCCGCGAAACAGTTTGATTTCGGTTAGCTTTATAAAAATTTATTTTTTTTATGGGTGAATATATAGACGTCGGAATCCAAACTTCAATTTTACCCTTATCAATTATTATTTCATCGATTGTATTAGGCATATTTGCATTATTTGGAGAAGAAACAGAAAATGATGATGATGACTCTGATTCAGGAAGTGGTGGCCTAATGCAACCTATTTGAAATTATTTATAAACAATTTGTTTTGACTTTCTCTTAGAGACTTTAAATAACCTATTAAATGAACCTACCATTAAAATAAGAGCTGTAAAAGAGGATACAAAAATAAAAATTACCAAAAATATCTCATAAAGATATGAAAATAGTTCAATTATTAATAAAAAAGATTTATTAAATGTCGAGGGTAGATTTTGTAACAGCAAATTTTTATTAGGAATTAAATAATTTATATAAACTAATAAAGCACCAAAAATAAACAAAAAGAAAGATTCAGTAAATAATCTTCTTTTAGATTTTCTTCTTAAATTTAATTTTTTTTTAAAAATATATTTATCAGTTTTAATATTCAAATTTGGGATGTTTAAATCTGCCATACATCAAAGTTCAAAGAATAAATTTGAATTACTCTGAAAAGAAATTAACCTATAGTATCGTGTTTGTATATAAGATGCTAATTGATCTTTATTCAGAGTTTATTAGTTCTTTTTTTTCTATATTTTCAAAAGGACTATAAAAATAAATAAGAGAAGAAGAGAATAGAATTAAAGAGCAAATTGCAATAAAAGGTGGAATAAAGAAATTAAAAAATTTAACTTTTTTATTTAACGAAAATCTTAATTTTTTAGAAATGTTAGTAGTTTTATCATTTTTTTTAATTCTTACTTTTGGAGATTCATTTAACTGATCAAAACAATTTATGGTATCTGATAGCAATGAATTACCAATCTTTAAAACTAAAGGCTTTACATTTGGTTTAGAGCTCTTAAGAACAATATTATGTATGTGAAGATTATCGGCTTTTATATCGATTAATTTAGACTCATATATTGGAATTTCGTTTTTGATTAAAAGATTTGAATAAATATAAAAAGCATCCATAATAGGCCCTAAATGTTCTATTTTGCCTTCAATAAGTGGTTTATCAACTATGGTTAATTTCCATTGAGAAATTATAGATATTTGATCTTTATTTTCATTATTGGAATAATCTGGCAATCCGATTATTTCGAGACTTGCTGAAGATTGATGAAATGACAATTTATTTTGCATCATATTAAAAATCTGATAAAAAACTCTTCAACTTTTGATAACCTTGATTTGAAATGCAAAAAGATAAAATGAGCAAATAT
>CACMXO010000004.1 GCA_902617605.1 uncultured Prochlorococcus sp. | reverse complement strand
CGGAAGTGCAACAGCAGAGCTAGGAAATATTGTGGGAGATCACGATTCAGTAGATATCACAATCAGTGATGACGCTGGTTCCATGACCGCGGCTGATATAAGTGCGGTTACGACATCAACAAGCGGAACCGTCTCTTTATCTTCCGGTCAGACAATCACCGGTACGGGAGCGCAGGTAAAAGCTGCGTTAATAACAGATGCTGTAACTCTAGGAAGTGCATCAACTGCAACAGTAAACTCAGCGGTGAATCTAGAAGATGCTGCTGCGATAGCAAGTGTTTCAGGCATAACTGCGAGTTTTGCTTCAGGGGTCGCTGATACAAAAGGTAATCTTTTGAATGGCTCATCAGCAAGTACTAACCTTACAACGGTTACAGGCGAGGATGCCAACGTAAATATCACAATTGATGATGGAAATAGTACAGCGTACGATGCTACAAATCTCAGTACCATAGCTGCCACAACAAATGGGACTGTGACTGTAACAAATGCTATTGACATAACTGGTTCAACTGCAGAGGTCAAAGCTGCCTTGGTTACTGCGGGCGTAAGTGTAACAGATGCTACTATTACAATCAATGATTCTAATTCAGCTGCAATAAATGCTGAAGACTTAAGTGCTATTGGCAACACCACCACAGGAAATGTCACAGTACAAAATTCAATTGCTATAAGTGGAACCCAAGCTCAGCTCACAGCAGCATTAGTTACTCCTTCAACCAAGGTTGATGTAACTAATGCCACTGTGACTTTAGATAGTGGTTCCGATCTTACAATTGCACAATATGATGATATAAACTCAGCAACAGGAGGGGCAATTACTTACACGATAAGTGATAGTTCTACAAACATTAATACAGCAAATTCATCGGCTTCTAAATTCAATGGAGCTACAGCACTAACTGTTACTGCAAATGCCGATAATGCAGCAAATACATTAGATTTAGATAATGCTACAAAAGCAAATTTAACTTCAGTATCCATAACTGGTGGTACTGGAATAGATAGAGTTGAACTTTCCGAGGCATTAACTTCATCAAATATAGTAACGGCTGATTTTAAAGATGATGGTTCTGCAGATCAATTAATTTTTAATACTCATAACACCAATACTTCATGGTTAACTTTCGACTCTGATGGAACTACAGCTGATGGTAGTCCTACAGCCTTTACCTTCAACAAAATATCTAATTTCCAAATTGCTAGTGGTGAAGATAAGATAGGTATTTTTTATGAGGGTAGTAATGCAATAGGTGCTTTCCAAGAAATTGATTACACTACACCAGCTCCTGCTTATAGATTAAGGGATGGAGTTGTATACGAAGATAGTTTCAATAGTGATGGAGATGTCCTTACTTCTGCTGCACTTAGTGCAAGCAACGTAAGAAGTAATGTTGAATTTATTATCGATACTGCAGGATCTGGAAACCCTGATTCAACAGGAAGTAGCGGGTTAGACTTTACTTATGTAATGTATGCTAGATCCTCATCTACAGAGGATGCTGATTCTGTTCAGTCAGCATATGTTTATGCTGGTAACTACTCGCAATCAGGTCAATTAGCATCTGATAGCTTTGATAGAACTGCGTTGAGAATAGTTGGTATTGCTGAAATAGTTGGAGTAACAGAGGGAGATTTAGTCTCTGGAAGTTTCACAACTACTAACCCACTTTCTTAGGTACAAAATTAAAAATTCTAAAATAATCTTTTTAACAAACAATTATCATGGATAATCACTGGATAAATATTGAAGGTGAATTAATAGAAGTAGACAATACGCCGATTTTATTAAGTGAATTAAATTTAATACCCTTATTTTTGAGGAGATTTTTAGAAAGAAAATTTATAAAAGAAATTTCACCAAGTAAAGAGGAGCAAATAAAGTATTATCAGAAATTTTTAAGTAGAGAAAAAATAACTGATAAAAATAGTTTAAATATTTGGCTTAAGAAAAATGGTATAAGTGAATCTAATTTAGAGATTCAAATATACAATGCTCTTAAATTAGAGCAGTTTAAAGAAAAGAGTTTTGGTGACAAAGTTGAAAAACTTTTTCTAGATAAAAAATCTGACTTAGATAGAGTTACTTACTCTTTAATAAGGGCAAAAAGTAGAGAAAAAATTTTTGAACTTAATTTAAGACTAAAAGAAGGAGAAGCTACTTTCCCTGAATTATCGTCTGAGTTTTCTGAGGGAATAGAAAATGTCTTACATGGCTTAATAGGACCTATGGAATTAGGAACTGTTAATCCATTTATTGCAGAAAGATTAAAAGCAAGTAAACCTGGTCAACTTTGGCATCCTTTTGAATGTGAAGGCTGGTGGGTTCTTTTAAGACATGAAAGGTTGATCCCAGCAAGCTTAAATAATACTATGAGAATAAGATTAATCAATGAGATGTATGAACTTTGGATAAACACAAAAATCAAAAAAGCATTAGAAAGCTTAGATCAATCTATTAAAGCTTAACTGGGTAAAAATGGAAAAAAAAAGTGAAATAAGTGATCTACTTGATAAATTAAATGTTGGGAATAAAGAATCAGAAATTCTTTCGGAGAAACTTGAAAAGATTATAGAATTCGACGAATACGATATGGGTAAACCAATTATCCTATCAGAAGAAATTCCCGATAACATTTTTATTCTTTTAGAAGGAAAAGTTAGACAGCTTGTAGAAAATCCACTAAGTAGTGAAATAATGACATTAGAGTTATTTAATCCTACGCATGTTTTAGGTATTAAATCTATAAAGGCTAATAAGCCTCTAGAGTTTGTAACGGCTGCTTCAAAGTGTAAATTTGCAAAAATTAATTTTAAATCTTGGGAAAAATTAACTAAAAATAATCTTATTGAAGAAGTTGTCGAAACATTTGAAGTTTTACCAATATTGATCAAAAAACAAAAAAATATCTTACCTGAAAATCCCAAAGAACTTAGAACTGCCATAAAGAAGATTACTCAAGAATGTGAAATTAAAGAAATTTCCCTTAAAGATAAAAAAGCAAAATTGAATTTAGATAAGTCAAAAAATTGGTATTTTGCCTTTAACTTCAATACCATTTCTTATGGAGATGATTTTGATTATGAAAAAGTAAATAAAGAAAAAGTTTTTTATCGTATTATTGGGATCCCAAAGATAAAAAGTTTGAATGAGAAAGATTATAAATTTAGAAAAAAAATTAAAACAAAAGTTCTTAACTCTAAAACTGAAACTAAAAATGAATCTAAACCTAAATCTGCTCAAAAAGAAATCCCTTTAGAAAAGAAATATCCATTCTTTAGTTCAATTGATGAAATCATCCCCGAAGGTGTTGCTTGTTTCAGAATTATTGCTGAGATTCTGAATATTCCCATCAAAGTTGATCTAATAAAAAGATCTCTCTCTGAAAACATAGGAAAAGATGATAAAAGAATAGGTTTAAGGCTTTGTGCTGCTATTTCAGAATCTTTGGGTTTAAAAAGTCAATTATTAGATTTGCCTCTTGAAATGATTACTAGAGTTCAAACCCCTTGCTTAATTCAACTTGGAAAAGATGAACTTGCTGTTATAAGTGAAATTAAGAATGATAATCTCATAATTGCAAGGCCCCGTTATGGCTTAAAGAAATATAAAATTATCGAATTCGTCAAGAACTTTTCAGATCAAAAAATAGTCCCTGTTTTAATTTTACAGTCTACTAATAAAACTCCTAAAAAAAGATTCGGACTTAAATGGTTTCTTCCCTCTATCAAAAAAAATCGTAAACCACTTATAGAAGTATTAATTGCTTCGCTGTTCGTGAATATTTTTCAACTAATGAATCCTTTAATTATTCAGCAAATAATTGATAAGGTAATTGGACAAGGCGGTGTTCAAAGCCTTTTACCATTGGCTACTTTACTCCTTACTTTTTCAGTTTTTGAAAATCTACTTACTGCAATTAGAACAAATCTTTTTATAGATACCACTAACCGTATTGATATTTCTCTTGGAGAGCAAGTTATCGATCATTTATTGAGATTGCCGTTGACATATTTTGATAAGAGACCAGTTGGAGAACTTTCTTCAAGAATTGGTGAATTGGAACAAATAAGATCATTTTTGACTGGTACGGCATTGACTTTAGTACTTGATTCGGTTTTTTCAGTAATTTATATTGCAGTAATGTTGTTGTATAGCTGGGTATTGACGATAGTGGCTCTTTTGGTTGCTCCATTATTGGCAATAATAACAGTAACAATATCTCCAATAATTAGGAGACAGTTACGAAAAAAAGCAGAACTTAATGCATCAACTCAAAATCATTTAGTGGAAGTTTTAACGGGTGTACAAACTGTTAAGGCCCAAAATTTTGAGATGAATGCTAGATGGAAATGGAAGGAAAGATACACAAAATATATCTCTGAAAGTTATCGAAATGCTGTTACAACAACCACTGCAAATAGCTTGACTCAGTTTTTAAATCAAGTTTCAGGACTAGTTGTCCTTTGTGTTGGTTCATATCTTGTAATCAGAGGAGATTTAACATTGGGTGGTTTAATCGCATTTAGGATTATTTCTGGTTATGTCACAGGACCTTTATTAAGGTTGTCAAACTTGTATCAGAACTTTCAACAGACGAATATATCTCTCGAAAGATTATCAGATATCATCGATAATCAAACTGAATCTGATGAAGTAGATAAAGAAAATATACCAATGCCATCAATAAAAGGAGGCATAACTTTTGATGAAGTTTCTTTTAGATTTACTGAAAAAGGTAAGTTGAATTTATCAAATGTAAATTTTGAAATCAAAGATGGGGAATTCGTAGCAATAGTAGGTCAATCTGGTTCAGGGAAATCAACTCTTACTAAATTACTTGCAAGATTATATGAGCCTTTATCGGGAAAGATTTGTATAGATAAAATTGATATTTCAAAGGTGGAACTTTATTCTCTTAGAAGGCAAATAGGGATTGTTCCTCAGGATTCAATATTATTTGAGGGTACTGTACAAGATAATATTGCTTTAACAAATCCAGATTCAAATACAGATGAAATAATAAATGCAGCAAAAATAGCTTCGGCACATGATTTTATAATGAGTTTGCCCTCAGGTTATGCTTCTAATGTTGGCGAAAGAGGGGGAAACTTAAGTGGTGGTCAAAGACAAAGAATAGCAATCGCTAGATCAATATTGCAGAATCCTCAACTACTTATAATGGATGAATCAACATCAGCTTTGGACTTTGATACTGAGAGAAAAGTTTCATTAAATTTAATGGATTACTTTAGAGGTAAAACCGTTTTATTTATCACTCATCGTTTGAATTCAATAATTAATGCAGACAAAATTATTATGATTCATGATGGGAGAATTGATGAGATTGGTAATCATAACGAGTTAATGGATCTTAAAGGTAGATATTACTCTTTGTATAAACAACAAGAAAGAGAGGGTTAAATTTTGATTATTTGTAATTTAAAATTAATTATGGTTAGATTAAGGAATTCATAAAATTGATTATGAAGTTAAAAAATATTATAAATAAAGAATCTTTCCAAAAAACTAAAGATAAATATAAGAAAAAATTATCGGAATTTTATATCACTAAAATTAAGAAAATTTCAAAGAAGGAATTTGTCGAAAAAATTAAGAAAAAATTATCAGAGTTTTATATCACCAAAATTAAGGAAATTTCCGAGAAGGAATTTGTCGAAAAATATAAGAAAAAATTTATTAAATTTACAACTGCATATCAGAATTATGCTGAGAAATTTATTGATAATCTTATTAATGAAGAAGGTAGTGAAATTTGGAGTGGTTTAACGCAAAGTCAAAAATGGAGTGGAAGATTAATTTGGACATTTGTAGGAGTTACATCTTTCGGAATTATATGGTCTTTTATAACTTTAATTGACGAAACTGTTCAAGTGCAGGGTAAACTCGAGCCACTGGGAACAACAATTGACGTAAAAGTTCCATTAGGAGGAGTAATTAAAACAATCTTAGTCTCTGAGGGCGAAATAGTTAATGAGGACCAAGTTTTGCTTGAATTGGATACCAGAGCTGTTAAATCTAAACTGGAAACATTAACAGCTGTTAAATCACAAATCGAGGCGGATAATTTATTAAGCAAAATTCAGTTAGGGGAAAAGGTTGATATTAATCTTCTTAATGAAAATCAAAAAATAAAGCTTAATTCATTGAAGAATGAATATAACTCCAGAATAGCTGCATCAAGAAACACGGTTGATCAATCTACTTTTCGTAGAGATTCGAATATTGAAAAAATAAAGACTCTCAAAGAAACGCTTTTAATAAGAGAAGACATCCTGAAAAAACTTGAAGGATTAATAGAAATTGGAGGTTTAAGTAAATTGCAATATCTCAAAGAACAGCAAGAAGTAATTCAGTTGAGAGGTAAATTAGAAACAACTAAAAATGATTTAAAAACATCTCTTGCAATTTTAAATGAAGCAGAAAATAAATTATCAAATACAATCGCCGCCACGAAAATAGACTTTTCAACAAAAATTGAAGAGAATGAGAAACAGATTTCCCAGCTAAATAACCAAATTAAAGAGTCGCAACTTACATTAAGTTATCAAGAAATTAAGTCACCATTAAATGGAATAGTTTTTGATTTGCAACCTGCCGCTCCTGGATATGTTGTTAATACTGAGTTGCCAATCCTTAAAATTGTTCCTATAGATGATTTGGTAGCTAGAGTATTTGTTTCAAATAGAGACATAGCATTTTTAAAAGTTGGCCAGGGAGTAAAGGTCAGAGTAGATGCTTATCCGTATAATGAATTCGGGGAAATTGAAGGTTTGATTGATTCGATTGGTTCTGATGTTTTAGAACCAGATAAAAATTTTAATTTCTATAGATTTCCAATAACTATTAAACTAAAAAATCCTTATATTCAATACAAAAATAAAGAATTGCCTTTAAGATCTGGAATGTCTTTATCAGTAAATATAGTACTTAGACAAAGACCAGTGCTTTCTTTATTTACTGAAAGAATACTGCCTTTTTGGAGTGGATTAGAGCAGCTTTAGGTTAATTAAAAAAATTATGAAAATAGGTATAACAGTAAATTTTGAGATTAATTTTTATTCTAATGGATTACAACAAAATATAGTTTTCCTAAATAATCTTTTCAATAGTTATGAAGATACTTCTTCATATTTTATTTACCAAGGTAAAAAATTAAATGAAGAATTTGTTGATCAAAATTTTTGTATTCCTTATGAAGAATTATTTAAAGAAAATAATTTTAGTTTTGATTTGATAATATTGATGGGTTTCAGTATTAACAAGCAGACTCTCAAGATACTTAAAAATAAGAATCGAAATGCAAAATTTATATTAATGCAGTGTGGAAACCAATATATAGAAAATATGACTTATTCCCTTTTTGAAAAAGAAAAAATTTCTCCAGTTGATGACCTTCCTGAGCTTGATGAGATATGGATATTGCCACACTACGAAAAAAACAAAACTTATATGAAGACTTACTATAAAAATGAAAAAGTTAAGGTGGTCCCATATTTGTGGCAAAATTTGTTCATTAATTTTCTAATAAAGCAATCTGGAGATTTATTTATAAAAAAAGCACCACATCTTTTTAATAGTAAAGGGGTGATTGTAATGGAACCAAATTTGAATTCTTCAAAAAATTGTATTTTACCTCTCTATATAGTTGAGTCTTATGAAGCAAAATTTCCAAAAACAATTGATTCATGTAATTTACTCGCAGCCGATAAATTAGCGCAGAATGAATATTTTATAAAATTAGTTTTGCAACTCAAAATTTATACAAATCGCACTGATTTTTTAAAAATACATAAAAGAAAAACTTTAATTAATGCAATTTCTAATTATGGTTCTATTGTAATTTCTCATCAACAAGACAATGCTCTTAATAATTTATATTTTGAAGTCCTTTCATTGGGTCTACCTCTTCTACATAATTCAAGTATGATTTCTGATTATGGATATTTTTATCCTGAAAATAATATTGATGAAGCAGTTAAGCAAATCGAATTGATCTTAAATAATCATAAAAAAGATTTTGAAAGTTATAAGAAGAAAACAGACCAGTTTATTGATTTATTTAGTCTTGAAAATAAAAAAAACAGAAAATTATATTATGAGTTGATTCAAAATATTAATTAGTTCTGTTTTTTACATTTAGGAGTTAAATTATTTTCTAAAAGGTATTCAATAAATTTAAGATTATTTAGATTAGTAATTGTTTCTTTTTTAGGACAAATTAATTCAGCATCTAGTAACGTCATTCTAGAGAGCTTAGCAAGAATGATTTTATAATTTTTAATAGAATTGATTAAGTTTGTCTCAGCATCTATCAAATCACCCTGCATATTTACTATTTCTCTTTGAGTAGTAATTCCTGCTTCTAACCTTTTTAAGGAAATATTTAATGATTCTTCAGATGCTTCAAGTTGTTTTAGTGAAAGGATGATTTTTTCTATTGATGTTTTATATTGATTAAATGCGTTTTTTATTTCTTTTTTTATCTGATTTTTTTTTAAATTGAGATCAGAATTTAATTCTTGATTTTTATTTTTCAATGAAAGGTAATTTTGTTTTATGCCCCCGCCATCGAAGAGATTCCAATTAAATTTAATGCCAAGACTGTTAGAATTACTTCTAATTAAGTTATTGTAATTTGGCGATTGAACTCCTATTTCTCCGCTTGCTGACGAAACCGCATAATTATTATAAAGGGTAAATAAGGGTTTCTTCTTCGCTATTATTGACTGCGCTTCTTTTGAGTTAAGATTAATATTTTTTCTCTTTATTTCTAAGTCTAATCTATTTTGAAAGGCAGCATTTAAAGATTCATTTTCTGATATATCCCATATTTTATTTATACTAATATCTTCTTCATTTATAGAAATCTTACTATTTAAATTTAAAATTTCTGATAGTGAATTAATGTTTTCAGTAAGCTGATTTCTTCTTTCTAACAAATTTATTTGATTGCGTTTTAGTTGAGCTTTTGCTTCAAGAACATCAAGTTTATTACCAATACCGGCTTGATATTTGTTATCAGATTCTTGCAATGAGATTGAAGAAATTTTAATTGCTTGTTTAGCAACCTTTATTTCTTGTTGACTTGCCTTTATAAGATAATAATTTTCAATTGAATTCAGATATAAATCATTTAAAGTTGATTTATAAAGAAGCTCAAGATTATCTATTTTTTCTTTAACTATATTTATATCAACCTTTCTTGATGGATTTATTATATCCCACTCCAAATTGGCATTTATTCCAACTTTTAATTGATTTGATGATGTATCATTACTAAACTTATTTCTAGTGTCTCCTACTGTATAATTAGGTAGCTCATTACTATTAAGGGTTAATCTTGGAGACCAACTTGATTTTTTACTATTAAGGATATTATTAGATTGTTTTATTTGACTTTTTATAACTTTCAATTCTTCGTTATTTTCTATTAATATATCTTTAATTTCATCTAATGTAATTAATACTTCTCTATCATTAGAGTCATTTTTAAATTCAGTGTTAAAAATTTCTTTATTATTTATTGATTTTGAAAGGCTTTTAAAATTAGAAAAATAAAATAAAAAATAAAAAACAAAGATTAAATTTGTTATTTGTTTTATAAACATATCATTAATTATTTAAATAATTTTAAAACATTTTTTTTATTTAGACAAATCTAATGAAACTATTAAAAGTGACTTAATTAAGGTTAATTTAAATAATTAAATATGTATTTTATAGTTGCAAAAATATTTTTTGCAAAATATTATTTTATTTTCAAATTTATTTAAATGATTTTTTTATTTATAATTCTCGATAGAAAAATTTTATATGCTATTTGACAATAAAAACAGTTTAAAGTTAATTTATCCCAAATAAAATTAAAAAATTATCTTATCTTAGTTTAAAATAAAACAAAATTTTGGAGAAAGTCTTGAAGGCTATAATTTTGGCTGGAGGTCTCGGAACTAGACTTGCTGAGGAAACTGATATAAAACCAAAACCAATGATTGAAATTGGTCAGAAACCAATACTCTGGCACATAATGAAAATTTATTCGGCATATGGAATTAATGATTTTATAATTTGTTGTGGATATAAAGGCTATGTGATAAAGGAATACTTTGCAAACTATTTTCTTCATATGTCAGATGTAACTTTTAACCTCAAAGAAAATACAATGGAAGTTCATAAAAATAATACTGAAAAATGGAAGGTTACCTTAGTTGATACAGGAGAAAAAACAATGACAGGAGGGCGATTAAAAAGGGTAATGAAATATATAAAAAACGAAGAATCATTTTGCTTTACTTATGGAGATGGACTTGGGGATATTAATATATCTGAATTGATAAAATTTCATAATTCTCATGGTAAGTTAGCGACAGTAACAGCAACAAGACCTCCAGGTAGGTATGGAGCATTGAAATTTTCTGATAGTAATCTTATTGAAGGTTTTCAAGAAAAGCCAGAGGGGGATGGCAGCTGGATTAATGGGGGATTTTTTGTTCTTAGTCCAGAAGTTATCAATAAAATTGATGGAGATCTTTGCAGCTGGGAAATGCAACCTTTAAAAACATTAGCCGAAGAGGGACAATTAGTTGGTTATAAACATTTTGGTTTCTGGCAGCCTATGGACACATTAAGAGAGAAAATATTTTTAAATAATTTGTGGGCGAGCGAAAACCCACCATGGAAGGTATGGGAATGATAAAAGAATTTTGGAAAAATCGAAAAGTATTTATTACTGGACATACAGGCTTTAAAGGGGGTTGGATTGCTCTTCTGCTACATCATTTAGGCGCGAAAGTTTATGGATATTCAAGAAATCCAAGCACAAGGCCTAATTTTTATGATATTGCCAATCTTGAATCAATTTTTGAAAAATCTTTCATTGGAGAAATTAATGATTTCAATTATTTATCAGCCGTTCTAAACCAATCTAATCCTTCTTTAATATTTCATATGGCTGCTCAACCATTAGTTAGAGATTCTTATGTAAATCCTATTGAGACATTTAATACTAATGTAATGGGTACAGTAAACATTTTAGAAGCAGCAAGAAGTCTAGAAAATATTAAAGCGATTGTAAATATCACATCAGATAAGTGTTATGAAAATAAAGAGTGGATATGGCCTTATAGAGAAGAAGATGTTCTGGGAGGAAGAGATCCATATTCAAGTAGTAAGGCTTGTGCAGAATTAGTAGCAAAATCTTACAAATTATCCTTCTTGGAAAAGGAAAATATTGGGATCGCATCTGTAAGAGCAGGAAATGTTATTGGAGGTGGAGATTGGTCAAAAGATAGACTTATTCCTGATTTCTTTAGAGCCTTAAATAATGGCGAAGTTTTAAATATAAGGTCTCCTAATGCAATAAGGCCTTGGCAGCATGTTCTTGAACCTATTTCTGGATATATTATGCTTGCTGAAAAGCTTATATTGGACAATAAAAAATATTCCGGTGCATGGAATTTTGGACCATATCAAAAAGATACTAGATCAGTATCATCAGTAATTGATTTTTTAGTTAGTAAAAAAAATAATTCAAAATACTCATTAAATAAAAAAGAAAATTTATATGAAGCTAAGACTTTAAAGTTGGATAGTACAAAAGCGAGAGAAAACTTAGGTTGGGAACCGAAGTGGACTCTTGAAGAGGCTTTGTCAAATACATTGGAATGGAATGAAGCCTTTCTCAGAAAAGAGAATATGAAAGATTTTTCAATAAGACAAATAGATAGTTTTATAAATAAATGAATTTTGAAATTATTAACACCAACTTTGATGGTTTGAAGGTGATTCAAAGAATTCCAATAGGAGATGAAAGGGGATTTCTTGAAAGGATTTTTTGTAATGATACTTTTAATCATTTGACAGGTAATAAAAATGTAACGCAGATCAATCATTCAATAACAAATAAAAAAGGAACCGTAAGGGGATTACATTATCAAATTGATCCATACTCTGAGATTAAAATCATTTCATGTTTAAAAGGTGAAATTTGGGATGTTGCCCTTGATTTGAGAACTAATTCCTCTACTTATCTAAAATATTTTGGTATCCATTTAACTGAAGATAACTTTAAAAGTATTATTATTCCAGAGGGTTTTGCTCATGGTTTTCAAACTTTAAAAGAAAAATGTGAATTACTTTATCTGCATACGCAGAGATATCAAAAAGACTATGAAAGAGGAATTAATCCTATAGATCCAGCTATTGGGATAGAATGGCCATTGCCTATTACCCAATTATCCAAACGTGATAAAAATCATGCAATGATTGATGAAAAATTTTTAGGTTTTTAAAATGAAGTGTCGAAATTGTAAGGCAAAACTAAATTTTAAATTAATTGATTTAGGGAGTTCCCCTCCTTCAAATGCATATCTTACCGAAAAATTATTAAAATCCCCTGAAAGTTGGTTCCCTTTGAAGGTTATGATTTGTACTGATTGTGGTTTGGTACAGACTGAAGATTATACAAATGCTGAAACATTATTTGATTCAAATTATGCTTACTTTAGTGGCTTCTCAGATAGTTGGCTTACACATTCAAAAAATTATGTAGACCTTATGATAAGCAAGTATGGCATAAAGAATAATAGTCTTGTGATAGAGGTTGCAGCTAATGATGGATATTTATTGCAATTTTTTAAAAAGCTTGGTATCCCCTCTTATGGCATTGAACCCACCGCTAGTACTGCCGCATCGGCCATTGAAAAAGGCATTGACATAATTCAAGAATTCTTTAGCGAGAAACTTGCAAAGGAACTTTCTAAAAGAAAAGGGAAAGCAGATTTAATGGTGGCTAATAATGTTCTTGCTCACGTACCAGATATAAATGATTTTGTTAAGGGCTTTTCAATATTATTAAATGATAATGGCATAGTAACCTTTGAGTTTCCACATCTCTTGAAATTAATTGAAGAAAATCAATTTGACACAATTTATCATGAGCATTTTTCCTATTTATCACTAAATACTATTAACAAAATTTTCTTAAAAAATAACTTAGAAATATTTGATGTTGAGGAGTTAGATACCCATAGCGGTAGTCTTAGAGTCTTTGCCCAAAAACATGATAGTGGAGATAAGAAAATCCAAACTAATGTAAAATTAATCCTTCTAAAAGAGGAAAAAGCTGGTTTAAATGAAAAAGAAATATTTTTAAATTTTCAAAATGAAGCAGAAAAAGTAAAACTTGATCTATTAAAGTTCTTAATAGAATCAAAACAGAATGGGAAAAGAGTTGTCGCTTACGGAGCTGCAGCTAAGGGAAATACTTTGCTTAATTTTGCTGGAGTAAGAGAAGACCTTATTTCATATATTGTTGATAGGAATCCAGCTAAACAAAATAAGTTTATGCCTGGTAGCAGAATTAAAATAGTTGATGAGAGTTATCTTGAAATTGATAAGCCAGATTTTATACTAATACTTCCTTGGAATTTAAAGAATGAAATTAAAGAACAACTTGAATACTCAAAATCTTGGGGCGCTAAACTTTTAGTAGCTTTACCTAAATTAGATTTTTTATAAAAATGAAATTAGCAGTAACTGGTGCTTCTGGTTTTATAGGTAAATATGTATTAAGGGAGTTAAGTTCTTCATCGCATCAAATAATAGCTATTTCTAGAAATCCTTCTTTGATAAAAGATGAGTTTGAGAATATTGAAACTTTAAAGTTGGATATAAATGATTGTGTTTATGATGATTTATTTGAAAAATTAGGAAGACCTGATCTTTTAATTCACTTAGCTTGGGAAGGTTTGCCAAACTATAAATCTACATTTCATTTTGAGAGGGTATTACCTAATCAATTTAATTTTTTAAAAAATCTTATTAATCAAGGACTGTCATCTATTTTTATTACTGGGACGTGTTTTGAGTACGGAAATATTTCTGGAAGTATATCTTCAGATGTTAAAACATATCCAATAAATCCTTATGGCTTTGCAAAAGATAATTTAAGAAAACAATTAGAGTTTCTACAAAAAGAATTTGAATTTGAATTTATTTGGGCCAGAATTTTTTATATTTATGGACATGGTCAAGCAGAATCATCTCTTTATACCAGCCTGAAAAATGCAGTAAAGAGAGGAGATAAAGTTTTTAATATGTCTGGAGGTGAACAGATAAGAGACTTCTTACCTGTTGATGTGGTCGCATCGAAAATAGTAGATTATTCTTTAAATTTAAAAGGTTCAAATATTATTAATATCTGTTCTGGACAGCCAATATCTATACGTCGTCTAGTCGAAAAATGGATTAAACAAAATAATTGGGATATTAAGTTAAATCTTGGATTCTATCCTTACCCAGATTATGAGCCATTTGCTTTTTGGGGTAATAATATCACATGAATAATATAAAAAATACTTTAAAAAAATTTACCAATAAATTCCAAAATATTCATAGAGAAAAGGTTTCATTTGATGAAATGTGGTTTATAAATAAGAATATAGAAAAGATTAATTTCTCGCCATTTATAAAAAACTCTCTACAAGAATTAAAAGAAAATGGATTTACAATTTTAAAGAAAAATTTATCAGATCAGCTTTGTGATGATCTTATAAATGACTTCAAAAAATTCACGATTTCTCTAAAAAATTCTGAAAAATATAGAGATGCATATGGACTGCATGAAAGATTATGCAATTTGCAACTAATATCAGATGCAGCAAGAAAAGTTTGTTTTAATAAAAACGTAAGCCAAATTTTAAATGCGGCATTTAGGGGGGATTTTACATTAGTAGGTTCTTTATTCTTTGAGAAAGGATCATGTCAATCTATTCATAGAGATACACCAGCCTTCTTTACAAATCCATTAAATCATTTTTTTGGAGTTTGGAACGCATTAGAAGATATAAAAGAGGGATCTGGTCCATTAATCTATTACCCAAAAGGACATAAGATAATGCCAGATAAAGAACTATACTTAAACGAAAAAATAAATATTAATAATTATTTTAAAAAAATTGAAAAAAAATGTATTGAATCAGGATTAAAGCTTCAAGAATTTTATCCTGAAAAAGGAGATACATTAATTTGGCATCCTCAGCTTCCACATGGTGGTTTAAATAAAACTAGAGAAGGATTATCAAGAAAGAGTTTTGTTTATCATTGTATTCCAAGAAATATTCCAATCTATGGTACAGAAAAATTTTTCGAGTCAAATAAATTTTTACCAAAAAAGAAAATTAAGATTTTAAAATTTTCTAATAATTTTATGATTGATCAAGTGGAACCACGTTTTTTTCACAATTTTTTAGATGGTAACTTTGGAGAGGTATGAATATTTGTGTTGTCCATTTAATTAGAGAAAAAAATGGAATAGAACCATTTAAATTATTTCTAAATTCCTATTTTAAAAATAAATCAGGAATAGAGCATGATATTTTATTTGTTTTTAAGAAAAATGCTTTAAATTCAGATTTAAAAATTTATAAAAATCTTGTAAAAGAAATACCTCATAAATTTTTAGTTATAGAAGATAAAGGTTTTGATATAGATACTTACTTTTTAGTTGCAAAAAAAACTGATTACGAGTATTACGTATTTCTCAATTCTTTTAGTATAATTCATTCTCAAAATTGGCTCTTGAAAATGTATACATATATCTCTAAATATAATATAGGATTGGTTGGTGCTTCTGGTTCGATGCAATCAATTTGTCCAAATATTAATTTAAAGGAATTTTTATTTCAAAAAAAATTTTTTAAAATTAAAAATTTTTTCAAATATGTTTTTCTTCTTTTTCTTTATCCTTTTTTATTTTACTTCTATGGGAAGTTCCCAAACCCGCATATAAGAACAAATGCATTTATGATTTCAAGAAATGATTTTTTGAAAATAGATTTTGGTAGATTTTTATTTAAATTCCAAACTTGGTATTTTGAAAGTGGTAGAAATTCTTTGACAAAACAAGTTGAAAAAAATGGAAAAAAAGTTGTTATTGTTGGCGATGATTTTAAAAGTTACGAAAAAAAACAATGGAAAAAAAGCAATACTTTTTGGAATAATGACCAAGGGAATTTGTTGATCTCTGATAATCAATCAAGAAAATATAAATATGCAAATAAAGAACTTAGAATTTTATTTAAAAATTCTGCTTGGGGTGGGGGAGTTGATAATTTTTTAATTAAATGAGTGATATCCCAAGAATAAGACATAATATAATTGCGAATTTTGCAGGTAAGTCTTGGATTAATATTTTAGGTTTATTAATTGTTCCTTTCTATATTAAGTATTTAGGTGTTGAATCATATGGACTAATTGGAATATTTATGTCCATGCGATCTCTAATCTCCTTATTAGATATGGGCTTAAGTACCACTTTGAGTAAAGAATTATCAAGACTAACAAGTTCCCCTAATTCCGGAAATGAAGCGAGAAATCTTCTTAGAACTTTAGAAATACTTTTTATTTTTATAGGTATTTTAATAGCATTATTAATATCCATTTTATGTGATCCAATTGCTAATAATTGGATAAATTCTTCCAATTTAAATCCTGATTTAATCAAAAGATGCATACTTGCAATGGGCTTCTCAATAGCCGTTAGTTGGCCAAGTTCACTTTATATGGGTGGTATGATGGGACTTCAAAGACAAGTTCAATTTAATATCATAAGATCTTTTTTTGTTGGCTTACAGCATTTTGGAGCACTAATAATTTTATTATTTTTTTCAAAAAGTATTTTAATATTTTTTATATGGCAATCAATCATTAGCGGTCTCAATACAGTTGTTTTACATTACTTCTTATGGAGCATTTTGAATAAGTCTTATAAAGGGAGTAAAGCTAAATATAATCAATACTTACTAAAGAAAAATTTTAGTTTTGCAGCAGGTGTTACAGGTATATCCTTTGAAACAATTATTTTAACTCAGATGGATAAGGTTATTCTTACAAAAATGCTACCACTTGAATTATTTGGTTATTATATTATTGCTTTTAATATAGCTGATAAATTAAATAATCTTGTAACACCTATAGTAAATGCTCTATTCCCAAGATTTACCCAATCAATTTCTTTAAACACTATAAAACCTCTTATAGACTTATATCACTCTGCAAGCCAATTAATAACTTTGGTTGTTTTGCCTTCCGCACTCACAATAGCTTTCTTCTCAAAAGAAATTTTATATATTTGGTTATCAGATATTGAAGTTGCAAATAATTCTTATTTATTATTGTCTTTGCTTGTTGTTGGCACAGCAACAAGTACATTAATAGCTTTGCCATATTCAATTCAATTAGCAAGTGGAAAGACCAAATTAGTTTTTATTTCAAATTTAGTGGCGATATCTTTTCTTGTTCCAATAATGATTTTTTTGACATTAAAAATTCAAGCACTTGGAGCTGCACTATCATGGTTTCTATTAAATATTTTTTATTTAATTTTTTTAGTACCAAAAATGCATGAATTGTTAACAAAGCATGGAATGAAAGGTTGGTTTTTAAATAATATAATCTATCCTTTTTGTCTCTCTCTGATAATTGTATCAACTACTAAAGTTATTTTTTTAACCATAAATAGAAGTAATTTATCAATTTTATTTATTATTATCGCTCTTTCTTTATCTTCTCTAGGATCATTTTTTGTCTTGAAGAATATAAAAAAAGGGCGGATGTTAAATTTTTATTTTTAAAATTTTAAAATATTTATTATTATATTTTTTCACATTTTAATTAATTTTGGTCAATTCTAATTTATGAGAAATTAAAATATTCTTAAAAGATTTCTATATATTAGTTCGGGAATTCTTTCTATATGAACAATTTAAAAATAAAAAAATCTGATATTTGCTGTCCAAATTGCTTAAGTAACTCCAAATTAATCTTTAAAACAAAAGACTACAACAGAAAAGTATCTAATAGAAATTTTTACTATTATAAATGCACTAAATGTAAATATATTTTTTTAGATCCAATCCCAAATGATTTAGACAAATATTATCCAGAAAATTATCACTTCATACCAAATGATATTGAATTCATAAGTAAAAATAGTTATAAGGAAAAATATAAAATTGACCTTATTAGAAAATATAAGAAAAAAGGTAAACTTTTAGAAATTGGACCTTCTTTTGGTACATTTTGTTTCCTTGCTAAAAATTATGGATTTAATGTAACAGCAATTGAAATGAGTGATAATTGTACAACATATTTAAATAATGTTGTAGGAATAAATGGAATTAATAGTAATGATCCAATAAAAACTATGGAAAATTTAGAGAAATTTGACGTGACTTGCCTTTGGCATGTAATTGAGCATTTGCCTCAACCTTTTAATGCTCTAGAAAAAATTGCATCAAAACTAGAATCCGGAGGATATTTGGTTATTGCAGCTCCAAACCCTAATTCCATACAATTTGGAATAATGAATAAAATGTGGCCACATTTAGATGCCCCTAGGCATGTATGCTTAATACCTATTAATGTATTGGTTTCTAATATGAATAAGTTAGGTTTTGAATTGAAATTATCAACTACAAAAGATAAAGGATCTTTGGGTTGGAATATATTTGGATGGGAGTTTTTCTTTGGAAAAATTTCTCAAATAAAATCTAAAAGAAATTTTTTATTAAGGATAATCGGCCGTTTATTTTCTTATGTATTTTATCCAATTGAGAGTATTAATGGTCTTGGTAGTGCATATACATTAGTTTTTAAAAAGATTTAAAGTTTATGAAATTCTCAGTTCTTCTCCCAACAAGAAATAGACTGGATTTATTGAAGCTGGCTATTGAATCAGTAAGAAGACAAGATTATGATAATTGGGAAATAATAATCTCAGATAATAACTCAGAAGAGGATATTAAGAATTACATTTTAGACCTTTCTGATGAAAGAATTAAATATTTCAGGACAGAAAGTTTTTTGCCTGTTACTGAAAATTGGAATAAAGCTTTAAATATTTGTTCAGGAGATTATTTTGTAATGTTGGGAGACGATGATTGCTTGATGCAAGGATATTTTCTAAAAATGAAATCCTATATTGAAAAATTTAATGATCCAGATTTAATTTACAATAGTGCATTATTATTTGCATATCCTAAAGTTTTTCCTGAAAAACCTAATGGATATTTACATACTTTTGCAAAAGGAGAGATTTTTAAGTCACAAAAAAATCCCTTTTTTTTAGATCATAAAACAGCAAAAAAACTTGTTAAGTCTTCACTTAATTTTCAAATTAAATTTGACTATAATATGCAATTTTCATTAATAAAGAAGAGTTTGGTAAATGATTTAAAAAAATTTGGGCCTTTTTTCCAATCACCTTATCCAGATTACTATGCATCTAATGTTTTGTTACTTAAATCAAAAAAAATTTTAGTAGTTCCATTTCATATGGTTACTATTGGCATTAGTAAAAAATCATTTGGTTTCTTTTATTTTAATAATAAAGAAAAAGCAGGAAATCAATTTCTAAAAAATATTTCTGATCCTAAAACTTTAAAAAAACTCAAACATGTCATCTTACCAGGTTCAAATATGAATGATTCTTGGTTAATGGCAATGGAATCCTTAGTAAAAAATTATGGTAATGAATTCAATTTAAAAAACAATTATAAGCGATATAGATTGTTACAAATCCTTGAAGTTTATGCAAACCTTTTAGTAAGAAATATAGAAATTAATATTTTAACTTTGCAAAGAAAAAAGTTAAACATCAATGAAAAGATTTTTTTAGATTTACCTTTATCATTCTTATATATCATATTAAATCAGTTACCTTTTAGGCTGAGAAAATTCTTCTCTAAATTTATTCTTTTCTTAAGAGGATCACATCCCAAAAGAAAATTAAAGTTTTTTAAAGGAGAATTTAAAAACATTTTAGATGTTTTTGAAAAATATGAAATTCGAAATTATTTTTAATTTTTTTTATTTAGAATTTTTTGTTATGCCAAAAGTAAGTGTTTGTATTCCCACTTTTAATGGGGAAAAATTTATTAGAGAAGCGATAAAATCTATTCAAATCCAAGACTATACTGATCTCGAAATAGTTATAGTTGATAATTGCTCTAATGATAATACCAGGTTTACCATAAAGAAAATAATGGATAAATTTGAAAATATTTTATTCTTTGAAAATAAACAAAATATAGGTTTAGCTGAAAATTTAAATAAATGCATCTTGCATTCTAAGGGTGAATATATAAAATTCCTTTGTGTAGATGATATCCTGATGCCGGGATGTATAAATAAAATGGCTCATATATTAGATATCAATAATGATGTATCTTTGGTTTGCTCAAGCAGACACAATATTGATAGATTAGGCAGATTATTTGCAATAAGAAGCTATTCTTATAAATCAAAATTGATAAATGGCAAAAAAGCAATAAATAAATGTTTGTTTGGGGGTAATTTTATAGGAGAACCAACTGCAACAATGTTTAGAAAAAATTTCCTTACATCAAAATTTAGAAAAGATTTACCTCAGTTGATGGATATGGAAATGTGGTTTAAATTACTTGAAAAAGGAAATTTATATTTTTTAAAAGAACCACTCTGTTCAATAAGAATTCATGATGCTCAGATGACAGAAAATAATATTAAAAATGGGATATTGATCAAAGATAATATTTTGTTATTTAATGAATTTATAAATAAAAATTATATTAAAAAAAATTTATTGAATATTTTTAAATATAAATTTTTAATGACTTATAGATTTTGGATTTCCAAAAAATATATTGAAAAAAGTTATTTCAAACGAAAATTAGGGATTTATGGATTTAAGTATTTGTTTCCGCTAATGGCTATAATTTTTTATCTAAGGAAATATAGAAGAATTCTATTTATAAAATTATTTTATAAAATCTTATAATATATGAAGGTTACCATAATAACAGTATGTTTTAATTCCCAAGGGACATTAAAACGATGCTTAGATTCAATAAAAAAGCAAGATCATAAGGAAATAGAACAAATTATTGTTGATGGTGGATCAAAGGATAGAACGCATGAAATAATAAATGACTATAAAAAATATTTTAATAAGATAATTATTCAAAAAGACAAAGGTATTTATGATGCAATGAATAAAGGCCTAAAAAATGCGAGCGGTGAAATTATAGGTTTTTTGAATTCGGATGACTTTTATGCTTCTTCTAATGTAATCTCTTTCGTGGTTAAACAATTCTTGGAAAATAATATTGAGTTGTTTGCAGGAGATGTGGCCTTTTTTGATAGGAATAACGAAAAAAAAACAAGAAGGATTTTTTCCTCAAGTATATTTTCCCCTGAAAAAATAAAATATGGGATAGTGCCAGCACACCCTTCTCTTTTCTTGCATAAAAAAATTTTAAAGAAAGTAGGTCTATTTAATGATAATTATAAAATTGCTGGAGATTTTGAATATATTTTGAGAATATTTAAAAATAAAAATTTAAAATATTTATATAAAAAAAAAATAATAGTTCGTATGCAACTTGGAGGAATTAGTACGAGAGGCATTAAATCTTATATTTTAAGTAATAAAGAAATTCTGAGGGCTTGTAAAGATAATGGTATCAAAACAAATATATTCAATATTTGTTTAAGATATTTCTATAAAATAAAGGAAGTAATAAATAAAAAATAAAAAAATAATTTTGTAACCTTATCACTATGGATCAGAATTCAAGAAAAAAGGCATTAATAGTTGGAGTAACTGGCCAAGATGGAAGTTATTTAGCTGAATTTCTTCTCAAAAAAAAGTACATAGTTCATGGCGTTAAAAGGCGTTCAAGTAGCTTAAACACTTCAAGAATAGATCATTTATATGCTGATCCTCATAGTCAATCAAAAGATTTTATTCTTCATTATGGAGATTTAACAGATAGTACTAACCTTATTAGGATAATACAAGAGGTTCAACCTGATGAAATATATAATTTAGGTGCACAAAGTCATGTAAAGGTAAGCTTTGAAACTCCAGAGTACACTGCAAATTGTGATGCATTAGGGCCACTTCGACTTCTTGAAGCAATAAGAATTCTTAATCTTGAAAAAAAGGTCAGATTTTATCAAGCTAGCACTAGTGAATTGTATGGCTTAGTGCAAGAGGTACCTCAGTCAGAAAAAACACCATTTTATCCAAGAAGTCCATATGGGGTGGCAAAACTTTATGCATATTGGATAGTTGTTAATTATAGAGAAGCATATGGAATGTATGCTTGTAACGGAATTTTATTTAATCATGAAAGTCCTAGACGAGGAGAAACTTTTGTTACGAAGAAAATAACAAGAGCTTTAACTAAAATACATCTTGGATTGGAGGATTGTTTATTCCTTGGCAATTTAAATGCTTTGAGAGACTGGGGTCATGCTAAAGACTATGTAGAAATGCAATGGCTCATGTTGCAGCAAAAGAAACCAGAGGATTATGTTATTGCAACAGGAAAACAAATATCGGTGAGACAATTTGTTGAAATCGTAGCTAGTAAGTTAGGTTGGGGTGATGGAAAATCTAAATCAATAATATGGGAAGGCGAAGGCCCTTCAGAAGTTGGGCGTAGGTTTGATACTAAAAAAATAGTTATAAGGGTTGATGAAAGTTATTATAGGCCAACAGAAGTTGCCACATTACTAGGTGACCCTACAAAGGCAAGTAATGAATTAGATTGGACTCCTAAAATATCAGTTGAGGATATGATTGGTGAAATGGTTGAAAGTGACCTTAAAGAAGCAATTAAGGAAAGCCAAAGATTTAAAAATAATCATACTTAAAAATGGATTTAATTAACGTAAATCAAAAGATTTTTGTCGCGGGCAAAGGTTTAGTTGGTGGAGCAGTTGTTAATAACTTTAAAAAAAATGGCTATCAAAAGATTCTTAATCCAAGTAGATCAGAATTAAACTTACTCGACTATAAGTGTGTAAATGAATGGTTTGAAATAAATAAACCTGATATAGTAATCCTTGCAGCAGCAAAGGTAGGAGGTATATATGCAAATAATAAATACCCTGCAGACTTTATATTAGAAAATCTAAAAATACAAAATAATGTTATAGAGACTGCTTGGAGATCTAATGTTAAAAGATTATTGTTTCTTGGGAGTAGTTGTATTTACCCAAAATATTCGCAGCAACCAATAAAAGAGGAATATTTAATGAGTAATTATCTGGAGGAAACAAACTCAAGCTATGCCATAGCAAAAATTTCAGGAATCAAATTGTGTGACTCTTTGAGAGAGCAATATGGTTTTGATGCTATTTCACTTATGCCAACAAACCTCTATGGTGAAGGTGATAATTATCATCCAAAAAATAGTCATGTTATTCCAGCTTTAATAAGGAAATTTCATCAAGCTAAAATTGATAAAAGTGATAGAGTTGTTTGTTGGGGAAGCGGTAATGCTTTAAGAGAGTTTATGCATGTTGAGGATCTTGCAAATGCCTGTCGATATGTTCTGGAAAAATGGAATCCTGGATTTCAATCAGCAATTTCAACTAAAAAGTCATTGAATTATTTAAATGTTGGTACTGGGTTGGAAATAACTATTAAAAATCTTGCAGAGATGATTGCTAGAGTTATAGATTTTAATGGTCAAGTTGAATGGGATATTAGCAAGGGAGATGGAACTCCAAGGAAACTTCTTGATGTCTCAAAAATTGAAGCATTAGGTTGGAAGGCCTCTATTAATTTGGAAGATGGAATAAAAAAAACTATTGAAAGTTTTAAAAATGAATTTGATAACTCTCTAAGAGAATAATATTTTTTTCATATATATCTATTTTATTCAAGAAAATGATTATTAATTATCTGACAAGAATAAAATTAACTTTCTATTTTCTTAGATTTTTATGATTTTCTTAATGCAATATGAACAGTTTTTAAAGCTAAAGGAACAGGTCCCTTAATTTAGATAAAGATATAGTTTAATAAGTTTAATTTTATTTTGTTCTTCCATAATTATCTTCAAATCTAACTATGTCATCTTCTTCTAAATATATTCCTGATTGAATTTCAATAACAATCAACGCGGATTCTTCTTCATTAATTAATCTATGTTTTGAACCTTTTGGAATATAAATACTTTCGTTTTTGTTAATAAGATATATTTTATCATCGATAATCACTTTCGCCCTCCCTTCTATTATGACCCAATGTTCTGTTCTCTTATAGTGCATTTGAAGTGATAATGATTCTTTGGGGCTGACAAAAATTTTTTTTAATTTCCAATTATCACCTTTGGCTAATGTTGTAAAGTTCCCCCATGGGCGATGAGTCTTTTGATGTTCAATTCCCTCTTTGAAATTTTCTTTTTTTAAGGATGTTACCAAATCTTTTACATTTTGAGAATTATTTTTATTTGTAATTAAAATCGCATCGCTTGTTTCAACGGCGATAAGGTTTTGTAATCCTAATGTTACTAAAAGTCTTCCTTCGCTATATAAATAAGAATTTTTTGTATTTTTAGCAATAACCTTTCCTTTAGTAAAGTTGCCATTGTTATCCTTTTTTGAGGTTTCCCATACTGAATTCCAACTTCCTAAGTCTTTCCATTGGGAAGTAAAAGGTATTACGATTCCCTTTGAAGTTTTTTCCATTAATGCATAATCTAAAGAAATGTTTGGGCAATTTTTAAAAGCAACGGCATTAATTCTTTGAAAATCTAGATCTAGTAACTCATCACTTAATGCTTCTTCGCAATATTTATAAATATCTGGGGAGTATTTTCTAATATATTTAATAATTGTTTTTGCCTTAAAAAGAAAAATTCCAGAATTCCAAAAATAATTCTTGTTTTTGATAAATTTTTGTGCATCTTCTAAACTTGGTTTCTCTATAAATTTAGAAATTGAGTAACCCTTTCTATCTTTATAATTCATAATTTCTTCCGCCTCGATATAGCCAAATCCTGTCTCTGCAGATGTTGGTTTGACTCCAAAAGTAACCAATCCATCATTTTTGATATATTTTTTTCCAATATTTACAGCATTGATAAAGAGATCATTGTTATCGATCTCATGATCTGATGACAAGACTAATAATGTAGGATCTTCATAATATTCTAGAGCTTTCAACGCTCCTAAAGTAATTGCAGGAGCAGTATTTCGTCCAAATGGTTCAAGAATTATAGAAAGTGGCTTTACTTTTATTTCTCTCATTTGTTCAGCGACTATAAATCTATGATCTTCGTTGCATATTATTATTGGAGACTGAATATTACCTATTCTTTCAATTCGTTTTTGAGTTTTTTGGATTAATGTTAATGATCCCTCTCCTAAATTTAAATATTGCTTTGGAAAATCCTTTCTAGATAATGGCCAAAGTCTCGTCCCTGAACCCCCGCTCAAAAGAATAGGTATAATCTCACTAGACATGAATTATATATCTTGACTTTGGATTTTTAATTTCTAAATAATAACACGATATAACTTTCAAATTTTGCATATTAATCAATAGTACTATTTAATCCTTTTTTATTCTCCAATAAATGAAATTAAATTATTATTTTTTTAATAAAAAAAATCTAAACAATAGACTTACTTTACTATAATTGAGATGAATTTACTTTCATAATTGGCATATATATTAGCTACCGGTGGTTTAGGTTTTATTGGTAGTCATACATGTTTAGAACTTTTGGCTTTAGGTCATGAAATTATAATTGTTGATTCACTTATTAATTCTTCTAAAGAAACTTTAAATAAAATTAATGAGGTTCTAGAATTCAGAGGTATTAGTGCAATAAATAGAATCCTATTTAAAAAAGGAGATATCAGGGATTTAGTATTTTTAAAAAGTGTTTTTCAAGAGGCATTAGTTAACAATAAAAAGATTGAAGCAGTAGTTCATTTTGCTGGACTAAAATCTGTCAGCGATTCTATTCTGGCTCCAATAAATTATTGGGATGTTAATTTAAGTGGGACTATAAATCTTTTAAATTTGATGGATAAATATAATTGTAGAAAAATTATTTTTAGTAGTAGCGCCACAATTTACAAACCAATTAATAGTAAACTTATAAAAGAAAATTCTGATTTGAATCCTATAAATACTTACGGTAATACTAAATTAGCTATTGAAAAATTATTATATGATATTTATAAAAATGGTTCAACAAAATGGGCAATTGTAAATCTTAGATACTTTAATCCTGTTGGTGCAGATCGTTCTGGGCTAATAGGGGAAAACTATAATATAAATTCGAATAATTTGTTCCCAATATTGATTAAAGTAGCAAATAGAAAGTTAGATTCTTTACCAGTTTTTGGGAATGATTGGCCAACAAAAGATGGTACATGCGTAAGGGATTATATTCATATTACTGATTTAGCCATAGCTCATGCAAAAGCATTGAATAATGTTTTACAAAAAAATAAAGAATTTCTTAATTTAAATATTGGAACAGGGAGAGGATTTAGTGTCCTTGAAGTTATTAAAAAATTTAAAGAAGTTAATGATTGTGATATACCATTTCACTTTCTACCAAGAAGAAATGGAGATGCTCCATTCGTTGTTGCAGATAATTCCCTCGCAAATACTTTTCTAAAATGGGAAGCTAAAAAAAGTTTGAAAGAAATGTGCTTAGATGCTTGGAGATGGGGAAGGCATAAAACTAAAAGTAGTATTTAAAGCCCATAAATTTTGCGATAGTCTTTCTCCCAATCCATAAATATTTTTATCTCCTATATGATTTTTGTGTTATGTTTATAGCTAATTTTTTCTTGTAAAGATTTATATAAGTATCTCTTTTTTAATAACTTAATTAAATTTTTTAAATGATTTTCTTGTCTTAAATTCTATTTATTTTGGGATTTCTTTTTTTATTTAATACTAGCAAGCCCAATGAGTGGATTTTTTGTATCGGATATATAATCTTCTCTAAAATTAATATCTTCTGTAAATGTTTCGAAATAAATTACTCTGTAAAAATTTTCAATGAATCTTGATTCTCTGAAAAATTATATTAAAAATAATTTGAGATGAAAATTTGATTTTTGTTAAAAAATTTTGATGTTTCCTCTTAACTTCAACAATTCTTATTTTTGTCATATGCAATGTAATCAGAGAGAGGAACCACATCATTTTTTGATAATTACATAACCCTGAGATATTAATTTATCTTTATTTTATGTTTTTTCATTAGTTTCTATTTCGATACTGCTTTGATTAGAATTTTCATTAGTAAATGCTAAAAATATTTCTAATGGATTTAATTATCTTTTATAAAAAATTACTAGATTCTTTTTTAAACTTATTTCTTCATCAAATTTATCATCGAAAAAATTTTTTATTATTTCGCATAAATCTTATTCATAAAATAGTTTGCTTGAAATTAAGAAAGATACTCTTCTAAAAGAAAACTTTAACAAAAAATAATTTTTATATTTAATTTAAAAAAAAATATGAATATTTATTTTCTAAATATTTTTATAATTATATATTGTAATGCTTTATATTATTATTCTATTCTGAAATGATGATGCATAATAATGGATCTGTTCTTATTACTGGAGCCGCAGGCTTTATAGGTTCATTTTTGGTGAAAAAATTCTTAAGATCAGGTTATCAGGTTATAGGAATTGATAATATCAATAGTTATTATGACGAAAGTTTAAAATTAAAAAGGCTTGAAAACATAAAAGAATATTCAATTAAAAATAACTTTAATTGGCTTTTTTATAAAATTAATATCGAAGATAAAAATCATATGAGTCAAATATTTCTAGAAACAAAACCCCAGTTTGTTGTTAACTTAGCGGCACAGGCTGGTGTTAGATATTCGATTATTAATCCATCTTCATACGTTAAATCCAATCTTTTGGGATTCTCCAATATTTTGGAGCTTTGCCAAACCCATGAAGTAAGACATTTAGTTTATGCATCAAGTAGTTCAGTTTATGGTGCTAATAATAAATATCCTTTCTCCGAGAGAGATAAAATAGATACTCCATTAAGTTTTTATGCTGCAACAAAAATATCGAACGAAATGATGGCCAATGCTTATAGCAATATTTATAAATTACCTATAACTGGACTAAGATTTTTTACTGTTTATGGTCCTTGGGGGAGACCTGACATGGCCCCAATGATTTTTGCTGATAAAATATTGAAGAAAAAACCAATTACAATTTTTAATCATGGGAACATGAGTAGAGATTTTACTTTTATATCTGACATTATTGAAGGAACCTATTTATGTTGTTTGAAAGTCCCCTCTCCTAATGATGAATATAAATCAGGCAAAGCATCAATCCTCCATAGGATATTTAATATTGGTAGTGGTAATCCAGTAAAGCTTCTTGATTTTATTGAATTATTAGAGGAAGCTTTGTCCATTAAGGCAAGTAAAGTTTTTGAAAATATGCAACCTGGAGATGTCGAATCAACTTATGCATCTACTCAGAATTTGCAAGACTGGATAAGTTTTAGGCCTTTAGTTACGATAAAAGAAGGAGTAAATAAATTTGCTAATTGGTATTTGGATTATTATCAATAATTTTTTTAGGTTTATAACCTTTTGCATTTAATACTAATTTGATTGTTTTAAAAAAGATTAATAGGTCTAGAAAAAGTGAAAAGTTACTTATGTAATATATGTCATAACTTAATTTTTGTTTCGTGTCTGATACACTTGCACCATAATGATAATTTACTTGAGCCCACCCACTTATTCCTGGTTTTAAAATATATCTTGATTTGTAATAGGGTACTTTTTTAAGAATTTTTTTTTCTATTTCTGGTCTTTCTGGTCTTGGTCCAATTAAACTCATACTTCCAAAAAGAACGCAAAAAAGTTGAGGCAATTCGTCAATTCTCAAAGCTCTTAATATTCTTCCGATTCGAGTAATTCTCTTATCATTATTTTTAGACCACTGAATTCCATCAATTTCAGCATTTACGTGCATGCTTCTAAATTTTATAATTTTTATTATATTTCCATTTAAGCCAGATCTTTTTTGAGTATAAAAAATAGGCCCTTTGTCTTCTAAATAAATCAAACAACTTACTATAAAAATAATTGGTAAAGTTGTTAATATTATTATAAAGCTTATAAAAATATCACCTAATCTTTTGATTCTATTTTGATGATTATCTTCAATAGATTTTAATTTTTTAATCAGTTGATAATCATTTTCTATGAAATCAGTTGGGATCTTATGGTACTCTTTATCAAACCAATCAATTAAATTTATAACTTCTATACCCGATAGTTTTATATCATAAAGATTATCTATATCATCTACGTTTATTATATTGTTTTCATTAACTATTATTCCTTTCAAATTTTTCGATTTATTTATTTTAAAAGGTTCTGAAGCTGATATGAAAGATATTTCCGGATGATTTGGATGGTAGTTTAATTCTCGCAGAAATTTTTTATAGTCTTGCTCTTCACCATAAAAAATCCATATTTTTTTCTTTTTATAAATTTTATAATTTAAAATACTTATTAAGGATTGGATAATTAAACTAAGAAACCCGATTTTGGAAATTGATTTAATAAAGATATCTTTAAGTAATAAATCTTTTTGATCAATTAATAATTCATCAAAAAAAATTATTGAATAAAGCCAATTAATAAATGCGTAAATCAATATACCAAAAATAATTAGGGCAAAGACCTTCAATATAGAAATTAAAAAGCTTTGCAAAGAAATATTTATATCTTTTTTATATCTTCCTAATATGTAACTAGAGATTACCCAGAAGGAACCTATACTTATTGATACTAATTGGTTTGGATAGGAATTAAAAAAACTAAAATAGGTATAATTGTAAATTAATACAGATAACCAAAAATCTATAATAAATGCAATTATCTTTCTTCTTCTTGTATTAATCCAAGTTAGTCTTATTTGCATAAATCATAAAAACTAATCCTATTAATATATCATTTTTTATTTATTGCCCTTTAACAAAATTTCTAGAAAGTTTATCTTCTTCAATTATATTTTTTGCTCCAGCAAGAAGAATCCAAAATGTTATGCTAATCCTTCCGTCAAAATATTGAATATCTACTAATTGTGAAAACAAAAATAACATGATGGAAATTACCCATGCTTTTTCAAATATTGAAGTTTTAATAAATTTATTAAAAAAAATTGTTTTAGTGCTAAAGATAAATAAGTAAATAATTGGTAAAAGAATAATTATTCCTGCTGGAATACCATAACTTAAAAAAAGTTCTAAGAATAAATTATGAGCATGACCCTTCCACATTCCCGTTTCATACATATAAATATCTGGGAAAGAACCACCTCCAGTACCAAAAATTGGAAAATTTATAATCTTTTTAATTGCAGTATTCCAAATATCCAATCTTGAGATTTGAAAATCTGTAAATTCCATCCAAATATTATTTGGAATAATTGATCTTAAGAAAAACTGTATTCTGTTGCCAAAAATGGGATAGATTGTACAGCTCAATATTATAGAAATTCCTATTAATAAAGGAAGGATTAATTTTAGTCCTTTCCTCCCAAACATCACGACAATCCCTAATAAAATACATATCCATGCAGCTCTTGAATTGGTCAATATAGTACATAATATAAAACTAAAAGAAAATAGAAAAGTAATAACTCTATCTAATTTATTAGACCTTGAATTTATTGTTTCTGCCAAACAAAATGGCAAAATTAAATTAAGCCACAAACCTGTGTAGTTTGGATTATTAAATAAGCCTGTCATCCCACTAATACCTTCAATAGGTCTTTGGTACCATATAATTAATCCATTTAATGTTTCCATAGGCCCATGCCAATTGAAAAACGATTGCCCAATTCCTGTAACAATCACAGGGAGTGTGCCAGCAAGCAAAGCAAATGCAGTCCTTCTTCTTTTTGTTTGGCAATCTAAAAATGGTTGAAATCCCCAAAAACATAAGAAAAAAGGAATCCAATTAGCTAATCCAATCCAAGATAATGAATGATTTAGTTTGTAGTTACTTATGTAATCATTAAAATTTGAATGTATAAAAGCGCTTATTATTAGAAGAATGCCAGCTATAAAAAAAATTATATTTAATTTGTCTTTAAAATATCCCTTGCCTATATAGATGCCATAAATTACACAAATCAAAAGAATCCCAGATCCTAATGTGAATGCAGAAGGTAATAGAAACAAACCTAGAAAAAAAATATTATTCAATAATTTTGGTATTTTTTTTTCAACTTTACTTAAGCTAATTTCTTGCAAGGAATTGAATAAATTATTTTCTATAGTATCTGAATTTTACATTTAAGCTTGCTTTTAAAATACTATAAGTAGATTTAGGAAATTAAATTGTTTTCTATTTAGGGTTTTTGTAATTCCCAGATTTTTCATAATTTAAACATTAATTTGTTTGTAAAAAAATGTTCAGTGAAGTTAAGTTCCTAATATGCATCGAATATTTATTGATTTAATTTCATAAGCATATCTAATATGATTTAACTCTATCATTTATAATAAAACTAATTTTTTTTATAACTCCATTTCAATACCCATAAAGAAAATTTGTTGCATTGGTGCAGGCTATGTTGGTGGACCGACAATGGCTGTAATTTCAGATCATTGTCCTGAAATTGAAGTTACTCTTGTAGATATAGATGAAAGCAAAATTGCAGCATGGAATGATTCTGATTTAATGAATTTACCAATATACGAACCAGGTCTTAAAGAAGTAGTAAGAAGAAATAGAAATAAAAATTTATTTTTTTCAACCAATATAGCAAAAGCAATAAGTGAAGCAGAAATGATATTTATATCAGTAAATACTCCAACAAAATTATCAGGACTAGGGGCAGGATATGCCAGTGATTTAAAATGGGTTGAATCTAGTGCAAGACAAGTTGCTAAATATTCAAAGGGCCACACGATAATTGTTGAAAAAAGTACCGTACCAGTAAAGACAGCAGAGTTAATAAAGGAAATTTTGATGAATTCAGAAAATGATAGTGATTTTGAAAAAAAATCTTTTTCGGTTTTATCTAGTCCAGAATTTTTAGCTGAAGGTACAGCTATAAAAGATTTGGAAAATCCTGATAGAGTCTTGATAGGTGGAGAGGACTATGGAGCAATAGATATTTTGAAAAAAATTTATATAAAATGGATTCCTGAAGAAAAAATTCTTTTAACAAATATATGGAGCAGTGAACTTTCTAAATTAATCGCGAATGCTTTTCTTGCGCAAAGATTAAGCTCTATTAATTCAATTACGGCGTTATGTGAATCAACTGGCGCTGATATTGATGAAGTAGTAAAAGCTATAGGCCATGATACTAGGATAGGAAAAAAATTCTTATCTCCAAGTCCTGGATTTGGAGGTAGTTGTTTTAAGAAAGATATTTTGAATTTAGTTTATTTGTGTAGGCATTATGGCTTTGATAGTATCGCAAATTATTGGGAACAAGTCCTGACCATAAATCAATGGCAAAAGAAGCGCATCTCTAATTTGGTTGTTGAGAAGTTATTTGGAACAGTTACTGGTAAAAAAATCTTATTATTAGGCTTTGCTTTTAAAGCCAATACTAATGACACAAGAGAGTCTTCAGCAATAGAAATATCAAAGAATTTAATAGAAAATGGTGCTCAATTAAGCATAAATGATCCTAAGGTAAATAATAAACAAATTGAAAAGGAACTTTCCATAAAAGAATTTGAAGAGGATCCTTTATCTCATGGCAGATGGAATTTTGAGAGAGATATTTATAAATCAGCGAAGAATGCAGATGCAGTAATTATTATAACTGAGTGGCAGGAATATAAGGAATTAAATTGGCAAAAATTGTCAAGCCTTATGAGAAAACCAGCTTGGATATTTGATACTAGGAAGATTTTTCCTAAAGAGAAATGGGTTGATCTTGGAATTAATTTTTGGCAAGTTGGGAGCCCAAATATAGAATCATTATAAAATTTAGTTTTAGATAAACGCTTCCTGCAGGATTCGAACCTGCGGCCCACTGCTTAGAAGGCAGTTGCTCTATCCAGCTGAGCTAAGGAAGCACTTAACTATTATATCTGACAGTAAGGTCTAAAATTTACAAAGATGTGTTGATAAGAATTTTTATTTTTAATTTGTTTAAATAACGTTCTTTTGTGGGATAATTTCCTAAAATTATATTTAAATGTTATTTTTAAAATTTGGCCAAGAGACTTACTGAAAAACAAAAAGAAGAAATTAAAATTAATTTTTTAGATAATCAATCAATAGATAATCTATCTGAAAAGTTTAATTGTAGTAAAACGACGATAATAAGAAATTTAAAAAAAAGCCTTGGAGAAAAAAAATATAAAGAAATTCTCAATAGATTAAATACAACACCGGATATAGAAGATGAAAAATTGGCTGAAAATGAAAATCAGCAAACTTTTGAGACAAATAAAATAAATAAAACTTATGAAACTTCAACATCATTAGGTAGATCGAATGAAGATAAAATAAATTCTTTTGAATCGTTTATAGAAATAACTCCTTTGAATCATGACTTTGAAGATCTTTCTCAGAAAGATATTTCTTCTATTCCTCTTTCAGAGATAAAACTACCTAATTTAGTTTTTTTAATTGTCAAAAAAGAAATTGAACTAGTAACTAAGTATTTAAAAGATTATCCTGAATGGCAGTTTTTACCTCAAAATGATTTGAAAAGAAAAACTATAGAAATTCATTTTGATTTGAAAACTGCAAAACGTATGTGTAACAAAGATCAGAAAGTATTAAAAGTTCCTAATACTGATGTATTTAGAATTGTTGCTCCGATATTGATTTCACGTGGGATATCTAGAATAGTTACTTCTGAAAATTTGATTTCTATTTAATTATCAACCTTTTTTTTATTTAGGAAAATAGGTACAAAGCTTCCTATTATTGAACCTGTTATAAAACTCACTCCAACTATAAAGCTTATTGGTAAGGCAATAGTTTCTTTTTTAAACAAATTAACCTCCCTTTTACTTGTGCTATTTTGTATGCCAATTATTAATAATAAAAACAAACAAGAATTGAAGGTTATTGAAAAAATTAATTTATTAAAAACTCCAAACATGTTTTATATTTCTCAATATATTTTTAATATAGATTATAAATTGTATTTTTTGGAATACCATTTTTTTTGGCTAAGTATTTAGATGCCGATGATAAAGTTAGACCTGCATTAATTAATTCATTAAGTTCATTCTTTAATATTAGAAGATTTATATCTTGATTTTTTGGATTTTTTATTCCTCTAATCAATACTGTAATCTCTCCAATTATTTCTTTATCTTTTATTTTATCTATAACTTCATTAATGTTATTGCCGATATGCTCCTCAAACTTTTTGGTTAATTCTCGATACAGTTGAATTTCTCTATCACCTCCGCAAAAATTTTTTAATTCTAATAAGAATTTATTAATTCTATGAGGTGATTCGTAAATTATAGTAGTCTTCCTATTTTTGCTGACATTAAATAGAATTTTATTTCTTTCACTTTGTTTTTTTGGTAGAAAACCCTCAAAAATAAATGTTGATGAATCTAGTCCACTAGAAACTAATGCGGTAAGAGCTGCGCAAGGCCCTGGGACACAAATAGTTTTAAATTTATTTAATTTTACTTCTCTGACAAGATTTTCGCCGGGATCGCAAATGCTTGGCATCCCTGCATCACTCACTAGTGCAACTGATTCACCTTTCTTAAGTTGATTTATTATTATTGGGATTTTTTTTATTGAGTTGTGCATATTAAAACTTATAAGATTATTTTTTATTTCATATTTATTCATTATTTTTTGTGTTTGTCTAGTATCTTCGCAAGCTATAAGTGAAACATTTTTTAGAGTATTCAAAGCTCTTAAAGAAATATCATATAAATTTCCAATGGGAGTTCCTACTATATATAAAATTCCACTTTGAGGTTTTTGGTCTATATGAGAAAATAAAGAATCAATATTCATTTATGTGACTAAATTACCTTTTGGTTTAGATGTCAATAATCTTATCGGTGATTTGAGGATTTTAAGCTGGGAAGCGGCAGATATATTGATCTATTATTCTAATCTTATTAGAAATCCAATAGAAAAAGCTAATATTATTCAAAATAAAACACCTGAGGATCCTGTAACTCTTGCGGATTTAAAAGTAAATGAGATGATCATAAATGGAATAAATAAAAATTATAAAAATATTGGTTGGGATATTTTAAGCGAAGAGAATGCAAAGAATGAGTCAAATTACTTTGAAGCAAAATCTGACTGGTGTTGGGTTTTAGATCCTTTAGATGGTACAAGGGATTTTATTCAAGGAACGGGAAATTATGCGATGCATTTAGCATTGAATTACAAGCAAAAACCTATAATTGGAGTTGTTCTGATCCCTGAGAAGAATCAATTATGGATCTCTAATGGAATAAAAAGTTGGTGTGAATCGAGAGATGGAACTTTCTTAAAAACTAATCCTTTGCAAAAAAAGGGGAAATTTCAGGATATGACCATCGTTACAAGTAAAAATCATAGGAATCAAACTCTAAAAAAGGTAATTGAAAAATTAAACTTTAAAGATCAAATAGTTATGGGAAGTGTTGGCTGTAAAATTGCATCCATTTTAAGAGGAGAGAGTAATATCTATATTTGTTTGAGCCTACCAGGTAAGAGTTCACCTAAAGACTGGGACTTTGCTGCGCCAGAAGCTATTTTAAAAACTGCTGGAGGCTCTTTGACCAATTTAAATAATAGTGAATTATCCTATGGAGGCTCAAATTTTGAGCAAGGTGGAATAATAGTTGCTACGAGCGATAAATTTTCTCATAAGGTTATATGCTCAGAAATAATGCAAATTGTGAGAAAATTTGATTTATATCCTTTCGATTAGTTAAGAGGTGCTACTGGTGTTGGAGTTGGTTCTGGATAGGACATCCCATTATTCTGACCAACCCCTCTAAGAGTTAAATTAATCCTACCTCTACTATCAATTTCTCTAACTCTCACTGTCACCTCATCACCTTGCCTAACAACGTCTTCTACCCTTTCGACCCTAGCCTCTGATAATTGTGATATGTGAACCATACCCTCTTTACCAGGTAGTATTTCAACGAAAGCTCCTATGGGAATAATTCTCGTAACTACTCCTGAAAAGATCTCACCTTCATGAACCTTACGAGTTAAGCCTTCTATAATCTTTTGAGCTTCTTCTGCTGCAGCCCCGTCATGAGAAGCAATAGTGACAATTCCGCCATCCTCTATATCTATTTTTGTATTTGTTCTTTCAGTGATCCCTTTAATAGTTCTTCCTCCGGGGCCAATAACTGTTCCTATAAGCTCAGGGTCAATTCTAAAGCTTAATAGTCGTGGGGCATGAGGAGAAAGGGATTCTTGAGGCTTGTCTATTGCTGCTTGCATCTTTTCTAAAATATGTATTCTTGCAGGACGAGCTTTTTTAATCGCATCAGAAATAATAGATACTGGTAAACCTGTAATTTTCATATCCATTTGTAAAGCTGTTATACCCTTATCAGTACCTGCAACTTTAAAGTCCATGTCTCCAAGAAAGTCTTCAATGCCTTGAATATCTGTAAGAATTCTTACTTCTTTACCTTCTTTAATTAAGCCCATTGCAGTACCACTTACAAGAGCTTTCAAAGGGACCCCCGCATCTAATAATGAGAGTGTGCTTCCACATACAGAACCCATTGAAGTTGATCCATTGGAACTTAAAACTTCGCTAACTACCCTAAGGACGTAAGGGAATGTTTCTTTTCCAGGCAATACAGGGATTATTGCTCTCTCTGCTAATGCGCCATGGCCAATTTCCCTTCTCCCAGGAGTTCGCATTGGTCTTGTTTCTCCCACTGAATAAGGAGGGAAATTGTAGTGATGTAGATAAGTTTTTTCAGTGCTTGGATTCAGGTCATCCATTTCTTGAGCATCACTAGGAGTACCTAATGTGGTTGTAGACAAAACTTGGGTTAAACCTCTTTGAAACAATGCTGAACCATGAACTCTTTTTGGCAGAATTCCTGCAGAAGCTGTTATTTCTCTAACTTCGTCTAAATCTCTTCCGTCTACTCTTTTCCCATCATTTATAATTTGCGACCTCATTAATTTTTTTGTTAATTTTTTAAAGTCTGAACTTAATAACTTATCATTCTCTGAAAGAAGAACTTTTAATTGATTGTCCTCTTTCAAAGAACCAATTTTATCTTGAGTCTCAACTTTTATTTTTTCGAGTTCAAGATCTCTCTCTTCCTTTGAAAGATCAAATTTCTTCAAAATTAACTCAATTGGTTTTGTGCAATTTTTCTCTAAATAAGAAGGCAATGTTTTATCTTCTTCAGGGTCAGATGGCTTAATCTGTTTTATTCCTAAATCTTTTAGTAAATCTTCTTGCGATTTAATAAGCTCAGTAACTGCTTCATAACCAAAATCTATAGCTTCAATAGTATCTTGCTCCGATAATTGGTTAGCACCTGCCTCAATCATGACAATGCCTTCAGGTGAACCTGCAACAACAATATCTAAATCTCCTCTCTCTATTTCTCTGTAACTTGGATTTAGGATGAAGTCATCTCCTATTAGACCAACTCTAACTGCAGCCATTGGTCCGTAAAATGGAATCTCTCCAATTAAAGTTGCTATTGAAGCTCCAGTAACAGCTAAAACATCTGCTGGGACTCTTTCATCTAGAGAAAGACAAGAGGCAACAATTTGTATTTCGTCTCTCATCCATGATGGAAAAAGTGGCCTCATTGGCCTGTCAATCAATCTTGCAATTAAAGTCGCTCTTTCTGGCGGGCGACCTTCTCTCCTCATAAAACCACCAGGAATTCTTCCAGCAGCATATAGTTTCTCCTCATAGTCACATATTAGAGGTAGAAAGTCTGAAGCATCTTTTTTTGTAGTTTTTGTTGCTGTAACCAATAGAGAGGTGTCACCACACTCAATCATTACTGATCCATTTGCTTGAGGAGCATATAGTCCTGTAGTTAGTCGTATCTCTCGTCCGTCAAACGTGATCGACTTATTTTGTCCTTCCACTTTTTAAATTATAAATCTATACATAATTTATTCTTACATTTAATAGGGACATATTGAGTAAATTATTTAGATAAGCTTTAAATATTTTTAAAATTCTTCCAAAATGAAATTTAATTTCTTTTATTTTGCGGTAGAAAATAAAGTGTAAAAACCTAGTAGTTACTACCAACTTGATTTAACTACCCCAGGAAGCTCACCATTATGAGCTCTTTGTCTTAACTGATTCCTGCAAAGACCAAAGTCTCTGTAGACTCCTCTTGGTTTGCCAGTTGCCCAGCATCTATTTCTAACTCTATTTGGAGCAGAGTTTCTAGGAAGACCCTGAATCTTTCTATGTATTTCTAATCTTTCCATTGGGTCTTTTGCAGCATTGAATTCATCTAATAATGTTTTTCTTTTAGCAGCATATTTCAGTACAAGCTTTTTGCGTTTGACTTCTCTCGCAATCATGGACTTTTTTGCCATTTAGTAGAATTTTTAAACTTTTTCTATATTAACAGCTTGGATAACAATTTTTAAAATTAATTTATTGGTTTAATAATCTTTGAACTATTAAAAGTTGACTAGTATCCCTTATTATAAGCAATACACTAAGTCCAACTAAAAGAAAGAAACTTGATTGAGTAACAACCATTTGTATCTTAACTGGGACTGGTTCCCCCCTTAAACCTTCAATTAAAGTGAAAACAAGTTGTCCACCATCTAATAGTGGTAAGGGTAAAGAATTGAGAACCGCTAAATTTATAGAAATTAGTGCGGCAAATAATAATATTCCTGTTCCTCCTTGTTGTGATAATTGAGCACCAATTTCAACGATTTTTACAGGACCACTTAATTGTTGAGCTGTTGAGGAGAAATTTGTAATTAAACCTTTATAACCTTGTATTGTTTTTACCAATAGTGATGAAAACTCATTATTGGTGTATTTAAAAAGTTCAAATATGTTTTTTGTCTTTTTAGTTTCTTTTTTTATATTTGGTTGCAATTGAGCTCCTATTGTACCCTTGCCATCTATATTTTTTGGTACCAAAGTTAAATCTTTCAGAACTCCATTTCTATCAATTGTTATCGAAATTGGGTTCTCTGATGAATTTTGAATCTCTTTTACTAAAGCAGAAACTGCTTGATCCCCTACTCCTAGAGTATTGCTATCAATTTTTAAGATCTTATCCCCTGCTTGTAATCCAGCAATAGAAGCAGCCTTCTCGGGCTGAGTAGCTAAAACTAAAATACCTGGCTCGGGATCAAATGGAATTCCAATAGTAGTAACATTTAGGATTAATATAGTGTAAGCAAGTATTAAGTTAGCAAATACCCCAGCCGATATAACAATTACTCTTTGAATAATTGGCCTATTTTTTAAAAGATTTGCATCATTAGGGTCAATATTATTTAATTCTTCATCAGGAAAGGAAACAAAGCCCCCTAATGGAAAGGCTCTAAGTGAATAGGTTATATTTTTATATTTTTTCTTAATTACTGATGGTCCAAAACCAATTGAAAATCCATCTACATAGATTCCTTGCAAAATTGCCGCAAGAAAATGTCCCATTTCATGAAAAAAGATGAGAAATCCCAGAACTGTAATTGAGGTTAAAACGTTCATTTAAATATATTAAGCAGTTTTTAAAATATTTGATCCAAAATATGGAACTAGAGCATCTGGAATTTTTACGCTTCCATCCGTTTGTTGGCCATTCTCAAGAATAGCAGCCATAGTTCTTCCAATAGCAAGCCCACTACCATTTAAGGTATGCAGATAGATATTTTTTTTATCAATTTTTGCTCTTATTGATGATCTGCGGGCTTGAAAGTCTAAACAGTTGCTACAACTTGAAATTTCTCTATAACATTTACTACTTGGTAGCCATACTTCAAGATCAAAAGTTCTGCTTGAAGAAAAACCTAAGTCTCCAGTACAAATATCAACTAACCTATAAGGTAGATTGAGCTTTTTTAAGATAGCTTCTGCATCTAAAGTGATCTTTTTATGAGCTTCAATAGATTTACTTGGATCACAAAACCAATATAGTTCAACTTTATTAAATTGATGCAGTCTTATTAAACCTTTAGTATCCTTTCCATAACTTCCAGCTTCTCTCCTAAAACATGGGCTATATGCAACATACTTAAGGGGTAATTGCTTATGATCAATTATTTCATTTCTATGAAAAGCAGTTAGTGGAACTTCAGCAGTTGGAGAAAGCCATAGGTCGTCATTTGAACACTTAAAACTTTCATTTGAAAATTTGGGTAGTTGTCCAGATCCGGTAAGACTTTCTGAATTCACTAAAGCTGGAGGCATTAATTCTAAATAACCATTATTAGTATGCATGTCGAGCATAAAATTTATTAATGCCCTCTCTAATCTGGCCCCATTACCAATAAGTGTAATAAAACGACTTTTTGATATTTTAGTTGATTTAACAGACTCAAAAAGATTAAGACTCTCGCCTATTTCCCAGTGAGACTTAAAATTTTCGTTGACTAACGGATCTCCCCAAGTTTTTACTTGGACATTATGACTTTCATCTTTTCCAATTGGAGCATCTTCACTAGGTAAATTTGGTAAATTACAAATTTCATTATGAATATTTTTATCTAAGGCTCTTTTCTTCTCTTCAAATTCTGAAATTTTGGTTCTGTATTCATTTCCTTTTTTCTTTAGATTATTTACTTCTAAAGAATCATTGTTTTTGGATTTACTGATTTCTTGACCGATCAATTTACTTAACTTTTTACTCTCAGATTGGAGACTTGATATTTCTATATCAATTTCTTTTTTTTGAAGAGTTAATTTTTGTATTTGGGAAATATTAAAAACTTTTCCTCTTAGGGATAAACTTTCTTCAACTAAAGTTGGATTTTCTCTTATTAATTTTTGATCTAACACTAATTTTTTTTTATACCTTAATTAAAATAGTTAATCTAAATTCAATATTAGGGATTTTTGACTAAAAATTAACGAAATTAATGATTCCTAACTTACTGAGTATTTTTAAACAAAATTCTTTAGCTAGGATGCAGATCGAGCCCGCCCTGAAGATGACCATTCTTTCAGTAAATTAATTTGCTCCTTAGCAGTTCTTGATAAGGGAACTAGTTCAGAAACTGCCTTTATTAAATCTTTCTCCATAAGTTCTCTATTTTCAGAGAATGAAATATGCATCCCCTCTATTACTGCTTGTTCAAGTTCTGCACCTGAGAATCCATCTGTTCTATCGATAATAGTGGAAAGAGGAAAACTATAACTTGGTCTTCTTTTTTTTAAGTGCAAATCCAGAATACTTAATCTTTCTTCAGAATTTGGTAAATCAAGAAAAAATATCTCATCAAATCTACCTTTCCTTAATAATTCAGCAGGAAGCTTATCAAGAGCATTAGCGGTAGCTATGACAAATACGGCAGATTCTTTTTCAGCCATCCAAGTTAGCAAACTTGCCAAAACCCTTTGACTTGTTCCTCCATCACTTCTAGCATCCCCACCAAAGCCCTTGTCAATTTCATCTATCCACAGGATACAAGGAGACATAGCTTCAGCTCTCGATATTGTTTCTCTTGTTCTTGCCTCGCTTGAACCAACAAGGCTAGAAAATAGTCTTCCAACATCTAGCCTAAGCAGTGGCATAGACCAACTCTTAGAAATTGATTTTGCTGTGAGTGATTTCCCTGTTCCTTGAGCTCCAACGAGTAAGACTCCTTTGGGAATAGGTAATCCATAGTCTCTGGCTTCTTTAGAAAAGGCCCTGTATCTTTGATTAAGCCAAACTTTTAAAACATTTAAACCACCAATATCATCTTGACTTGATTTTGCTTCGAAAAATTCTAAAATTTCACTTCTTGCGATTACTTGTTTTTTTTCTTCAAGAATGTCTTTGATATCTTCTTTACTTATTTTCCCTCTTTGAGCAAGGGCCTTAGCAGTGACTTGCTTTACTTTTATTTCGGTAAGTCCGCTTGCCGCTATAGAAAGTTCGTTTAAGTCTTGTTCCTCTAAATTTGAATTGGTATTGGTAGCAATTTTTTTTATTAGATTTTTTAATTCTTTTTGTTCAGGTAAAGGTAAATTTACAATTGCCATTAATTCATCCAACTCTTCTGATGATGGAAATAAATGAGAACTAATAATTAAATTATGACTAGTTATTTTAAGCGCTGAAGATAGTTCTTTAATAGTTCTATTGACAGATGGATCATCATAAAATTTATGAAAATCTTTAACTAATAAAACTGTTGAAACTTCAGAACTTTGTTCTTTAAGCCAATTAAGCACTCCTAATGGATTGTTAGAAAATTTACCTTCCTCATTTAATGATCCTTTTATACCGCTAACACAATCCCAGGAAACAAATCTTTTTATATTTAGTCTTTCACACGAGTAATTAACTAATTTTTCTAATCTTTCCTCTTCTTTAGTACGGATCCAAATTAATGAGGTTCTTGATTTTATGAGTAATTCAAAATTTCTACACCAAGAATTCATTATTTAGGATTAAAACTATTTTTTACTATTAGGTTCGAAAGGTAATCTTTTATCTGAGATAGTTGAAGCAGAGGTTGTTATTACTTCATTTTTTGCTGATAATTGTTGATCTAAAATTTTCTGTAGATTTTCAGGGAGAGCTTCTTTATTGAGCAGAAAAGTCTGAAATGCCTGAAAAATATTTGCAACAACCATGTAGAGTAAAACTCCAGCTGGTAGTGGGAAAAACAGAAACATTCCAGTTATCATTACTGGTGTAATTTTATTTGCTGTTGATTGCTGTGGATTTGCAGGCATGCCCTGACTTGATAAAACTTGCGAGAGAAGTAAGGTTAATCCAAAGGCACCTACTAATGCAGCAATATCCCAATTAATAGCTCCATCTACATAAAAACCAACTTGACCAAGAGCTTTAATAAATAAAAACCCACTTTTAGCCGCTAGACCAGGGATTTTTGCTTCGATTGTGGCATCACCCGGTTTAATTGCTGTTACTGTCCCGTCTTGGGAAACTTTAAGATTTTCGGATCCTTTAGAAACCTTCCAAGTGGGGAGGAATTTAGATCCGTTGTCGTATTTAGATAAAACTTCCGAATAGCTATTGCCATTTGTTGTTTGTAAATTTACTTTTATGGATTCTTCTGTTCCCAATTTTGTTCCATTAGGAATGGTTGCTACTACAGGAAAATGTGATTTTTCTGTAATAAAAATAGAGTGTCGTGGGGATTTGTAAGGTTTTGGATCAATAGCTGCTACTTGATCCTGTGGGACAACTTTGAGATTTATGCTGTAGGGAACATCAGCGAATGGAGAGCCTCTTAGGGTTGCAAACAATGCAAATAGCACAGGCATTTGTACAATCAAGGGGAGGCAACCTGCTAGAGGGCTGCCAAACTCATTCATTAATTTTCCAAGCTCTTCTTGCTGTTTCTTTGGATCACCTGAAAACTTAGATTTTATTTCTGCTTGCCTTTTTTGCATTACTGGTTGGGCTATCTTCATCCGCCTCGCGCTTCTAATGGAACCAGCGCTTAAAGGGAAAAGTGCAATTCTAATTACGACTGTCAACGCAACAATCGCTAATCCATAACTAGGGACTAAACCATAGAAAAAATCTAGAATCGGGATAAGTAGTTTTTCAGAAATGAACCCTATCACGATATTAAAGAGAGTGTAATTTTAATAGACATTCTATTTTACAGGAAAAAAAGATTTTTGTAATTAATTTATTTAGGATTTAGTCGCAAATCCTTCTACTTCGTTGAGATTTGGGATTTGTGATCTTTTATTTATATTTTCTTCAATAAATTTTTGCTTTTCTCTAAATAAAGGTAATGACTTCATTTCAACCTTTGATCCATCGTTAAGAATAAGAACCATATCACCATATGAACCAAATCCTCTTGGAATAGATCTGATTTCTTCAATGTTACTTAATGAGACTTGTGTTTTGTTTTTACCAAACCATCCACCATCTATTGTAATTCTTTTGTTTGTAATTTTATATCTCAACCACAATGCTCTAACTATTGCGGCAAAGGTAAATGGCAAACCAAGTATAGTTATCCCTGCTAGTAGATTTATTATTAAATCACTTTTAGCAGGACCACCTTCATAAAAGGTTTCTTCATTCATGTTAATCATTTGATTAGATGAGATTTGAACATTAATTTTTGAAATTCCTCCAAAAGTTTACTCTTATCATTGCAGAAATCCCCGAATTTAAGGTTAACAAGTAACCAATAAGGTTTGTGGTTATTAATTTTTTGAATGTTTGTTAATAACCACTCTTGCAGAATTCTCCTTAATTTATTTCTCTCTACAGCTTTTTTTGAAACTTTTTTGCTGATGGCTATCGCAACTCTAAAATTGTTTGAGGTATTTGTGAATTTATGGGTTAAAAGTATTGCTGGATCTGGTCTTGCAACTTTAAATGTCATTAATTTTCCATGATATGTTATGGAATTTTTGTGAATATAATTAAAAGTCCTGTGACCCTTTAAACGCATATCCTTGGGTAAGGCCATTTAAATTTAAAGTTATACAGCTATTCTTTCTCTACCTTTTTGTCTTCTACTTTTAATAACTCTTCTACCAGTATGAGAACGCATTCTTACTCTAAAACCAGATACACGTTTTCTTTTTCTTGAAGTTCCGCCAAAAGTTCTTTTAGTCATTTGTTTAATTATCCTTATTTAATTTATCATTTAATCGATCACTATAGTCCAGCTTCCTAAATAACTTGAAAATGATTTCCCTTTTGGTTGCCCAAATGAATGAAATTGATATAGACCTGATTTTTTTGGATTAAAGATTTTGAAGACAATTGCATAACTGTCTTTGTTAGATGGAATTGGGCTGTAGGGGTAAATATTTAGTGAACGTAAGCCTGATTCATCAGTCTTGATTTCGAAATCAGCTGGAATGTCTTCCAAGCATTTAGTTCTAGCTTCAAAACCACCTATTTTTACTTTGCAAAAACTAATTTTTTCATTACTAAGAGTTGATTTAAAGGTCTTAGGAATTGCTAGATTAATTTTCAAGAGATCTGTTCTTCTGTCGGAGGGCCTCAAGAAAAAATAAATTGTGTTTCTAAATTTCCTTTTATTTTCTTTTTGAAACCACTTTAATCTTCTATAACTACTGTCTTGGTCCCACTGAAATTCCAAACCCGCTTTAGCCTCTTGGATGTTATTAAAAAAAGGAGTTAAAACTAAAAATGTAGGGATAATAAAAAATCTTAAAATTTTAAGATTTAAAGTAAGTTTCTTTGTAATTTTAAACATTGAAGGGTTGGGATTCAAAAGGTTGGTTCTTGCTATTAAATTTTAAGCGGAAAAATAATTTTACTAAGGTTAACATCTATCGGCTCTTAATTTTGAAGCGCCTTTTAAATAAGGGTGCTTTATTGCATAATTTGGCGGCACTAAAACTTGAGCCATTATTCTTATACAATAATCAACATCATTGGACACGTGCATTTGTTGGCAGTCTAAAAAGGCAACTGAATCAAGTCCATTAAATTTCCTTGCAATTGAAGCGGGGAAGCATGCATTTAAATCTTTTGTCGCTGTGAATGTAATGGATAGTATATTTGTCTTGATTAGATTGTTTCGTGAAATTAATTCATCAATTAATTCCACTACTGCGACTTCTATTTCCCCAACAGAATTACCAGATGCTGTTGTGGCACCACGAATAAATGTAATTTTATAATCATCTTTCATTTTTTCATACATATAGATTTAAGGCTTGTATAACCAAAGTACTTTATTAGATGAATCAAACTCAAAAAAGATATTATTTATAATTTTCTCAAAAATTTTACTTCCAGGGATTAGTCCTAGGATTTTCTTTTTCTTCTTCCCAAATGTTAAGGGCTGAATTTTAGGATCAATATTTACCATTTCTGCAGCTAACTCCCTTGCAACAAATTCATCTCCAACCTTATCAACAAGACCAAGTTCGAGTGCTTGTGTCCCAGTGAAAATTCTTCCATCAGCAAATTTTCTTACTTCTTCAACAGGTAAATTCCTTCCTTCAGCGACAGCTTCAGTGAATTGTTTATAACTTTCATCTATAAGTCCCTGAAGTAGACCTCTACCTTCCTCACTTAGAGGTTTATCTGGAGAAAGTATGTCTTTAAATACACCGCTTTTAACAGTTTCAAATTTAATGCCAATTTTATCTAATAGTTCAGATAAATTATTTCCTCTTATAATCACACCAATAGACCCAGTAATCGTACCAGGATTTGCCACTATTTTGTCAGATGCAACACCAATGTAAACGCCTCCTGATGCCGAGATGTTCCCAAAACTAGCAATGACTTTACAACCCTTATCTTTTAGTCTTTTAATAGCAGAGTATATTTCTTGGCTATCCCCAACAGTACCCCCTGGAGAATCAATTCTCACGATTAAAGCAGGAAATTCTCTATCCTCGATTTGTTTAAGAGCTTTAAGGACTGAAACTCTTGTTGAACTTGTAATAGGCTCATCAATTACTATACGAGCTATTCTTTTTTTTGACTTTCGTCTAAAAGGCCAAATCATTCTTTTAAGGTAAATTCATAAAACTACTTTAAAAAGACTATCAGCAGACCTAATGAATTCAATCCTAAATTGGTTTTTAATGATACTCCCTTTTGCACTTTGGGGTACTTCAATGGCGGCAATGACTCCTTTAGTATCTAGTGCTGGGCCAGAGTTTGTGGCTTCTTTAAGATTACTTCCTGCAGGGATTCTTGTTCTAATAACAACATATTTGTTTAAAAGAGATTTAAAAATTTATAGGTGCGATTTGAAGTGGTTTTTTGTTTTTACGATTGTTGATGCCACTTTTTTTCAGTTGTTTTTAACTTTTGGTATTGAAAAAACTGGAGCAGGTTTAGGTTCTGTCTTAATTGATTCTCAACCGCTTTTGGTAGCTATTTTAGCTAGGGCAATTTTTGGGAATTTAATTAATCCAATAGGATGGTTGGGATTACTTTTTGGCTTGGGAGGAATAGTATTTTTGGGAGTTCCACAAGAATTTTTAGGAAATTGGTGGTTGATGTCTGATAAATCTATGAGTGATGTTGCTTTTAACTTTGGAGAACTTTGGATGCTTGCAGCTTCTCTTGCTATGGCATTAGGAACAATTTTAATAAGATTCACTTGTACTAAAAGTGATCCAGTGGCGGTTACAGGTTGGCATATGGTTTTGGGGAGTTTGCCCTTAATTATTAAGCACTGCTTAAAATCAAATTTCACACTAATTCCAGATTGGTCAATATTTGAATGGGGACTTATGTCATTTGCAAGTATTTTTGGAGGAGCAATAGCTTATGGATTGTTTTTCTACTTTGCTAATAATAAAGAAATAACTGGATTTAGCACTCTTGCGTTTTTAACACCTGTATTTGCTCTTCTCAGTGGAGGTGTTTGGTTAGATGAAAGACTCACTATTGTGCAATGGATAGGAGTGGTGTTTGTTCTTATCTCAGTATTTTTTGTTAGCCAGAGAAAGAGTTTATGGGAGAATAAATTTTCTGATACTACTATTTAATTAGTTTCTTTTTGTAAAAAGTCTTATAATGCGAGTAGTTTTGATTAGTACCCCAATAGGGTTTTTAGGGAGTGGTAAAGGTGGGGGAGTTGAATTAACTTTAAATTCTTTAGTTTCAGGTTTAATTTCATTAGGTCATTCCGTGGAGGTTGTAGCTCCAATAAATTCTAAGTTAGATAAAAGTAATGTAAAAGTAAAATTACATTTTGTGGAAGGTGAAGATCAAATTAGTTGGCAGCATCAAAATCACAATTCTCCCGTGAGTATCCCAGACAATTCTCTTTTAGCAGGAATGCTTGAAAAGGGATTAGAAATAGCTAAACATGCAGATGTATTGTTGAACATGTCCTATGATTGGTTGCCTATTTGGATGACACTAAATTTAGAGATACCCATTGCACATATTATTAGTATGGGTTCTGAAAGTTCAGTGATTAGTAATTTAATATCTCGGGTATATGCTAAATATCCAAATAATTTTGCTTTTCATTCGAAAATGCAAGCTGATGATTATCCATTCATAAAAAAACCAACAATCATTGGGAATGGGTTTAATTTAGATAATTATATTTTTCAAGATTCAGTTAAGGGACCCTTGGCATGGGTTGGAAGAGTGGCTCCGGAAAAAGGTTTGGAGGATGCAGTTTATGTGGCAGATAAACTTGGCGAAAAATTAAAAGTTTGGGGACTTATAGAAGATAAGATGTATGCGTCAAAGATAGAAAAATCTTTCCCTCAAGGAGCTATAGATTGGATGGGTTTTTTATCAACCGACGAATTACAAAAAGAACTTGGAAAATGCAGAGGGTTGCTAAATACTCCGAAATGGAATGAAGCATATGGGAACGTAGTTGTGGAAGCCTTAGCCTGCGGGGTGCCTGTTGTAGCCTATAAAAGGGGAGGACCTAGTGAAATTATTCAGCATGGCCAAACAGGTTATCTTGCTGATCCTGATGACAAAAAAAATATGCTTTCTTATGTAAAGATTATTGAAAACATAAAGCGTCAGAAATGTAGAGAATGGGTAGAAAAAAATGCCTCTGCAGATATATTTGCTAACAAGGTTGTGAACTGGCTTAATAAGGTAATGGATGAATATAAATAATATTAAATGATTCTTCTGAATTCAAAAAAAAGGCTTTTAAACGCAGTAATAGTTTTAGTTTCTGGGATCACTATTTTTATTTTAGGTTTAGGTAATACAGGACTGGTGGATGAAACACCCCCTTTATTTGCCGCTGCGGCAAGGGCTATGAGTGAATCTGGCGACTGGATAACTCCAAAGGTCAATGGAATGTTCCGTTTTGATAAGCCTCCATTGATATATTGGCTAATGGGTTTTTTTTACTCATTGCCCAAAAGCGAGATCTGGGATAGTTACGGGACAATCTCAGCAAGACTTCCTTCAGCTTTGGGATCATTATTTTTAATGTTGATGATTGGAGATACTTTATTTTGTTGGCCACAGAAGAGTGATAGGAAATTCCTCACTCCAATAGTTGCATCATTAGCCTTTGCTTTGTCTCCATTAATAATTATTTGGAGTAGAACTGCCGTGAGTGATGCTCTTTTAACTGGGACCTTGGGGATTAGCCTCCTTTTGTTTTGGAGAAGAATGGCAAGCGAAAATAATGATCAATGTATTTCAGCGTGGGTATTTTTAGGTTTTGCAATTTTAACTAAAGGACCTGTTGCATTTGTTCTGGCATTATTGACCATTACATCTTTCTTATTTAGTCAGAAGGATTGGAAAACGTTGCTCAGTAAGATAAACCCTAAGAAAGGTTTTTTAATAACAATATTTATAAGTGTTCCATGGTACATATTAGAATTCATAAAAGAAGGAAAGCCTTTTTGGGATAATTTTTTTGGATACCATAATTTTCAAAGATATACCTCAGTTGTAAATAATCATGCCGAACCATTTTGGTTTTTTCTTTACATAATGATATTGGCTTCATTACCATTCACACCTTTTTTGTATCACGGTATATTCAAGGCCTTTAAGGATTTCTTGAAAAGTTCAAAACAAGGTTTCAATGTCAATGAAACTCTTTATACATATTCTCTATGTTGGTTAATATCAGTTTTAATTTTCTTTAGCCTTTCTGCTACGAAACTACCAAGCTATTGGTTACCAGCAATTCCAGCAGCCTCAATTTTAATTAGTAATAGCTTTATAAACTTAAAAAATTCAAGTAAAAGTTATCTATATTTATGGATTTTTAATATTTTTATTTTGTTCGGTGTTTCAATGGCATTCTTTTTCTCAAATTATTGGTTAAGTTTAATAAATGATCCCGAAATGCCTAATCTTGCATCTGACCTAATAAGCTCTGGTATAGTTTTTAAAGCCAAATTATTCTTCTCTTCATTTACACTGCTTGCAATAATTTTATTTTCTTTAAAATCCAGAAATATAATTCTTTATCTTCAAATTTTACTTTTAATTGGACAATCCTTTTTGATGTCGCCAATTAGAAAATTAGCAGACACATCTAGGCAATTACCTTTGAGGAATATCTCAAAATTAATTTCAGATATTCGCGAGGGGAGGGAAACTTTAGCAATGATTGGTATAAGAAAGCCTTCATTGCATTTTTATTCGAGGCAAATAGTTTTTTATGAACCAAGCACGGAAGAGGGATTAATTAATCTTTCAGAAAGGCTAAATATAGATAGGAGAGAAAATTATGAGGATCAGCCTGATTATGAATACAAATCTCTGTTGGTCGTAATAGATGAATACTCTAGCCGCAGACAGCAATGGTCAAAAATTAATCATCAAAAATTGGGCAAATTTGGGATTTATAATTTATGGCGAATTCAAACAAGTGATTTAAAAAAGTATTCGAGTTTTTTAGTTAAAAGCGGTTATAAATCTGACTGGGAAAATAGAAAAGTTGAAAAATTTTAACAAAGTCTTTTTTTAAGAAGAGCATTTTTTAAATCATCAATGCTGCACTTGCTTGGGATATCGATTTTATTTAAATCTTCCATTAATTCGAGATCGATGACAGAATCTTCTGCTAAAAAACTAAAAACTTCATTTATGCTTATTCCCATATCTTGAGCCATCTCTGAGATAAGCCGTAGAGTATCCCTCCTCACAGAAATCCTTAGATCTAAAGGGATATATTCATTTTCAGGATTTGCTGACTTCATAAACTAAATCTTAAGACATTATTTAGTTATCAGTATATAATCTTTACAATATTCATTAATCATGCTCTTAGTAAAGACTTTCATTTAAGTTGTTTATATAAATAAATTCATAAACATTTTTAATAGAGGAATTGTAATTATTGAAATTAAGGTTGTAGTAAAAAGAATTTTTGACGCAATTTTTTGTTTCACACCATAAGCCTCTGCCATTAAAATTGTAGATATTGCCGTTGGGGTTGCTGCCTGAAGAATTACTGCAGATGATTGATAGTAGTTAAAATTTAAGAATTTGCTTACTAAAAAAATAATAAAGGGAAGAATAAATAACTTTAATAGAATTGAAAATTTAATTTCTTCATTTAGATCCAAAATCCTCTCATTTTGATTTGTGATTATTCCAAGTCTTGTTCCCACAACTATTATTGCCAAAGCAATAACGATTCTTGCAGGAATCCAAAGATAATTGCCTAAAATTTCATCTATTTGAAAAAGATATGCAAGAAGTACACCAATGATCCCTCTTGATGCAGGGCTATTTATTAATGCATTAAATAGTTCTTTGATGTTTGGGGTGTTATTGCTGTTGGATTTTTCTTGAAGAAAAAAAGGTCCAAATATCCAAGCGAAAAGTGTTGTTCCCAAATCAAATCCAATAGTGAAATTTATAGTTTTTGAAGGTAGAAGAGCTAGCGCAATTGGTATCCCAAGAAATGATGTATTACCAATTAGGCCTGCTAGCTGCAATGTGTAATTTGGAAGTCTCTTTTTAAATATTGGGATTATATTTATTAAAGTTATTAAAAATCCAATTACAGAAAATGCTAAAAATGCACTTTTAATTAGGTTTATATCTATACCCTCCTTTAATAGGAGACCCATTACACTTAATGGAATGCCAAATCTTATGAGAGGTCTTGCTATATATTTTGAAATCTTCGGATTCTTTTTCCCCAGAAGAAAACCAAAGATTAAAAAAGGAATAATATTTATAAATAGTGAGTAGATGGTATTAATTAAATATTTATTAAAGCAATCTTAACTCGCCGTAGTGCAGTCAAAAAGTTTTTTTTGTTAATTGAGAATTTAAATTATTTTCCAAATTGCTTTTTCAGGAATTAGAGGAGATTTATATAAATTTTCTGGTTCTTTAGTCAAAACTCTCCATGTAGGAACCCGACAAGTTACATAAGCAGGACTTTCTATTAAAACTCCTGGATTCTCATCAAAAGTACATGTAAAACCTTCTTTCCAATATCCGCCATTGTTAAGGCTTCCTTTAAACCAAACCCAGCATTTTGAAGTTTTCAAAATCAGTAAATTTTTTTTCTATTTTAATCAAGATTTAAGTAATAAAATGAAAGTTTATTACTTTTAAAAAAATTATTACTTATTTTAGTTTTTTGAAAAATATATTTTAGAGATTAATATCAATAAATTTAAGATCAGGGTAATTAAATTTGCTATCAGTATTGGTGTAGAAGAAATTTTATAACCGTAAATAATCCAAGACAAAACACCGATAATAAACATTATTAATGTTGTCAAAGAAACATCATCTGCCTTTTTTGTTTTTAAAGTTTTTATCAATTGAGGTAGAAATGCTGCTGTTGTTAAAATCGCTGCAAAATATCCAAATATATCTACATTCATAAAAATATTTTAAAAACTATTCTTTAATTAAGTTAGTCAAAAATCCTAATGGATCCCTCATATTTGATGAATATCCAAGCACATCGTTTGAAAAAAATTTATAAATAATTTGATTGTTATTATTCAAAAGAAAAGAAGCCCCTCTTTGAGGAAGGTATTCTTCATTAAGAATATAATCACTCCAATTTTGAATTATTTCATTCATATTATTTAGTCTAAATGTTGCTAATTCAAATGGTCTTAAATAACCATCCCCGAAAACCTTTTTAAAAGAATTACCTGAAAATTTTAAAAATTTTAATACATCAATTTTGTCAACTTCTGAATAAATTTGCTTTGCTTTTCGGTCGCCAGTATAACCTCTAATAACTTCTTTAATAGTTTTAAAGGAATTTATCCCTGATAACATCAAAAGCATATTGATCCAACCGCCTAAACCAATATCTAATCCTCTTGAGACTTTTAGATTATTATGGATTTGATTATCAGAAACTACTATTAAATTTTCTTTGTTAAAGCCAGTAAATTTACAGAATTTATCTTTACCACTTTGGTTCCCAATAGCAATTGCAAAAATATCTAAATTTTTATCTTGATTCTTATTGATGTAATTTTTCAAATTTATTGCATATTCAAAGCTATCAAAATCTCCTAATAAACCAAATAAAATAATTAATTTAAACTTTTTCTGCCCATTAAATTTGTATTCATCAATGATTTTATTTAGATTGTTATCAGAAGTTTTACTATTCATGCTTAAAGATTTTTGAGTAGATTATTTTTAAAAGCTTTTTCTTACCTTTATTAGTATAAAATTTAACTTGAAAAAGTCTTTTTTGGAGAAATTTTTTGTTTGTTTGTTTCTATTATTTTAAAGAAAACAATTTAAATTTATGACAGTAGGAATTTATTACGCAACTACAACTGGAAAAACTGAAGATGTCGCAGATCGTCTTCACAACTTTATTCCTTCAGCAGAATCACCAAAAGATGTATCAGATGTTGATGATCTTTCAGAATTTGAAAATCTTGAAGGTATTATTTGTGGCCTGCCAACTTGGAATACTGGAGCGGACGAGGAGAGATCTGGAACTTCGTGGGATTCAATATTAGAAGATATAGGCAAACTAAATTTATCAGGAAAAAAAGTAGCAATTTTTGGTTTAGGAGATTCTTCTACCTATACTGAAAATTATTGTGATGCAATGGAAGAACTTCATAGCTACTTCACAAAAGCAGGCGCTGAAATGGTCGGTTACGTAGATAAATCTTCTTATACATTTGATGAATCTAAAAGTGTTATAGGGGAAAGCTTTTGTGGATTACCTCTTGATGAGGATAGTGAATCTGATTTGACCGATTCGCGTCTTGAGGCATGGGCTTCTCAGCTTAAAGGTGAAATCCCCTCTTTGGCTTAAATTTTTGACAAAAAACCTAAAAAAATAGTCAATTTAATAAATTAAAACTTTCTATTCCAATTAGAGATGCCTTTTTGTATGATTGCTTGTAAATCTTAAAAATAATGAAAAATTTAAAAGAACAGAGTTGCAAAGATATTTTTAAAAATGCTTATGAAAAAAGATATACATGGAATACTGATTTCAAAGGCTATAAAGGCAAGTGTACTTATTTATTTGAAGATAATTCTTATGAGGGTGAGTTCTTATTAGGTGAAGACTTTAAACCTGAGATTAAAAATATAGATGAAGAAAACATAAAGAAAAGTATTGCTTCTCAATTGTTTGAAGTGTGTATTCACAGGGTAAAAAGAGAATTTAATTCAGTTCATTCAGAAAATAATTTTAATTTACTTAAAAGTTCTGAAAATGGGATTGAAATGAATGTTTCTGGGAGAAATGAAGGAGATAAGTATAGGGTTAAAGATGATTGTATTAATATGGTTTATAGAAAAATTCATGGAACAATTATTGAGATTTTTGTTGAGGAATTTTTTGATACTGGAGTTGGTTTTCTTAGTAAGAAATATACTAGTCAACAAATTAATCCAAAAACCCTAGAATCAAATTCTCAAAAAATTGAATACAAAGATGAATTTATAAATATAGGTAAAAAAGATTATTGGATTTTAAATTCGAGATCAATAAAATATTTAAACCAAAATCAAGAAGAAGAAATACAAAAGTTTGTTTTCGAGGATTTAAGTTTATTGAAATAAGTTTTTTATTCAACCAATCTAAATCCTTTATCAAGTAGTTTTTGATAAAGAAGTCTTGCTCTGAAGGCTAAAATTTGTTCTTCATTTTCATTACTAATTACATGAAAATAATTATTGTCTAATTTGTTTTTGCTAAAACACACGTTTGCTTCACCTAATCTTAAAGTCCAGTTTTCTTCTTTAGCTAAGTGTTGATTAGGTCCTAGATCCCAAGGGCATTTTTCAGGATATTTTTCTCTTTTAGAGCCCATATTTTTAATATTATCTATCCAATATTAGTAAAAATTTAAAAGTATGGCTATAGATCTTTGTTCAAAGCTTTATCTGAAATGCAGTAAAGGTATTATTTACTTTTTACTTGCAATCAAGCAATAAAATGGGTCTTTACTAAAAAAATTGAAGATATTTTGGACTGGTTCATTAAACTTTTTAATTATTCTTGGCTCATTAAATCCGTTTGATATTAAGACTTTTCTTACATATTTAATTCTCTCTTCTTCAGTGGATGAAGTCCAAATGTTGGGAGCCTTATGCCAAAATGCTCTATTTGAAAAAGATATTATAAACTTGCCATCATTACTCAAAATTCTTACGATTTCTCTAGATAAATTTTCTGGGTATTGTAAATATTGCCAAGCTGCGACCATTAAACAGAAATCAACACTTTCATTACCTAAAGGAATTTCTTGATTTAAATTGAAATTTTGTATCCAATAAGTATCAAAAATTTTATTTTTCTCAAGTTCTTGTTTGTTTAATCCATGCCCAATAACTTTTTTATATTTTTTCTCTTGAGGTAAGTAACTATCCCAGCTGGACATTAAATCTAGGACAGTTGAATTGTCTGAAATTTCTTTTTTATAAACATTTGATAGATATTGCCTGAAGTTCGCATCTAAATGATAAACAAATTTTGGGTTAGAATAAAACTCTTCATCATTGCTCTCATCAAGTTTTTTTCTTTGATAATTATTTAGAACTTCCAAAACGATTATTAAGTGATCTAATTCAAATTTAATAAATAGTTATTCATATTGTGATTCAGAAATATATTTTGCATTTAATTAATTAAAGATTTTTAAAAAAGCTAGACATCTATTAAAAAAAAGTTAAATTAATAATTAATAATTTTGTAAAAATGATTGAATTCAAAAGGAGCAAAAAAAGTAGATCTAAAAATGCCCTTTTCAATCCCTATAAAAACGGAATAAGTCAATACGATATGGCATATCTTTCATCAAAAAAAGTTTTAAAAAATAAAACTTTTAATCTACAAAATGATTTTCAAAAAGATAATTTAGCTGCATAAATATGCCTTATATTAATGTTTCTACTTCAGCAAAAATAGAGGATAAGAAGAAATTACTTGAAGAAATTTCAATATTAGTCGCGTCTTTAACAAATAAATCAAAAAGATTTGTTATGGCTAAGTTAGATGATAATTTAGAAATGTATTTTGATGATGAAAGACCTTGTTGTTTTTTAGAAATTAAGTCGATAGGCTCTTTAAATCCTTCAGAGATGGCAAAGCAAATATCTAATTTTGTTTATGAAAAAATTGGAATTCCAATAGATAAAATTTATATTTCTTTCGAGGATGTGCCCGCTTCATTATGGGCTTGGAATGGAAGAACCTTTGGTTAATAATTTATTATTTTAGGTACTAATTTAATGGAAATAAATAAATTAGCTGATTTAAACAGTCTTAGAACTGCTCCTCATTTAAGCAGTAGTCAAGAAAAAAAACTATTAATAGAATTAGAAACTAATATTTATAATGCCGATTGGATAACAATAGGAATAATGGCAGCTTCTGATACCAAAGCTATTGAAGCACTGAAATCAATTTCTAATAAATATTCCTCAATAAAATTTGGTAATTTAGATTCGCTTCATGCTGATGGATATGTTTTTTTAAAAGGCAACCAAAAAACTGGTAATGTTTTTGTTAGATCTGAGAATGGTCTGGGAGAAGGAATTTTAATAACTTGCCAATATGATGAAGATGCAGAAGAATCTAATACTTTTGGACCTTTGCCATTAGATTTTTTTTCATGATTAATTTCTAATTTATGTTTATATTGGATTAAGTTTTATGCTATCCAAATACCAGATAATGCTTCATAGAAATTAGAGTTAAAAATATTTTTTGTTTTAAGTTTTGTTATTATGTTTAATGGCATTGATCTAAATTCTAAACTTCTTAAAATTTGATGTTTTTTCAGGATATAATTCAAAATTTAAATAATTTTTGGTCCAAAGAGGGTTGTTTAATTATGCAGCCATATGATACTGAAAAGGGTGCTGGTACAATGAGTCCTCATACTTTTTTGAGGGCAATTGGACCCGAACCTTGGTCTGTTGCATATGCTGAGCCATGTAGAAGACCCACAGACGGAAGATTTGGTGATAACCCTAATCGTGCACAACATTATTTTCAATATCAAGTAATAATTAAGCCTTCCCCAGATGGGATCCAAGAAAAATATTTGAAATCTCTGGAATCTCTTGGAATAGAGGCTAAAAATCATGACATAAGATTTGTTGAAGATAATTGGGAGTCGCCAACTCTTGGAGCTTGGGGCGTAGGTTGGGAAGTATGGCTAGACGGAATGGAAGTTACTCAATTCACTTATTTTCAACAATGCGGGGGAGTTGATTGTCAACCAATACCAATTGAAATTACATACGGTTTAGAGAGAATTGCAATGTTTTTGCAGGATAAAGAAAGTATCTGGGACTTAAATTGGAATAAAGATCTGAAATACAGCGATATTTGGCTTGAATTTGAAAAAGGTCAATGTTCATATAATTTCTCTGAATCAAATCCTGAAAATCTCAGAAAATTATTTGAGATATATCAAGATGAAGCAAATTCATTAATTGAAAAGAAGCTAACTTACCCCGCGCTTGATTATGTTTTAAAGTGTAGTCATAGCTTTAATTTGCTTGATGCTAGAGGCGTAATATCAGTAACTGATCGTGCCCAGTATATAGAAAAAATCAGAAAGTTAGCTAGAGAAGTCGCGTCTTCATGGATACTAGAGAGGGAACGCATGGGCTTTCCCTTAGTAAAGTAAGATTTATATCTCGAAAGTATCAGAATGTCATTTCCTAAGGTAAAGAAATATACATGACAATGTGATTTTTTATTTTTGGATTATTTCTACCAAATTTTTGTTGTAAGGTAACAAAAATAACAATCTTAATAAATGAAATTAAAGAATTATTTAAAAAAGCTATTTTTTACTTCAGTGACATTATCGCTACTTCTAAATAATCAACCTGTAAATTCTGCAGAGAAAGAGGTTAGGTTATTTTCTGGTAGACATTACAATACAGATAAAGAGGTTTATCAAAAATTTCAAGAACAAACTGGCATCAAAGTTAGATATATAGAAACAGATGGAAAAGCTATAATTGAGCGCTTAAAAAGAGAGGGTAAAAATTCTCAGGCTGATTTAGTAATTCTTGTTGATGCAGCAAGAATTGAAAATGCATCAAAGGCAAATTTATTTCAAAAAATTAATTCAAATATTCTAGAAAATAGTGTTCCAAATAATTTAAGAGATCCTAGAAATAAATGGTTTGGCCTTACTAGGCGATTAAGGGTAATCATCACAAATCCGGATATTGTGGATATTACAAAAATCAAAAATTTTGAGGATCTAACCAATCCTTCTTTTAAAGGAAAAGTATGTCTAAGAAATAGAAAAAGTCCTTATAATCAATCTTTGGTTTCTAATCAAATAGCAAAGAAAGGCGTTGGCCAAACAAAAATTTGGCTTAAGGGTTTGATATCAAATGTCTCCACTCCCTATTTTTCTGGAGATTCTTCATTAATAAGAGCTGTAGGGCAGGGAACGTGCGGTATTGGAATCGTTAATCATTATTATGTCGCAAGGATGCTTGATGGAGTTAAAGGCCCAAGAGATGCTTCTTTAGCAGAAAAAATAAAATTAATAATACCCAATCCTGCGCATGTAAATATAACTGCTGGGGGCGTATATAAATATGCAGAAAACAAGACTGAGGCTATTAAACTTCTTGAATATTTAGCTTCTAGTGAAGGTAGTCAAGGTTTAGCTAATAAAACTTATGAGCACCCTTTAAAGGAATCAAGTCAAAATAGAATTGTTAGTAAATTTGGAGATTTCACTCCAGATAATGTGACTATAAAAGAAATTGGCAAATTCAATAGTAAGGCAATAGAAATAATGAAAGAAACTGGTTGGAATTAACAAAAATCTAAATATATTTTTAGTATAAATTTTTTAATTTATATTTTAAATATGGGAGAGGTGGCTGAGTGGTCGAAAGCGAACGACTCGAAATCGTTTAATAGGTAACTATTCGTGGGTTCGAATCCCACCCTCTCCGGTTTAATAGGGTAATTAGCACTTTTAATTTTTTGAGTTCTAATTCAAATGGCAGTTATAGATAAGATTTCTAAGAAAGATCAATTTTTGTATAAATGGTTTTTATTTTTATTGGTGTTGGTGGATGTGTTGGTGGATGTTTCTTCTTTTGCGGGAAATATTGTCCGTAGTCTTCCTACAACTGCTTTTATGGTTTGAGATGTAATTTCAACCTTTCCGTAAGATTTCAAATCGTCCCATTTCACGGACGATAAATTTAAACAAATTTCCCTGAATTTATAGCTATTAATTAATTTCGCTTTTATCAAAATTCTAAAACTAATTCTTAGAGTTAATCTGAAAGAATAGTTGCTGTTGGCGAGGTTGTTCCGCGAATTTTAAAAGGTTTTTGGCGGGTTACTCATAAAAGTTAAAGCTAAGTGTTCCCTCTCTAATTATTTGACGATAGATTAAAGAGTAATTAAATTTTAAAAATTAAGTTGAACTATTTAAATACTTTTTTATTATTGCTTTTAGTTCTAGCTAATTACTCTAATTTGTACCTTACTCATTTCAAAAAGAGAAGATAGTTTTACAACCACGAAGCACTAATACTCGGGTATTAATACTCTATTAATTTCTATTGAATAGGAGGATAATTATGTAGTAGAGATAAAGGAGGTTTTATGAGACTAACCACTCCATTCACTGCCCTAAAAAATGCAACTTCAGATATTTGGAGAATGCATGATTTTAATTATCAACTACCAAAAGATCCAAGACAAGATTATTGGGAAAAAGAATGCATAGATCACCCAACAAGTTCTCATTGCAAATTTTACTAAAGATAATATAAATTCAAGACATTCAAAATACCCTTTTAGTGTCTTTTCTTCTAAGTAAGTAGATATTCTTCTGGTATAAAACTAAAGAAAACATGGCTATTAATAATTCAATATCTAAATTTGATTGGCAGTATTTTATAACAGGAATTTTTTTAATTTCAGTTTTTATTTTTACAGATTTAATTGGTGTTCTTGATAAAGAATATTTTTACTTTGTACCAAGATTAATTAGTGATCAACCCTATAGAATTTTCACCTCAATCCTAATCCATGCAGATTTAAATCACTTATTAAGTAATCTTGGTGGGATAATTATTACTAGATATTTTTTGATGAGACTTGGAATCGAAAGCAGATTTTTTTATTTGAAATTTATTTTAATTTGTTCTTTTTTAAATTTTTTAATTATCTGGGTTTGTGAAAAGATCTTATCGTACTTTAATATCTATCCGAATTATGCCGCTTTAGGATTTAGCGGAATAATTTATGCTTTATTTGGATTCTTACTATTAACTTCTTTTTATGGAAAGAAATATTTTCTAGGTAAAGAAATTGGTTTTAAGTCCAATTATGAAGTTCAAAAAATGTTAAAGACAATATGCCTTATAGGTTTGATATTCTCTTTTTTTCCAGGTGTAAGTCTATTAGGGCATTTAAGTGGATTTATTGCAGGATGTTTTTTATTCTTAATCTAATTAAGATTATTATCTGATCAAATAAATATAGTTATTTTCTCAGATATTCAACTTTTTTTAATCTTTACTTTTAAATTGATCAATTTTGATATCAAAAGTAACTACTATTCCAATACTTATAAGCAGTAATCCAATCGCAATTTGGGGTGAAGGTAATACCATGCAAGTCTTATTTACCAATACCCTATCTAATCTTTTCCATTAACGATGAAAGATTGAGTAATATTAACTCTGAAAAAGCATCACTTTAAAAATGGAAAAATTAGAAAATGATCTTGATATATATTACGCAGTTGGCAATGCAAATACTCAAAGACAAGAAAACGAACTTGCAGCAATTATAAAAAAACGTAATTCTGCAGGATGGAAGTTGATTTCAACAAGTACCGCAATAGTAGATACTAAAAATCAGTTTTCTAATATTTATCTGTTTTGGGAAAAGAATTCGTAATTTATATTTTAGATACTTTATATATTTCCCCAGTAAGTTGTACAAATTAGAAACTCTTCGCACTTTAATCTCTGATAAGTAAAAATCCTTTTCTCTGAATTAGTGTTTTTATTATGTCCAAAAATGGGAAACTGGTACATGTGACAGTTAAGTAACATTCCATTTATCCCTTCCACGAAAAACAATTTAATGAAATACTTTAAACAAGTGTGAAGGAGTGGTTTTACTGAAACAGTGGAAACAAGGAAACACTTTTTTAGTTAAACCATAAAAGGCCCCATTAAAGGGGCTTTTTTTTACCAAATTTACTACTTCTATTTATTTTCCTGTAACGTTTAAAGGATTCTCTATAAAAAATTTGATAGTGGATAAAATGAGTTGCTTTCTTAATATCTCCGGTTTGGTTCTACAATCTCCCCTTTAGGAAAGATGGGATTTGTTCTGTACGTTTTGATAATCATTATTAATGTTCATCGCATATGAGTAAAAGAAATCTAAATTATAAATCAGTAATTTTTAAAATATTTTTTACCTATTTAGGGGTTTATTTTTTTGCTCTAATATTGAAGTATAACTACGATCTTGAATCCTTATTTAATAATATTCAATACAAATATTTGATTACTTTAAATATAGTTTCTATATTATTAGGCCTCCCACTATCAATTATTTTTGATTTTATATTATTAAAGATTTTTGGGTTGAATTATGTTTTATTTTTTTCTCCTACTTTAACAATTTTAAGTGTAATTCAAGTTCTTATTCTGAGGAAAATTAAATTTAAATTTTCTAGAAATATATTATTTTTAAAAAAACCAGAAAAAAATAATCTTTATAAATTTTTTGACAATATTACTTTTAGATCTTTTTATGTTTTAATCATTAGATCTTTCCCAATCCTGCCTCATGTTTTGGGTAGCTATATTATTGCCTCGTCAAAAATCAAAAAGAAGGTTATTCTAATAAACACATTTTTTGGATCATTTTTTTACTATCTTTTCCTTTATCTAATAATAGGTAATGTTTAGTGAAATTTATTTTTCCCAAAAAGGGTCTGTAGTTAAAGAAACCTCTAACTTACATTTTTTATTATTTTTAATTCCACTTATACAAGCCCTTACTGTTTCACCATTTACATCAATTTCACATGCTCCACAACTTCCTGTGAGGCAGCCAGTAGGGATCTCTAAACCTGCTTTTTCAGCAGAAGAAAACCAGTCATCACCATCTGAAACAAAAGTTTCTTTATTGTTTGGCCATATTACTTTTATATTTTTTGTTTTTTTCAACTTAAAAATGATTTAAGATTTAAATGTTTGTGGAATTCATTCGCAAGATTATCAATAATGGATTGTCTCTTCTCTTTATAAGATATTGATTTTCTATTTAATATTGGTAGATTTTTACTCTTCCTTATTAAATTAATATATTGCGCTCTCCAACTGTCATTTTCAAAGATCCCATGAATGTATGTTCCTGCAATAGTTCCTCCTTTATTATTTTTTTTGTACCAACCAAGATCTGAATCTTCAAAAATAGGATTAATCTTTAATGAACTTTGAAGGTTATCTAATACAGTTTGACCATTATGAATTTCAAATCCATTAATTTCTGATTGGCATGGCCATTTAGATTTAGAGTTAATTTGACGTGTTAATTTTTTTTTAAAGAAAGTAGTTTTTAATGGTAATAATCCAATTCCTTTAATTTTTTGTTCAGAATAATTTTTGGAACCCTCTTTAAAATACGGATCTTCAAGTGTAGTCCCTAACATTTGTAAACCTCCACATATTCCAATAATATTTCCTTCGTTATTTGAATAGTCCCTTATGTCCTTAGATAAGCCAGAATTTTCAAGAAATATTTGATCTTTAATCGTTTGTTTACTACCCGGCAGAATAATGAAGTCATACTTACTTAGGTTTTGCGATTTTCTTATCCATTCAATAAATATTGTTTCTTCATTTTCTAGTGGATCAAAATCCGAGAAGTTGCTGATAGATGGTAATTTTATAATTCCAACTGAGATTTCAGGATTTTTAGAAAGTGATTTTTTTTCTATTAAATCTAAAGAATCCTCTGGAGGAAATGAATCATTTAACCATGGAATAATGCCAATAACAGGGATTTGAGTCTTATTCTCTATCCATTTTTTCCCATCTTCAAATAATGAAAGGTCTCCTCTGAATCTATTTATGATAATTCCCTTAATAAGCTTCTTTTCTTCAGGCTTCATTAATTCAAGAGTACCAATTATTTGTGCAAATACGCCTCCCCTCTCAATATCAGTAACCAAAATACAATTTGCATTTAAATATTTAGCAACTCTTAAATTAGTCAGATCTCTATGCATTAAATTCATCTCTACAGGACTCCCAGCTCCTTCGATAATTAAACGGCAATTCGGATTCCTTTCGTAAATAGACTTTAAACTTTTTTTAATTATTTCCCACCCCGGAATAAACCAATCTTTGTAGTAGTCTTTAGCAGTTGTTATTCCTATACTTTTGCCAAGATGAATGACCTCACTTGTTGAATTACCTTGTGGTTTTAATAAAATTGGATTCATCTCTGCAGATGGATTAATACCACAAGCAAAGGCTTGAAGAGCCTGTGAATATGCCATTTCCCCACCTTCCCAATCAACCCATGCGTTGTTACTCATGTTTTGTCCTTTAAAAGGTATTGGCTCTTCTCCTAAATTTTTAAGAATCCTGCAAATAGCAGTAACTGTTAAAGATTTCCCTGCCCCACTAGAAGTGCCTAGGACCATTATTGGTTTCTTAATTTCATGTAATTTTTCTTCTAATTCCATTAGTAATTTATATTAATTTTACAAATTATTAATTAGTAAATTGAATTATAATTTGATTAAAAATTTGTGTTAATTCTAGCCTCTGCTTCTCAATCTAGAAAGAAATTACTAGAAAATTGTCAAATCGAATTTATCCAAATATCAAGTAACTTTGATGAAACTACTATTCAAGAAAAGAATATATTTAATCTAGCTTTGGAATTATCTTTTCAAAAGGCTAATAGTTTATCTGAAAATATTCAAAACATATCATTACCCGAAGAATTTAATTATGGTCCTTTGGAAATACTTGGTTGCGATTCAATTTTTGAATTTAAAGGTGAAGCTTATGGAAAACCATTTAATAAAGAGGAAGCCTTTATTAGATGGAAAAAAATGTCTGGAGAATCTGGATTTTTACATACTGGTCATACTCTAATAATTGGGAGTTTTGATTCAACTTCCAAAATTTTTAAAATAACTGAAATAAGAAAAAAAACAGTAAGTTCAAAAGTTTATTTTTCTAATTTGGAAGATTGGGAAATCAAGAGTTATGTAGATACAAATGAACCTTTATACTGCGCCGGAGGATTTGCCTTGGAAGGTATAGGCGGTAAATATATAGACAAAATAGAGGGTTGCTTCAGTAATGTAATGGGATTAAGTTTGCCATGGCTTAGAGAAAATTTATATAGATAATAAAATTGAGCAAAAAAAAACCCTATCTAAAGATAGGGCTTTTTTTGTTGAAGTAGAAATTAATCTAAATCAGGCATTTCTAGAGCTGGTTCACTCTTTCTGTCGATTCCTTTTTCGAAACCTGCAGCGGCCGCTCTAGCACGTCCAGCATGCCAAAGGTGACCGATGAATGTAAACCATCCTAGGAAGAATTGAGCTGCAGCTAACCATTGTCTTAAGTTAACGAAGTTAACAGCATTAGGCTCTGTAATGATTCCACCAACAGAGTTGATAGAAGCGTTAGGAGCATGAGTCATATATTCAGCTGCTCTTCTTACCTGCCAAGGCTGAATATCATTTTGGATTTTTTCAAGGCTTAGTCCGTTAGGTCCCCTTAAAGGCTCTAACCATGGCCCTCTGAAATCCCAAAATCTCATTGTTTCACCACCAAATATAATTTCACCAGTAGGAGATCTCATGAGATACTTACCTAGACCTGTTGGTCCCATTGTTGAACCTACGTTAGCTCCAATTCTTTGATCTCTCACTAGGAAAGTAAAGCTTTGGGCTTGTGAAGCTTCAGCATTTGTTGGGCCATAAAACTCTGAAGGGTAAGCAGTGTTGTTAAACCAGATGAATGTTGAGGCAATGAAACTTGCTACACAAATTCCACCAAGTGCATAACTTAATAGTCCTTCGCCGTTCCAGATGAATGCTCTTCTTGCCCATCCAAAAGGTTTGGTAAAGATGTGGAATATTCCTCCAATAATTGCAGTAATACCAACATAAACATGTCCACCAACAATATCTTCAATGGAGTTAACACCGATTATTGAACCAGCTCCTCCCCATGGAGATCTGAATAGATAACCAAGAATAACTCTTGGATCTAAAGTTGGGTTTACAAGTCTGACTTCACCACCACCAGGTGCCCATGTGTCATATGCACCGCCAATAAAACACCAGTTTACTGACCATGCTAATGCACCAACACCTAGAACAATCAAATGATATCCAAGGATATTTGTCATTTGATTTTTATCTCTCCAATCAGTTGAGAAAAATGGAAAATCTTCTTCAAGTTTTTCTGGACCTGCTAATGAATGGTAAATACCACCAAAACCAAGTACAGCGGAAGCTATCAAATGAACCACGCCTGCTTGGAAGAAAGGCATGATATCAGTAACTTCACCACCTGGGCCTATTCCATAGCCAAACATTGCAACGTGTGGCATACAGATTAAACCTTGCTCCCACATTGGTTTATCAAAAGTAAAATGATTAACCTCAAAGAGCATCATTGCTCCCGCCCAAAAGACTATTAGTCCAGAGTGAGCAATGTGAGCTCCTAATAAACGTCCAGATAAATTGATTAATCTAGCGTTACCTACATACCAGGCATAACCAGTTTCCTCAATACTTTGGTTTGGAGCTCTTAATAAATTATTAAAGGGCGTTTCCACGTGGAAGAACCTCCTCAGGGAATACAAAGTTTTCGTGTGGTTGATCCACAGAAGACATCCATGCTCGCATACCTTCGTTCAAAAGTATATTTTTTGTATAGAAAGTTTCAAATTCTGGATCTTCTGCTGCACGGATTTCTTGGCTTACAAAATCATAAGCCCTTAAGTTTAGTGCTAAGCCGACAATACCAATTGAAGATGTCCACATACCCATAACAGGTACAAATAGCATCAAGAAATGTAAGAAACGCTTGTTTGAGAAAGCAATACCGAAGATTTGACTCCAGAATCTATTCGCTGTAATCATTGAATAGGTTTCTTCTTCTTGAGTAGGGTCAAAAGCTCTAAAAGTTGAACTTTGAACCTTACCATCTGTATAAATACTTGTATCTTCATACAAAGTGTTTTGTACTGTAGCTCCGTGAATAGCACAAAGTAGAGCACCACCAAGAATTCCAGCAACACCCATCATGTGGAATGGATTTAAAGTAATATTGTGAAAACCTTGGATGAACAGAATGTAACGGAAGATTGCAGCAACACCGAATGAAGGTGCGAAGAACCAACTATGCTGTCCTAAAGGATAAATAAGGAAAATACTTGTAAATACTGCAATTACTGCTGAGAATGCTAAAGCGTTGTAAGGTCTAATTCCAACAAGGCCAGCAATTTCAAATTGACGAAGCATAAAACCAATTAGGCCAAATACTCCATGTAATGCAACGAAGTTCCAAAGTCCACCAAGCTGTAGCCATCTTACGAAACTACCTTGGGCTTCAGGACCCCATAAAAATAGAAGACTGTGTCCCATGGCATCACCAGGGGTACTTACAGCTGCTGTTAAAAAGTTACAACCTTCAAGGTATGAGCTTGCAACTCCATGTGTGTACCAAGAGGTAACAAATGTTGTTCCGACGAACCAACCACCTATAGCAAGATATGCACAAGGAAGTAGAAGTAGTCCGGACCAACCAATAAATACAAAGCGGTCGCGCTTCAACCAATCATCGAGGACATCAAACCATCCTCTTTGTGGGGCGCTACCAACTGCGATCGTCATGAGAAATCGTTTTTAGCTTCGGGATACGCAGTGACTGTAACAAAGATTGAGAGTAATGTGGGGAAATATTTGTATATCTGAAATGCCTTGTAAAGCTTTCCTGACTTTTTTATTAAAAATTAGGTAAGAATACTCCCTTAGTTTGTTAAATTATCTGAATTAGGCTCTAAAAAAAGATAAAAATGAATTCAGACCTCACGTCATTCGATAAAATCGAACAAAAAATTGGTGGATCAAGAAAAATTTCAAATTATATTATTGGAGGAATGTTGACTATAGGAGGTTTTGGTTTTCTTTTGGCCTCTATATCCAGCTACACAGGAAGGGATTTATTACCTTTAGGAAATCCTTCAACTTTGTTGTTTATCCCTCAAGGAATAATAATGGGAGCATACGGAATAATAGCTAATTTATTAAATGTTTACTTGTGGTATTTGGTTTACATAAACTTTGGTTCAGGAAGTAATTATTTTGATAAATCTTCAAAATCTGTAGAAATAAAAAGAAAGGGATTATTTAAAGATGTTGAAGTTAAATTAAATTTTGATGAAATTAAATCTGTTAAGTTGGATATAAGTGAGGGATTTAATCCTAGAAGAAGAATTGCTCTAGTATTAAAAGGTAGAAAAAAACCTCTCCCTTTAAGCGGTGCAGGTGAACTAAAACCACTGCTTCAGGTTGAAGAAGAAGGAGCTCGTCTAGCTAAATTTTTAGATGTTAATTTGGAGGGCCTAAAATAAAAAAAAAATATTTTTTAAAAACATTATCTTTTATACAGGTTTTGTTTTTGGTTCAAGCTTGTAGTTATAAAAGTAAGATTGATCCAAATTATTACTGCAAAAAACTTAAATTTAGTTGTATTAAGAGTAATAAGGTGGTTAATTTTAAAACTTCAAAAGGTGATTTCGAGGTAAAATTATTTGGTAAAGATAACCCAGTAACAGTATCAAATTTTCTGGAAAACATAGAAAATAATATTTATGTAAATCAAAAATTTTATAAAATAATAAACTATCCCCAAATAAAATTTATACATGGCGGCGTTAATCCAGAAAATAAATCTTATATAGAACGAAAACAAAACCTGAATAAGACAAGTCCAACAATACCTTTAGAAATAAAATTCAAAGAAGAAGTAAAACCGAGATATAACTATCAAATAAAAAATCCTAGTGAAACAGTAAATTTAGTTAATACTTTTGAGAGTGGATCAATCGCTATGGTTAAAAGCGGTAAGGATAAGTCTTCATCTACTGAATTTTTTTTTGTAACGACTAAGATCCCAGAACTAGATGGAAGATATTCGATTTTTGGAAAGATTATTAAAGGATTAGACGTAATCGAAAAAATCAATAAAGAAGACTACATTAAGGCAGTCCAGATTTCTAATTAAATTTCTAGAGAATATTTATTTATTTTCAACATTTCTGTATTAACTCCTGAAGAGCGTTTAAGAGCTACCTTACCAGTCCTCGCTATTTCAAGGATGCCGTATGGCTCGAGTAATTTCTCTAGAGCAACTAACTTCCCAGGATCTCCAACTACCTCGAGAGTTAAGGCCATATCTGATACATCAACAACTTTTGCACGGAAGATCTGTACTATATCAAGGATATTACTCCTAGTATCTTCTTTCGATGAAACTTTTAGTAACATCAATTCCCTTTCAACAGCTGCGAGATTAGTAAAATCTACGACTCCCAAAACATTAAATAACTTATTAAGTTGCTTAGTCATTTGTTGAAGAGTTTCATCATCACCCTCCACTACCATTGTTAACCTTGAAATCCCTTTAGATTCTGCAGGTCCTACTGCAAGGCTATCTATGTTGAATCCCCTTCTAGCGAAGAGACCTGAGATTCTACTCAAGGCTCCAGATTCATCTTCTACAAGAACTGATAATGTATGTTTCATATTTTAAAAGGTTTTTAAATCTCTAATCCATTCATAAGAAATTCTATTGAATACTGAAGGGTCTTCATCATGGATACAATGCCCTGAATTGGATACTATTTTTAATTTTACCCATCTATGGAAATTTGCAATCTTTTTACCAACAAACAAAGGTATGAAATTATCTTTTTCGCCCCAAATTAATAAAAAAGGAACTTTTTTTGAGGCGCTAAGTTTTCTCAAAAGGAAAGAAGCTTTAAATTTTTCATCTCTAGAAGACATTCCAATACACATTGCTCTTAATGATCTAGCTGAAGTTCTCCTTAAAACTGGTTTTGTTACCAAATCTATTAGTTCGCGATCAATATAATCTTTTTTAAAATAGGCAAAATTTAGTCCCAGTTTAATAACCCCTAATTTAGTTATTAAAAATAAAATAATCTCCAAAGGGAAAAACAAAAAAAATATTGTTATGAATCTATCTTGAAATTTCTTAAATGATGATTTTTTTGTTATGGACTTTTTATTTTCTTGAATTTGATCTGGCAAAGGCGATGCAATAACTGTTGCAATCTGATCCTCTAATGAAACAGCACACGTTAAAGCAACTAGTGATCCTAGGGAATTGCCAATAAGAATTACTTTCCCAGAATTCTTTGGTCTTATTACCTGTGCAATAAAGTCTTTCACTTGATCACACCAAATCTCATTATTTAATTTTCCGATTTGTCTAATCCCAGGTTGATCTGAATCCCCAAATCCTATTAAATCCAAAGAATAAGAGGCAAAATTCTTTTTCGCAAAATACTCTAAATTGTTTCTCCAATGTTTTCGACTTGCTCCAAATCCATGGAGAAAGATAATTGGAATCTCATTTTCTTCGCCTGTGACACTCCAACAAATTTTAAAACCATTCCAATTCCAGTAATTAGGGATGTTTATATTTTTTTTTAAATTATTATTCATATATTCAAAAAATTTTCAAGATATTTGAATTATCTACATTTTTAACAAATAAATGTATTTTGAATGTAAATTATAGTAATCATTCAATTTTACTATGGCTAAAGAAATTTTTAGTATTGCAGCAGTCTTTTGGATACTGATACCAATAGGATTAGTTGGTGGTGCTTTGTTATTAAAGTTTCAGGGAGACTGATTCTCACGGATACATCACAATTTGAGTTATGGTCTTAAAGTTAAGTAAATCTTAAGTATGAAGATTCTTTTAGTAGGAGCAACAGGGACACTTGGTAGACAAATAGCAAAGCAAGCTATAGAAAAAGGACATGAAGTAAGATGCTTTGTAAGAAATCCAAGAAAAGCTTCCTTTCTACAAGAATGGGGTTGTGAGCTAACAAAAGGTAATTTATTAAATTCTTCTGATATCGAATATGCATTGCAAGATATTGAAGTAGTTATTGATGCAGCGACTAGTAGGCCAGATGATCCTAAAAGTATTTATGAAATTGATTGGGATGGAAAACTTAACTTATTCAATGCTTGCGAATCTTTAAACGTAAAAAGGGTAATATTCCTTTCTATACTTCTAACAGAAAAGTTTAGGAATGTTCCTTTAATGGACATTAAATTTTGCACTGAAAAACTTCTTGAAAAATCTGATTTAGACTATACAATCTTCAAATGTGCAGCTTTTATGCAAGGAGTTATTGGTCAATTCGCAATCCCAATCTTGGATAGTCAAGCAGTGTGGATGAGTGGAACTCCAACTAAAATTGCTTATATGAATACACAAGATATGGCCAAAGTTGTTGTAGCAGCAGTAAATAATCCAAAAACTCACAGAACATCATTGCCATTAGTAGGTCCCAAAGCATGGGATTCAAATGAAGTTATATCTTTATGTGAAAAATTTAGTGAAAAAAAAGCGAAAATTTTTAGAGTTTCCCCCTTCCTTATTAGCGTCACTCAAAAAGTAGTTTCCTTTTTCCAAGATTCTCTTAATGTTGCTGAGCGATTGGCTTTTGCTGAAGTAACTAGTAGTGGTGAGTCATTAGATGCTGACATGAGCAAAACTTACGAAATATTGGAAGTTAAAAAAGAAGATATGACCTCATTGGAGAGTTATATAAAGGAGTATTATCAACAAATACTTAAAAGATTAAGGGAAATGGAAGCAGATCTTAATATTGAAGAAAAAAAGAGATTACCTTTTTAATATTGCAATTTTAGAATTAGATAGTATATTTGTACTATATTAAATAGTATTGACCTATGTCTATTTCTAAGTCTAAAAACCTTGAACGAAAACTAGATAATTTTGCAAAAGAAGCAAAAAATGAATTGAATAATGTTTGCGGATCTTCATTATGGGAAAGCCTTGGGTTTGTTTTTTTTGATCAATTAGAAGATTCTGAAAAAATTGCGAAAGCAAATTTTTACTATGGACAACTTCAAATAATTAATGAAATTAAATTTTCAATTTGAATTGAATTGCATATTTTTACATATGTAATTTTTTTTAAATCAATTTTGGCCAATCTTTTTCTGATACTATGTACTTAGTAAAAGATTAATTAATGATTGAAACTTCAGGAGTAATAGAAAAAGAGCAGGGGAATGGATTTTATTTGGTTACCTTAGAACAACCTGAAGGACATCAATGTTTATGTAGAGCTGCAGGTAAATTGACTAAATTTAGAATTAAATTATTAGCTGGAGACAAAGTGTTAGTTGAGATAAGTCCTTATGATCTTTCTAGAGGGAGGATAACTTATAGAGAGAGGAATGCAGGCAATGCTAAACCTACTACTAATAAAAATAATCCCAAGAGAAATAATAAATAAAAAGTTACTTTAGATAATATTTTTTATCGCTTCTTTAAACTCACTTCTTTGTTTAACACCTTGCCATTGTTTTTTTAATAATTTTTCTTTAAAAAGTTGAACTGTTGGTGTGCCATTAATACCAGCTTGTTTTGCAATATCTTGATCTTTATCAATATCTATTTCAACGCCAAGAACCGCACCATCAAGTTCTTTAATTACCCTTTTTAACTGAGGTTTTAAAACATGACATGGGCCGCAACTTGGAGAACTAAAAATTACTAATATAGGTTTTTTACTCTCGTGATAAAGTTTCCTTAATGCATAACTGCCTTTTTGCCATTCAGAATTTGAATCGAAAGTATCTTCATTAACTTCTTCTTCATTAAAATCTGATGAATTGAGTTTTTTATCTGGTTCTGGTGTTTCTCTGACTATAGTTTTTGCTAAGTTTTTCTCGGCTAGCCACCTTTCGGTAGCTAATGCTGCCATGCACCCAGTTCCTGCAGCGGTAACTCCTTGTCTCCACTCAGAATCGACAACGTCACCTGCTGCGAAGATCCCTTCAATAGATGTTTCTGGCCTTCCTGATTTGCAAGCAATATATCCTTTATTATCTAAGTCAATTTTGTTGTCCAAGAACTTCGTATTTGGTGTGTGCCCTATCGCGTAAAAAAGACCTTTTATATTGATTTCCCCTTTACCTTCTAGAGAGTGAATAGTTTCTATTTTCTCAAGCCATTCAGAACCATCCGCTTTATTAACTTTTGTGTTCCAATGAATTTCTATCTTTGGATTAGCTTTTACTCTATCTACCATTGCTGCGCTAGCCCTTAATTTTTCTGATCTAACAATCAAATGCACTTTGCTTCCATACTTTGTGAGATATGCTGCTTCTTCACATGCAGAGTCGCCCCCTCCAATAACAGCTAATTCTTCACCTCTAAATTGTGGGGTCGCTCCATCACATATTGCACAAGCACTTATTCCTTTGCTCCAGAATTTATCTTCATTTATCACTCCTAATCTATTTGCACTTGCTCCAGTTGCAATAATAATTGAGTTAGATTTTATAGTTCCTTCTAAAGTTTTTAATTCAAAGGGATGTGAATCAGTATTTATTGAGACAACATCACTTTCGTATAAATTAGTGCCCCATCTTTCGGCTTGAGCTTTCATTAGATCCATTAATTCAGGACCAAGTACACCATCTGGAAAACCTGGATAATTTTCAACAAATGTTGTAGTCATTAATTGGCCACCAGGAATTCCACCAGAATTAAATCCTGTAACGAGCAATGGTTGAAGATTTGCTCTTGCTGCATAAATTGCAGCTGTATATCCTGCAGGACCTGAACCAATAATTACAACATTTTCTACATTTGAAGAGTTCTCTTTATTCTCCATATATTTGCTAATTTCAATATTAATAATAATAAACTAACCCAAATAATGTAGGGCGGATTTCACTCGAAAGATTTATTACTCAATCGTTGACTTTTTGATCTAATAACTTTTGTAATTCCTTTGGGAAGTTTAAAACAGAATCTTTTAAATTTTCGTTCTTTTCTCCAATATGTAATATCCACTCTCTAAATTCTTCTGCGATTGCATAACTGTCTTCATACCTTTCTAAAGTGTCCATTGCAGAAATTCTATTGGTTGCCCAACAGCTTGCTATGTCGATCCTTTTTCTAATGAAATTGTCCATTCAAAGATTTAAGTTGTATATAGATAAACACACTAGAGAACCTATGTATTGTCTAATAAGTTACAACTTTGTACTTCCAAACAATAATTTAATCTTTAATTTATATTTGAGCCGATTTTTGGGTAAATGTTAAAGAAAATATGAAGAAAATATAAAGAAATAGAGTTAAACAGCCTCGCTGTGATTTGCAAGTAGCCTTTCAACTTCCTCAAAACCCTCTTTAGCTGAATTTATTGCAAGTTCCTCGCTAACTTTTTCTTCTGATATTAATTTTGCGGATATTTTTTTTAAAAGAGTTTCTTTCTTTTCTCTTAGTGAACTAACAATTTCTTCTTCAATAATAGATTTTATTGCTTTAGAAATAATTTTTTTATCATTTGCTTCCTCGAATGTGCCCTGAACTAATTCTTGAATAAATAATCTATGAACCTCACTACTCCTTAGAAAGCTTTCTGTGGCATTAATAATTCCTTCAACAAGAGCTTCATCAGGTTCAGAATCATTTTCTGCCAACTTAAATTCCCAATCTAAATGTCTTCTTTGCCAGCCTGCTGAGTGGAGACTGGGCATGACTGTCTGTGAATAAGTATCAACTGACATTTCATAAATTCTCTCTGCTAATTTCTCGCACCAGTCTTTACCATGCTTTTCTAAGTTTTTCTGCATAGCTTGCCTAGGAACAGCATGTCCACCATGATGACTGTGACATACTCCATCAGGACATTCGATTGCTTTTATACTCATTAGATTATTAAGTACCTTTATATTCTAGATAGCTATTTTTTATAGAAAAGAAAATATATTTTTAACAAAAATCCAAGACTTTTGACTTTCTTCAATTTATATTTAGTATGTTTAAAAAATAAATAAATTGACAAAGATACTTATTCCTTCCGAAACAAGCTCTGGTGAAAGGAGAGTTTCAGCTACACCAGAAGCTGTAAAGAAATTAAAAAGCCTTGGATGTGATGTTTATATTGAAAGTTCAGCAGGAAAATTATCAGGATTTAGTGACTTATCATATCAAGAATCGGGCGGAACAATAATAAACAGCTCAGATCAAAAAATTTGGGGTGAAGCGGACTTAATATTTTGTGTTCAAACTCCATCAGAGGATAATTTAACTAAGTTAAAGAAAGGCGCTGTTCTTCTTGGTCTTCTTAACCCATATGGCAATAAGGAGCTTCTTAGGATTATAAATAGTACTAAGATTTCAGCTTTATCACTAGAGTTGCTTCCGAGGATTAGTAGAGCTCAATCTTCTGATGTTCTTTCTTCACAGGCCAATATTGCTGGATATAAAGCAGTTCTAATGGCAGCAAGTGAGTTAGATAGATATTTCCCAATGCTTATGACTGCCGCAGGCACAGTCCAACCTGCCAAAGTAGTTGTTCTTGGTGGAGGCGTAGCAGGATTACAGGCAGTTGCGACAGCAAAAAGACTTGGAGCAATAGTATTCGTATCTGATATTAGACCTGCTGTAAAAGAACAAGTAGAGTCCCTCGGAGCTAGATTTATAGAACTTCCTGAAGTTGAGGAAAAGCCTGGAGAGGCAGGAGGTTATGCAAAAGCTGTAACACCCGAATTTCTCTCAAAACAGAAGGCAACTTTAACTAAATATTTATCTGAAGCTGATGTTGCTATATGTACTGCGCAAGTTCTAGGTAAAAAGGCCCCTGTTTTAATTGACGCTCCCATGATTGAAAAAATGAGGCCTGGAGCAGTAATTATTGATTTAGCAGTTTCTCAGGGAGGCAACTGCGAAGGAACAAAATCAAATGAAACTATTATCAAAGATGGGGTAAAACTTATAGGGGCGGGCGAATTACCCTCTTCAGTTCCTTATGATGCAAGTTCACTTTATGCTAAGAACTTAACATCTTTGATTACACCATTTATAAAAGATGGTGTAATTAAATTAGATAAAGAGGATGAACTCATTTCTGGATGTTTATTAAGCGATGAAGGAGTTGTTCTTCAAAATAAAGTTTTTGAAAATTGAGGTTTTAAAATTATGTCTTTTATTAGTCTTCTTTGGGTTCTTTTACTTGGTAGTTTACTAGGTCTCGAGTTAATTGGAAAAGTTCCTCCTACTCTTCACACACCTCTAATGAGTGGAGCAAATGCGATTTCAGGAATAACAATGCTTGCAGCTTTGACTTTAATTGTAAAAGCAGAAGGTAACGTACCACTTTTAATCATTGGTTCAGTTTCTCTTGGATTTGCTCTTTTCAACGTTGTAGGAGGTTTCTTTGTAACTGATCGAATGCTCGCGATGTTTAGTCGTAAACCATCAAATAAGAAGTAATTTTTAACATGAATCTACCTGTAATCATTAAATTCGTTATTGACCTTCTAGCAGTACTTTTACTGGCGTTGGGAATAAAAGGATTGTCAAAAGTAAAATCAGCAAGAGATGCCAATAGATTAGCTGCATTTGCAATGTCGCTATCAGTAGTAGGATTACTTTCTTATTATTTAGGCACTTCTGGAATTGCTATCCAGTCTTGGATTTGGATAATAATTGGATCAATCTTAGGTAGTTTATTCGGAGCAATTCTTGCAAAAAAAGTACCTATGACCTCCATGCCTGAAACAGTGGCATTGTTCAATGGTTGTGGAGGAATGTCATCACTTTTAGTGGCCTTAGGAGTAGCTATTTTTCCTATATCTGGTGGCCAAGAAAATTTTGATTTCTTTAAGTCACTGATTAACGAAGTTTCAATATCTGTTTCTATATTTGTTGGTGCCATAACTTTCACAGGTTCAATTGTGGCGATGGCAAAGTTACAGGGTTGGTTGTCAACTCCAGGATGGACTCAGAGCAAAGTTAGACATTTTGTAAATATTGTTTTTGCAGTTGCTTCATTGATAGCCTTTTTTGATTTGATAAACGGCAATACAAGTTCTATTTGGCTTTTAGTTGTAGTTTCTTCTTTATTAGGTATTGGAGTTACTTTACCAATTGGTGGAGCTGATATGCCAGTCGTTATATCTTTATTAAATAGCTATTCAGGGATTGCAGCAGCAGCAGCAGGTTTCGTTGTAGATAGTCAGCTTTTGATAGTAGCAGGTGCAATGGTTGGAGCAGCAGGCCTAATACTTACTCAAGTAATGTGCAAGGGTATGAATAGATCATTGGTCTCAGTTCTTTTTGGAGGATCTTTATCCGCACAAAGTACAACCTCTTCCGGTTCAGGAGAATATACAAATATAACTTCTTGCAGTGTTGAAGAATGTGCATTGACTTTAGAGGCAGCCAATAAGGTAATTATAGTTCCTGGTTATGGTCTAGCGGTAGCTCAAGCTCAACATACTTTAAGGGAAGTGACAAAAAAACTAGAGCAAAATGGTATTGAAGTTGTTTACGCAATTCATCCTGTAGCAGGGAGAATGCCTGGACATATGAATGTACTTTTAGCAGAAGCAGATGTTCCTTACGAACAACTTAAAGAGATGGACGTTGTAAATCCTGATTTTCCAGCAACAGATGTTGTTTTAGTTTTAGGTGCAAATGATGTGGTTAATCCTCAAGCTAAAAATGATAGCTCTTCTCCTTTATATGGCATGCCAGTTCTTGATGTGCAGGAAGCAAGAACTGTATTTGTAATTAAACGTGGAATGAGTGCAGGTTACTCAGGAATAAAAAATGATTTATTTGATTTGCCAAATACCTCAATGGTCTTTGGTGATGCAAAAAAGGTACTGAATGATTTGATTGGAGAATTAAAGGATCTTGGAGTTGGGGAGAAATAGTAGTATATCTTTTAGTTCTTCAGATTACGTAAAAAATAAGCCATTTCGAGAAGTTTTACCTTGGATAGGTGGTGACTTACAAACTTTGAGAGATACTTTTGTTATTGATCTTGGTAAATCAAAAAAAAATAAAAAAATATTTTTTCCGATTAATAAAATTCTTTCTAAAAAATTTGAATATGATTATCTTCTAGGGTTTTTAGAATTACCTGACAACTTAGACTCACTTAGGGGTTTTGTAATCGTTACTCATGGTTTAGGGGGTTCAACTAAACGGTTTGGTTTAAGAAGAATTTCTAGGAAATTAGCAAATAATGGTTTTGGAGTTCTTAAATTAAATCTGAGAGGATCTGGATCTGCGAGATATTTAGCTAAGGGAAATTATTGTGCTAGATGCTCCAGTGATGTTATTTCAGCAATTAATTATTTTAAAAAATTCATTAATTTAGAGTTTAAAGATCTCATTAAGATGAATTATCTTCCAATTTACGGAGTTGGATTATCTTTAGGCGGAACAATTCTTTTAAATGCCTGCTTAGATTACGATGAAAACAAAGGAGAAAAACTTTTAGATGGCCTAGCCTGCGTGAGTAGCCCGTTAGATTTATCATCATGTAGTCTATGTATTGAAAAATCTAGAAATTATATCTACCAAAAATGGTTACTTCATCGCTTAAAAAATCAGTTATGGGACGGATTTAATGATGAAGGCAAAATTCTTAATAATGAGAAATTAAGAAAAAAAATTAGAGCTTTAAAAAGTATAAGGGAATTTGATCAGGAATTTACAGCTACAAGTTGGGGATTTGATTCTTTAGAAGATTATTATGTTAAAGCTTCTCCAATATTTAGAATCCAAAACTCAATAAAAAAATTACCTCAAATGCTTTTTATTCATGCCAAGGATGATCCTTGGGTTCCATATAATGCAACTTTGAATTTAAGAGGGAAATTTATTGATAAATTTACTATTTTTATAACTGAAAAAGGAGGTCATAATGGTTTTCATTCGATTAATGGCTGCTGGTCAGACGAAGTCGTAAAGAACTGGTTTATGAGTATCTAGGACTATTTGAAAATGGTGTTTTTTTGAAAATCCATTTTTCTATTGGCTTACCGTTAATAATATGTGAGGTAAAAATTTCTGAAATCTTTTCTGGAGAAACTTTCTCGTACCAAATACCATCAGGCCACACAAGAAGAATTGGGCCGTTCTTACATATCCTTAAACAGTCAGCTTTTGATCTCAATATATGAACGTTTTTTGTACAGGGATCATTCTCAAATTTTTTTAAAGTCTTTTTCAGGCATTCCCATGTTTTTTGACCTTCATTGCCTTTAAAGCATTTCTGTTTTGTGGGTGTTGCGCATAGTAGAAGATGCTTTTTAATATTCACTTTATCCAATACTTACGTATTTTTTCCCTTTTTTAATTTCTTGCTCAACAAAAAGTCTGGCCCAATTGTCTACTTCAAGAATATCCTCCAATTCGGGCCTCAAATTCAAATTCTCCATATGTGATTCACATGCTTTACTTATAAATGTTGGAATTTCTTGAAAAGAAATTTTTTCTTTAAGGAATTGCTCAACAGCCATTTCATTGGCAGCATTTAAGACTGCAGGCATAGTCCCAGAAGATTTTCCTGCGGCATAGGCAAGTCCCATGCATGGATATTTAAACTCGTCGGGCTCTTTAAAAGTTAATTTTCCAATTTCACTTAGGTTTAATCTTTTCCAATTTGTTTTAAATCTTTCAGGCCAACTCATCGCATATAAAATGGGTAGTTTCATATCTGGCCAACCTAATTGAGCTAATACTGAAGAATCTTCCATCTCAATCATTGAATGAATAATACTTTGAGGGTGGATAACTATTTCGATATTTTCGTAGGAGGTCCCAAATAAATAATGAGCTTCTATAACTTCCAATCCTTTATTCATAAGAGTTGCAGAATCTACAGTTATTTTTTTTCCCATATCCCAATTAGGATGTGAAGTTGCATCTTCCACTGTGACATGCTTTAAATCCTCAACGGCCCAATCTCTGAAAGCACCACCAGAAGCTGTTAAGTGTATGGCTTTTAAACCTTTAGGTATCTCTCCGGTTGAAAAATCTGCATTTTCATAATTGGGTAATCCTTGTAAACATTGAAAGATAGCGGAGTGTTCTGAATCAGCAGGTAAAAGCCTACTATTATTTTTCTTTAATGCAGGAATAACAATTGGTCCTGCCGCAATTAAAGTTTCTTTGTTAGCAAGTGCAATATTCTTCCCCGAATTAATTGCTGACATTGTTGGGATTAAGCCTGCACATCCTACTATCCCTGTAACCACAGTATCTGCCTTATCCCATGCTGCAACAGCGTTAATCCCCTCCTTTCCACTCAAAATCAAGGGAGCACTATCCAAATCTAAGTTATTAATATTATCTTTTAAATCTTCTATAAGATTTTCATCCTCAATCGCAACTACTTCTGGTTTGTGTGTTTTAACTTGTTCTGTTAATAAATTAATATTTCTTCCTGCCGAGAGAGCTACGGCTTTAAACTTATCAGGCTGCTCACTAGCTATTTCGAGAGTTTGAGTCCCAATTGAACCAGTAGAACCGAGCACAGTAATGTATTTCAATTTTCTCTGATATTTCTAATATCTTCCCATTTAAAGGTGTATTTAAAAAACAAAAATTTCAAATTGGTTTTTTTCTTAAAATTTAGACCCTTATCCATGTTGTTACATCCTTGGATTGATCAATAAGTTCAATACCTTTTTCTTTTAAAAAATTCCTAATTTCATCGGCCTTCGTATAATTCTTTTCTTTTTTTGCTTTCAATCTTTCATTAATAAGCATTGATATTTCTTCTTCTTTTATTTTACTTTCTTTTACTAAAACCTCTTTTTTAAGACCAAGTACCTCAGTTAACTTTTCAAGAGTTTTAAAATTCTCAAGTAGAAAGAATTTTTCATTTAGGTCTATTTTAAAACCTTCGACTCTTTGAAATTGGTTTAAAAAGTTTTTTAATGGTTTTGCTAAATCGTAAATAATTGCGATAGCACCTGCTGTATTAAGGTCATTTCCAAGAGCCTCAGAAAATTTAAGCTTTTTTTGAGATAATTCAAAGCTTATTTTCTCTTTATATTCGTCTTCGATAGATTCATTCTTATCGATAGATTTAAAAGCATCTTTTGTAAGGTCCAAAAAAGAAAGGGCTACATTAATGTTTTTCCAAGCTTCTGAAGCACTCCTTAAAGCTTCTTCAGTAAAATCAAGTGGTTTTCTATAATTCACAGTCATAACAAAATATCGCAAAGTCATAGGGCTTATACCTGACTTAATTAGCTCTCTAATAGTTTTAAAATTTTTAAGAGATTTACTCATCTTTTGTCCATTTACATTGACCATCCCATTGTGTAACCAATAGTTCGCTAGCTTTTTGCCATTGGCTGCTTCTGATTGGGCGATTTCATTCTCATGATGTGGAAAAATTAAATCAGAACCACCTAAATGGATATCAATAGTATCTCCTAATTCATCTTTAACCATCGCCGAACATTCAATATGCCATCCTGGCCTACCTTTACCCCATGGCGAATCAAAAAATGGTTCATCATCTTTGGCTTTTTTCCATAGCGCAAAATCTTGCGGATTAAGTTTTTTACTATTTTCCTCATTAACCATTCTTCCTTGCTGATTGATATTTTGTTCTTGTAAATTTTGATTACTTAGCTTTCCATAATTTTTATTTTTAAAAACAGAATAATAAACATCTCCATCCCTAGAGTATGCATAACCTTTGTCCTCAAGGATTGTTATGAAGGAACAGATATTGCATATATGATTCGTTGCTCTTGGCATGCTATCCGGACGCATTATCCCTAAAGAATCCATATCTTTGTGAAATTCAATGATATTCTTTTCAGATACTTCCTTCATTGAACTGCTTTCTTCTTTCGCTCTTTTTAAGATCTTGTCATCAATATCTGTAAAATTTTGAACATACTTCACTTTGAAATCACTGTAAATTAAAAATCTTCTCAATACATCCCAAGCGATATAACTTCTGGCATGACCAAGATGACATAAATCATAAACAGTTACCCCACAACAATAAATTTTTACTACATCATCAATAGGCTTAAAAACCTCAACTTTTTTGCTTAAAGTATTAAAAAGTTTGATCATCTTAAGATAAGTATTTCATAAGTTTTATTTTGTCTCCATCCAATTGTCTCCAATTCCAACATCAACTAAAAGAGGCACATTTAATTTTACACAATCTTCCATAGTCTTCTTTACTAATTTCGTCGTAATTTCCAAAGAATCTGGTTCAACTTCAAACAATAATTCATCATGTACTTGTAAAAGCATTTTTGCTGGAACATTCATTTTTATGAATTTTTTATTTAGTTGAACCATTGCAATTTTAATAATATCTGCACTTGAACCCTGAATTGGGGCATTGGCTGCGGCTCTTAGTGACTGTGCTTCCATGCCAGCTCTTCTTGCGGATTGCAAGTCAATTTCGTAAGGATCTTTTCCTAGTAATCTTCCAAGTCCATTTTTATCAAACTTAAATTCTCTCTTTCTACCAAAAATTGTTTTTACATAACCTTTTGATAAGGCAAGTCTTTCTTGAAGTTCAAGAAATTTGAAAATTTTTGAATATCTTTCTTTGTATTTTATTAGGAATTCTTTTGCTTCTGGAGTACTTACTCCTGTAGAACGTGCAAACTTTTTAATTCCCATACCATAGATAACTCCGAAATTTATTGTTTTCCCAACTCTCCTCTCATCAGAAGAAATTTCTTCTTTCTCAAAAATTAATCTTGCAGTCAAAGAATGAATATCATCATTTTTATGAAATGCATTTATTAGTATTTCTTCATCCGCTAAGTGAGCGAGTATTCTTAATTCGATCTGAGAATAATCAGCTGATATAAGTTTCCAATTTTTTTCAGGCAAGAATGCTTTTCTGATTCTCCTACTAAATTCAGTCCTAACAGGGATATTTTGAAGATTAGGATTGCTACTACTTAGTCTCCCAGTCGCTGTAGCAGCTTGATTAAAGTTTGTATGAACTCTTCCTGTCTTTTCGTTAATAAGATTTGGAAGAGCATCAATATAGGTGCTAAGTAATTTGCTAAGAGTTCTATGTTTTATTAAATGTTGGATTATTTCATGTTCGTCGACTAATCTTTCCAGAACTACTGCATCTGTGCTCCATCCTGTTTTTGTTTTCCGTGATTTTTTCTTATCCAAATTTAATTTTTCAAACAAGATCTCACCAAGTTGTTTTGGTGAAGATAGATTGAAACTTTCCTCTGCTAAATCATAAACTTTACTTTCAATATCTTCTAAGGTACTTTTTAATTCTTTTGAGAGCTTATCCAAATAAGGGATGTCGATGGTTATGCCATTCATTTCCATTTGGGACAATACCGGCTCTAAAGGTAGCTCGATTTCTTCGAACAATTTGATTAATTCATCTTTTTCCTTTGAAAAACTTTCTTTAAAAATTTTGACAATCTTAAAAGTTAGAAAGACATCATAACCGCAATAAATACTTGCTTCATCAATATCAACAAATGAAAAGTCTTTATTTTTTCCAACTGTCTCCTTAAATGAAGGAGGCTTAAATCCAAATAATCTAAAACTAATTTCACTTAACCCATGTTTCTCCTGATTATTAAGAAGGTAGTCTGCTAACAAGGTGTCAAAGGTTACGCCTTTAAGATCAAGTCCATGATTAAAAAATATTTGCCTATCAAATTTAGAATTTTGGAGTGCCTTTTCTTTTTTTGGATCTTCTATCCAATTTCTTAGCTTTGAGAAAACATCTTCAATTGATAATTGATTGGGGGTCTCCTTTTTTGTTTGATGACCAAGAGGTATATAAAATAAATCATCATTTTCTTCTCCAAGACATAACCCTATCCCAACAAGTTCCGCATCGATTGGATTCAAACTATTGGTCTCTGTATCTAAAGAAACTATTTGATTAGTCTTGTCTAATCTTTGAATTAATTTATCAAGTAATTCGAAATCATTTACAACAGTTACGTTGATTTTAGGGATTTTATTTTCACTATCTTCTAATTCACTTTTACTAGAGACCTTTGGATCTTTCTCCTCCTCTTTAGCTACATTATTTTTGTCAAAACCACCTTTGCTGAAAGTTGAATTGAAAATATCAATTTGTCTAAGTAGTGTTGATAGTTCTAATTTTTTCAGTGACTCTGAAAGTAGTTCTTGATTTATATTTTTTAATTCATAACCGTTACTTAAAATTAAAGGCACCTCAGTATTTATTTTTGCTAAATCCCTGGAAAGAAAAGCATTATGTTTATCGTTTCTGAGCTTTTCTATAACTGAACCTTTGATGAATCCTTTATATTTCTTATCGTTGTTCTGCTGAATCTTGTCCAAAGCCTGATAGATTCCATCAAGCGTATCGTTCTCTTTTAGTAGATTAATTGCAGTTTTTGGCCCTACTCCTTTAATACCTGGAATATTATCAGAACTATCACCAGTTAGGGCTTTGAGATCAACTACTCTTTCTGGCGCAACACCTAATTTTTCTTTTACTCCATTTTCATTCATAAGAGTTGGATTTCCACTTTTCGCATATGGACCACCACCCATATAAAGTACATAAATATCTTTTTGATCATCTACTAATTGAAATAAGTCCCTATCTCCAGAAAGAATATTCACGCACCATCCTTTAGAAGAAGCATCATTTGCAATTGTGCCTAGGAGATCATCTGCTTCGTATCCTGGAGATTTAAAAATTGGTAAATTAAGGCTTTCTTCTAAAATGATTTCTAGTTGTTCAATATCCTGAAAAAAAACATCTGGTGCTACATCTCTATTGGCCTTATAATTTGGATCTAATTCATGTCTGAAAGTAGGTTTTTCGGTATCAAACGTAATACAAACGCCCTCAGGACTAATATTTTTACAATTATCCAGAAGGCTTTTTAGAAATCCATAAGTGACACTTGTTGGAAATCCCTCTTTGGTAGTTAAACCTCCATCAATCCCTTTGCTAAATGCATAGAAGCTTCTAAAAGCAAGTGAGTGGCCATCGACTAAAAGTAAAATTGGTTTTTTAGAGTTTTCAGATTTTAAACTCATTTTCTCTTCTTAGCCCAAGGTGGAATATCAATAAAGATTTGCTCTCCAGGTTCTAATCCATCAATTACTGAAGTTTTATTTCCACTACTAATACCAATTTCGATTTTTTCAAATTTGGGAGAATTGTTTTTATCAACTTTCAAAATTCCTTTTTCACCTTTTTCAGTGACAATAGAAACTGTTGGTACTAAGATTTTTTCTTCATTACCTTTGACTCTAAATTCAAGATCTGCAGTCATTCCAATTTTAATTTCTTCAGAAATATCTTTAAAATTTAAAGTTACTTCGAATGAGGTTACATTATTATCTTTTACAGCTCTTGTAGCTATTTTTTTAACTATGGCACTATATTTTTTTGAGGGATAAGCCTCAATTCTTACTGAGGCTTCTTGACCTATTTTTATTCTGCCAATGTCACTCTCAGGAACTTTTGCAACTATTTCTAGGCCCTCTGATAGTTCAAAAATAAAGTTTTTGGTTTTAGGGTCTGAACTTAAGTTTGTACTTGGTGTGACATAAGATCCTATCTCAGCATATTTTGCAGTTATCTTTCCTCCATAAGGAGCTTTAATTAGATAGAAACTTTTTTCAGCTTTTGCATCATTAAGTTTTGCGCTACTAATGTTGTAGTTATTTTTATAACTTTCATAGTCTTCTTTACTTACTGCGCCTTCTTGATATAAATACTCCCTTCTTAAAAATTCAGATTTTTGTTTTTCTACATTTAATTCAAGTTCTTCAATTTTATAGATAAAATCTTCATCATCAAGAGAAGCTAAAACCTGATCTTTTTTTACAAGATCGCCCTCATCTACTTTGATTTCTTTTATTACGCCTTGTTTCCGAGGCCCAATATTGCTTGTCCTTATTGCTTTTACTTCACCACTTGTATTAATTGAATCTGAGAGGATTCCTTTTTCAACTTGAACTACAAAATCAGAAATATCTTTTGACTTATTTTTCTTGAAGGAATTGGTTATAAAAACGAAAAATATAGCTAGAGAAAGCAATATAATTCCACTTCTTAGATTTATATATTTTTTTATTAAATCAAACATTTCTTTTTAAAAGCAGAATTAGAGAATATTTAAAAACTAAATAAATAATCAAGACGATTATAATTAACTTATCCAAGATTGGTTAAGTAAATACTATATTACTTGAAGATGTTTTCTTAATAATTTTTCCATAAGTTTTTTCAAATGTTAAAAGCAGGTATTATTGGATTACCAAATGTTGGAAAATCAACTCTATTTAATGCACTTGTAGAAAATGCTAAGGCCCAAGCGGCTAATTTTCCTTTTTGTACTATAGAACCTAATAAAGGCATAGTTTCAGTCCCAGATCAAAGGTTGCAAGAGTTAGGTAATTTAAGTTCTAGCCAAAATATTATCCCAACAAAAATTGAATTTGTAGATATCGCAGGACTTGTAAAAGGAGCTAGTAAAGGCGAAGGTTTGGGAAATAAATTCTTATCAAATATTAGGGAGGTTGATGCAATAGTTCATGTTGTAAGGTGCTTTGAAGATAGTGATGTAATTCATGTTTCTGGAAAGGTAGATCCCCTAGATGACATTGAGATAATTAATCTGGAATTGAATTTAGCTGATTTATCTCAACTCCAAAAAAGAAGAGAAAGAATTAAAAAACAGGTTAGAACTAGTAAAGAGGCAGCTAAAGAAGATACCTTACTAGAAAAAATTGAAGAAGAGCTAGAGAAAGGCCTTTCAGTTAGATCAATATCTTTGAGTGATGAAGAAAATTTAATAATTAAGCAACTAGGCTTCCTTACTGCTAAACCAATTATTTACGCAACAAATTTGAATGAAAATGATTTAGCTGAAGGTAATGATTTCTCATCAAAAGTTCAGAGTTTTGCAAGCAGAGAAAATACAGAATGTATAAAAATATCAGCGCAAGTTGAATCTGAATTAATAGAGTTAGAACCAGAAGACAAAAAAGACTACCTTATGGGTTTAGGAGTAGAAGAAGGTGGTTTAAGTTCTTTAATTAAATCAACATATAAATTATTGGGATTAAAAACTTATTTCACAACCGGAGAAAAGGAAACGAAAGCATGGACCATAAAAGATGGAATGACTGCTCCACAGGCAGCAGGAGTAATTCATACTGATTTTGAAAAAGGATTTATTAGAGCTCAGACTATTTCATATCAAAACTTAATAGACTCAGGTTCAATTGCAAATGCAAAAACTAAAGGTTTACTTAGAAGTGAAGGTAAGGAATATGTGGTAAATGAAGGAGATGTTATGGAGTTTTTATTTAACGTTTAAAAATTAATGCAAGATTTTTTTTTAAAATTGGGTAAGATTTTTTTACATACAAAGAAAAATGTATAAATTTCATATTGTTGTTCCTTTTTACAATGCTGAAAATTATATTGAGAAAAATATAAAATCAATTCAAGATCAAAATTTTAAGAACTTCAAAGTATCAATAATTAATGATTGCTCATCTGATGAATCAAATAAAAAAATTTTACCTTTAGTTGAAAATGATAAGCGTTTTAATATTATTAATAACAAAATAAATTGTGGAGCTCTCGCAAATATTATTAATGTTCTAAGCAAAGATGAGAATGAACCTAGCAAAACTATTGATGTTTTACTTGATGGAGATGATTATTTATTAGCAAATGATGTTTTAGATATAATAAATTTTACATATTCTAGAACTAAATGTCTCCTAACTTATGGATCATTTATTAGGAAAAGTGATGGTAAATTATATGGGCGAAAGTATCCTATTAGATCCATAAATAAAAGAGAATTTCGAAAGATCCCTTGGTTCGCATATCCTTTGAGGACATTCAGACATGATCTTTATCAAAATATCGATCAAAATGATTTAAAAGATGAGGAAGGTAAATATTATTCGTCAGGCTGGGACGTTGCGCTTATGCTCCCAATGTTGGAAATGGCAGAATATAGACAAGAGTTTATAGCTGATCCGCTTTATTTTTATAACGACGATAACCCAATATGTGATCATAAATTAAGGAGAAAGGAACAGGAATTTTTTGAAAAACAAATTAGGGACAAACCTATTTATAAAAAGATAAATTTACCCTATTAAATTATATAAATCTTAAATTTATATAATTTAAGACTTAAAAACCTTTATTTAAACTTCTACTTCTACCATCACCATGGTTTGATGGAGAATAGTCATTATTTATAACTACTTGGGATTTTGGAATTTTTGTCCAATATATCGAATGTTTATCCATTCGCATGTAAGTTTTTGGAAGCCAGAGAGTTTTGAGGTCATAATTTCCACTATTGAAGGCTAGATCTAAATACTGATCGTCACCTTTATATCGAATATCCTTTTTGGTTTTTAGCAAATTAATCCAATGCAGTAGAAGATGAATAGATGGAGCTGTATATCCATATTTCTGAACTCCACCAGAACACAAAAGCTTTTTTGCATTTGGATTAAAATCTATTTTTCCATCTAAATGATGGTCTTTATCCGCATACCAATTATAAATTGCAAAATCATTATGATGAAATAGCAAAGAAGGGAATTGCCAAATCTCATTATCAATATCAAGCCAAACAACTGAAGACCTATATTTTAAAAGTGAATCAAAAATGAAAGTCGCTTTGTAACATACAGTATCAAGCCATGAATTGAAATTTTTATTCAATGGTACTAAATCATATCTAAGGTTAAAATGTTTTAAGGATTTTTCTAAAACTTTAGCTTTTTTAGGATACTTTCCATTATTTGTATAAAATGAAATAAATATTGGTTGATCCTTATTCATATGCATTTTATTTTATAAGTTTTTCATAATTTGAAATAAATGTCTCCTATTTCTTTAGAAAATATTTTAGGTTAAAGAATTTTTGATTTTTTAATCTTTTTTTTTATTTTTTAAAGTGTTTTTTTTGTTATTTGGGACATTACTTTTGCATATTCATCATAAAGCTACATTTCAATTTTAGAAAGTTTATTTCAGCCAAAATACTTCTTCACAATCTTCAATAATGCTTTCAAAAATTTTGTTATAGAAGGAAAATATCAACTATTCTTGTGAAAAATTAATCGAATATTTCTTTTAGTTTTTTTATATGGCTAAAAAACTAACGTTTGGAATTTTGCTTTTGAAATTTAAATTCAAAAAATGAAATTAATAAAATTAAAATACATCCTAAGCAACTTCCTATTAACCCAAAAATTATGGTTGTAAAGCCATCATCGTAGCCATATTGTAATTGTGGTAAGTGATTGGGTATTGGCATTATTATTTTTCAACAGAATTTTCAATATCTTCCATCAAATGTTTAGTTGATCTACTAAAACCATTTGTTTTTAAATAGTTTTTAGCCTCCCTAAATTTTTCAGCTACTCTTTTTGCATAAGGAGTATTCATGGAATTTTGAGTCATGTTGAAAATGCAACTAACTTTATATTCTTGTTAAAATACAACGTTGATAAGTATTCAAAAATACAAGAATATAAAAATAGGATTTTTTACTCAATAAAAAGATATTCAAATAATTTATGGCTATTTCAGTTTTTATGATTTTGGTGCTTTTCATTTTGGTATTTTTTTTATTGAGGATTGATAAATTTTTAAAAAAGAAATTAACCAAAAATTTTTTTTATGAGCCAGGAATTAATGAGGAAAAATTTAATCCTGATATAAGCACAGATAATTGGGATTTACACAAACTTAGATTAGAAAAATTTAGAAGATCACAATATAAGGGGTTAACTTTTTTTGTAAGTTCAGAAAATAGAATTTACTATCTTTCTGAAGAAGGGCAAAAAGTTTATTGCTAACAGGAGAAATTAATTTTATAAATAGGAAAAGCCGATAGAAATTAATAATATTAAATGAAGTATTTATTTTTATTATCAGAAAAGTTCTACAGGTTTATTGAATGGGAGTGGAATACCTTAAAAAATCTAAGAAGAACAAAAAGAAAGAATTTTTTTATAAGAGGATCATTTGCTTTATTTAGTTTATTCTCTATTCTTTTTTTAATATTTTCGCCTCCTATTGCTTTTGGAATATTATTTGGAGAGGGATTAAAATTTAGTATTTTTTTTATTTGGATATGGATTTTAAATTTAAAGTTTTTTTGAAAATGTAATATTTATTTCCAGAGATTATTTAAAATTAAGAATATAAAAAAATTACCTTATGCCAAAAATATTCAAACAAAATAAGTTCGCTTTGTTAGGAGCAAATATATTAATAATTTTACTATGGGTAACTATATCTTCCTTTTTGCTGAATTTATTTCAAAGTGAAAATGCTCCATTTTATATATATCAAATTTCTTTTTTAATTAGATTTCTCCCTCCTATTTGGGTTACATGGTTCCTATGGATAAAAAGAGGTGGTTTAAAAAGATAAATAACAAAAGCATTTTTGCGTATTTACTATAAAAATAAATCAGTTAAAATCTGTGAGCTTACTTGAAATTTTCATGTAAGAATTAGGTAATTGGGAGATTGTTTTTAGCTAAGAAACAATCTCTTTTTTTTAGAAATATTTTTTCTCATTAAAAAGTGTTTGTCAGTATCCCTATTGACAAACACTAATGACGATCAATTTTCTAAAAATTAAACAGGCAATCTATTATCAATTTCCACTACTCCTGAATCCATAAGACGGCCGATTTTAATAACTAAAGCCATGTCTAACCTTGAAAATTCAGACTGATGGTTAGTTATCCAATCAAGTTCAGAAAGAGTTATTACTCCTAAAGTGTTTACTTTAAGAAAAAGTAAGCCTAAATTCATTTTTAAAAAATTCCTGGAATTATCCAGCCGAATAAGCCATAATTTACAACTAATGCGAATAAGCCCATCATTGCCATTCTTCCATTAGTTCTCTCTGCGTTTTGCCAGTAAGTTGGTTTTGAATTTTCCATTTTCTGAGTAACTGTTTATTAATTAATTAGTTTTTAGACAAAACCAGGGATTATTTGACCTGTTGTGAGATATGCTCCAACAGCAGCAATTAATCCAAGCATTGCGAATCTGCCGTTAAGAGTTTCAGCAACAACTTTTTCTTTTTCGATTGTTTTGACTTTTGTGTTTGTGTTTTTCATTTGATTAGAAGATGAATAGTTTAGATTTTCGTTTTGAAATTGCTTGGTTAAATAAGCAACGAGGATGGCTGTAAAGAATACAATTACGGCTAAGAAAGCTGAAAGTGGACTCATTAAAAAATGCCAGGAATAATTTGTCCGGTTGAAACGTAAGCACCAACTAACGCAACAAGGCCAATCATTGCCCAACGACCGTTAACTTTTTCTGCATTTTGTGGGTAGCTGTCGTAAGAAACAGACTCATCTATGTAAGGACGTGTCTCAGTAGGAAACATATTCTGTCTGCCACCTGATTCAGTAGTAACGTTTGAATTAGCCATTAAAGTTTTGTAATTGTTAACTAATGTAACACTACTATTAACAAATGTAAAGCATTAAGCCAAAATATTGTAGTTTTCAAGATATGTACAACATAACTGTTACATAACCGTGACATATATTTAAATAGTTGTTTTTTAGGCTTGCTACGCTTTACAGATTGGCTCGAAAACTATTGAGAGTTGCATTTGTTTTTTAAGTATTTATTTTTAAATCCTTAGAAAGATATCAATTTGGTAGAAAAAACTACATCATTCTGAAATTTGAATAATTATTTTTTAGATATAATTTATTTCACATTATTATGGAATTCGCAAAAAAAATCATGACCGAAAAAGCTGAAAAGCTTAATGGTAAAGCAGCAATGCTTGGAATGTTTGCTCTTGTAGGAGCCTACTATTTTACTGGTCAAATTCTTCCAGGTATTTTCTAATAAAAATCCTTTTTAAATTTTTTCAGGGCTTTATCAAGCCCTTTTTTACTGGATTATGCCCCTTTTAATTATCTAATAATTCAAATAATTTACTTATTAGAAGCTTTCTTTTTGAGAAAGTTTTATCAATATATTTTTTATTCTCTTCTTTTAAAATTTCCTGACCATTTAAGCCTAATCCTTTAAGGACAAACTCTTTATCTTCTTTAATCCAGTTATTTATCATTCCCCCCGTCGTCTCTATATGGAATTGTAATCCGTAAGCAAAATTGCCAATCCTAAAAAACTGTTCCTTACAACGTGTACTACTAGCAATGAGTACTGCTTTATTAGGTAATAAAATCCTATCTCCATGCCAATGTAGTACATGAAAAGGGTCTTCGAACAGTGCTTTAAAGTCTTTATTCGATTTGTCTATAAAAATTTGAGACCATCCAATTTCTGGTAATGCTTTTGGAGGTGATCCATATTTAAGAATTTCTACATCTCCCCCAGCAGCACTTGCAAGCAACTGAGCACCTAAGCAAACACCGACTATAGGTCTCTCATTTTCTAATTCTTTTATTATAAAATCTCTTTCTAACTTAAGCCATGGATATTTTTCGCTTCCAATATCTTTAACGCCCATTGGTCCACCCATAATTAAAATTAAGTCACCTTTTTTTGTTTGCGGCAGATCATCTTTATTATATAAACGAATAATTTCTATTTTTAAATCTCTTTCTTTAGCAAATTGTTCAAAAAGACCAGGCCCCTCTATTTCTAAATGCTGCAAAACTAATAGGCGTTTTATTTCCTTCATTCACTTTCCATTATTTCAGCTGATTCAGAACAGACATTAACGCTAAACCACTTCATTGCCGACCAAGTATCTTCTTGGTATGTACCTGCGGCAATGCTTACAAAACAATCATTTTCATACCAACTCCGATAACTGGGAGTTACTCCCGTTCCTTTTAATCTATTTTCTAAGCCTTTTCCATATTTTTTAATAACAAGATTTATAGCTTCATTCTCAATTTCTCTTTGCTTTTCATCAGCAAAACCTCCAAGTGGAGTAAAAAAAAGAATTGATGCAATAAGTAAACGTATCATTGAGTCTTTAGTTTATATGTAGCTAATTTCATATCGATTAATTAATTTTTTAAAATCATCTACTCTATTTTGTCCATTTTTTAATGGTCTTGAGGAATCAAGAACGGCTGCACAACATAATTGCCAGCAAGATTTTTCATCTAGTCCCAATTTATTGCATATATTTTTTGGGGCTTTGATAACTGTATTTATTTCTGCAATATGTTGAGTGGTTTCCCATAATTCTCCTTCAAGAAAATCAATTTCAATACTTGATAATAATTCTGTAGCAACGTAATCCTTAATTAGCTCAGTTAATTCCACGATATTTTATTAAAGCAGAGAAGTTAAATAATCTTTTATTATTTTTTATAGCATGATAAAAAAAAGGAACTAGTTTCTACCTTATCTTGAATATCCTGTAGATTTTAAGAGGCTACATCATTTCGTATTGATCAAGTTTGGTTTTTAATTTTGTTGCTTGTTTAATTAATGACAAAGCTTCTTTTCTGCCAGTTGAATTATAAGCCTGTACTATAAGATCGGCGTATTTCTTTGCGATT
>CACMXO010000003.1 GCA_902617605.1 uncultured Prochlorococcus sp. | reverse complement strand
TGTGGCACATATTGTAGCTTCATGGACAGGAGTTCCTGTTCAAAAATTAACAGAAACTGAATCAGTTAAGCTTCTTAATATGGAGGAAACACTTCACAAAAGATTGATTGGACAAGATGAAGCTGTAAAAGCTGTCTCTAGAGCTATAAGAAGAGCAAGAGTTGGATTAAAAAATCCTAATAGACCTATCGCAAGTTTTATCTTTTCTGGCCCTACCGGTGTGGGGAAAACTGAATTAACTAAATCATTAGCTTCGTATTTTTTCGGTAGTGAAGAGGCAATGATCAGATTAGATATGTCAGAATTTATGGAAAGACATACAGTTAGTAAGCTTATAGGCTCGCCTCCTGGCTATGTTGGTTTTAATGAAGGTGGTCAACTTACCGAAGCAGTCAGAAGACGCCCTTATACTGTCGTTCTATTTGACGAAGTTGAAAAGGCTCATCCAGATGTATTCAACTTATTGTTGCAACTACTTGAAGATGGAAGACTAACTGATTCCAAGGGTAGAACTGTAGATTTTAAAAATACATTGCTAATTATGACTTCTAATATCGGCTCTAAGGTTATCGAGAAAGGGGGAGGTGGTCTAGGATTTGAATTCTCTGGAGATTCAGTTGAAGATAGCCAATATAATAGAATAAAATCATTAGTTAATGAAGAACTTAAGCAATACTTCAGGCCTGAATTTTTAAATAGACTCGATGAAATAATTGTATTCAGGCAATTAACCAAAAACGAAGTTAAAGAGATTGCCGAAATAATGTTGCAAGAAGTTTTTGCACGATTACAAGATAAAGGCATTAAGTTAAACGTAACAGATGCTTTCAAAGAAAGACTTGTAGAAGAAGGTTATAATCCTTCTTACGGAGCAAGACCTTTGAGAAGAGCCGTTATGCGTTTACTGGAAGATAGTTTGGCTGAAGAAGTTCTTTCAGGGAGAATAAAAGATGGAGATAAGGCTTTAGTTGATATAGATGATAATAAAAAAGTTACAATAAATATTTCTCCTGAAGAATCTTCTCAAGAGTTAGCAAGTGCTAACTTTTAATATTTTTAAAAAATATGCAGTCAATCTCTCCAGAAACTATATTTAGGGGGAATTATGCTTGGGAAGAATCATTACCTGAAATTGCTAAATTAACTAAACGTCCATTAATTTTAGGTAGAGGCATTCATACGAATAATCTGAGAAATAAAATTCTTATTGGGTTAAAAAATCAAAATATCAGTGTTGATTCTGCTAATTTACAATTCGATTGTTGTTATGAAGATATTTCGAGAGTAAAGAATATCATTTTAAAGAATAATAATGATTCTGTTATCGCCGCTGGAGGTGGTAAAGTTTTAGATTCTGGAAAATATATAGCTGATTCTCTTAATATTCCTTGTATTACAGTCCCCCTAAGCGCTTCTACATGTGCAGGATGGACAGCCTTAGCAAATATTTATACAAAGGATGGGCAATTCATCAAGGATATTGCATTAGGATCTTGTCCGAAAATACTAGTTTATGATCATAAATTTATTCAAACAGCTCCATCAAGAACACTTGCTAGTGGGATAGCAGATGCTTTGGCAAAATGGTATGAATCTTCAATAACAAGTTCAACAATTGAGGATGGTCTTGTTCAACAAGCAATTCAGATATCAAGAGTTTTAAGAGATCAACTATTAATAGATGGAGAAAAAGCGTTTAAGTGTCAATTTGAAAATTATCCTTCTTGGCAAAATACTATAGAAGCATGTGGACTTACAGCAGGATTAGTTGGTGGTATTGGTGGAGAAAAGTGTAGGACTGCAGCCGCACATGCTATCCATAATGCAATTACTCAGATAATCACCCCTAATAAATTCTTACATGGTGAGATTGTTGGGGTTGGATTATTATTGCAATTAAGATTAGAAGAAATGAAAAATAATAATAAATTAGCTGATCAATCAATTAAACAATTATTTGTTCTCATGAAAGAATTAAATTTGCCAACTACTATCGGACAACTTGGAATAAATGTTTTTGAAAATAATAATTTAGAGAAAATTGCTGAATTTACCTGTCGAGATAAATCTGAGATTCACTTTTTGCCTTTTGAAATTAATAAACGAGATATAATCGAGGTTATTTCAAATTTTGAACAACAAAAAATTAAAATATAAACATTTTTTGACTAAAAACAATTTTGAACAATTAAGTGATTTAAATGCAGAATTTTTTGAAAGTGCCAAATTGTCACTATTAGACCCTTTAGGTCTTTATTTGGCAAATGATGTTAAGTGGATAAAACTTAACCAAAACTGGAATTCTTTAAAATTCCCTGTAGTTATTGGAGGTAAAGGTCAACCTATACTTCTTCTGCATGGCTTTGATAGCAGTTTTTTAGAATTCAGGAGAATATATAAATCACTAAAAAGAAATTTTCAAGTTATCGTTCCTGATCTGCTGGGTTTTGGTTTTTGTCCCAGGTGCGCAACAAATGAATACAATTCCTCGAAAATAATTTCACATTTAATTGATCTCCTTAAGACCTTAGAGATAGCAAAGAATCTAAAAATTATTGGTGCCTCTATGGGCGGCTCAATAGCTTTAAAACTTGCTTTTGAAATTCCTGATTCTATTGATAAAATTATCCTTTTATCCCCCGCCGGATTGTTTGGAGAACCTAAAAGTATCCCTTTCCCTTTTAACCAAATTGGGGCCTCATTTCTTGGATTGCCTCAGGTCAGAAAAAGTCTTTGTAGGCAAGCATTTGCTTTTCCAGATGAATGTGTTGGTAAGATGGAAGAGCAAATTGCTTCAATTCATCTAGGTTGTAAAGGATGGAGGAATTCACTTGCATCATTTGCAAAAAGTGGTGGGTTTGCAGGGACTCAAAAATATATCCAAAATATCCCAATTAAAACATTATGTGGCGAAAATGATCGAATTCTTGGGAAAAAAGAAATTAACAATATAAGAAGTATTGAAAAATTAAATTTTGTAGGATTACAAAATTGTGGTCATCTTCCACATATAGATCTACCATCATTATCTAGTAAAATCATCCAAGATTATTTTTTGGAATAAAAGATTTTTTAATTAATTTAGATACTTGAGAATTATAAAAAAATAATACAAAACAGATGGAGTAAAGATGTAACTGTCAATTCGGTCAAGAATTCCTCCATGTCCCGGTAAAAAAGTTCCAGAATCTTTTATTTTTGCATCTCTCTTCATCATAGATTCAATTAAATCTCCAACTAATGCCATAAGAGAAATTGAAATTCCATAAATTATTCCAACAAATAATGGATTTTCCCAATTCATTAAAAATGCGAAAAATATTGCTAGTAAAGTTGAACAGGATATTCCTCCAATTAAACCTTCTATAGTTTTGCTCGGAGATATTGGAGATAGAGATGTTTTACCAAATGACTTCCCAATTAAATAAGAACCAATATCACTAGCTACAATTAAAAAACAAGAAGTTAAAGTTAAATGAAGACCTGTAGTATTTGATAAGTTCTCAAACGACATAAAACCCTGATTTGAACTTATTATCACTGAATCTAATCCCCTTAACTTAATCCAGTAACTAGGTAAAAAACCTAAATAGAATAATCCAAAAATAGAGGCTGCAATATCTGAAATTGTCCCAGGTTTTGGTTGCAAAAGTAACCAAGTGCATATCCCAACTGAACAAATTGGCAAAATTGAATTTGAAATTTCTCCTTCAAGCAAACCAATAGTCTCAAGATAAGTAGAAATTATGATAATAAAGGATGAAAATAATGTGGTTTTTGTAGCTGGTCTTATTCCTTTAAATTCTGCCATTCTGAAAAATTCTAATAATGCTAGATATGTAAGCAACGCTGTCGCCAATGTAAAAAACCACCCCCCCATCAAAACAACAATTAAACCAAAAATTCCTATAAGTAATCCGCTTCTTAATCTCATACGAAATTGCTATGTTTCTATGATTCTTATATTAAAATTTACCAGATCTTTGTTGCATAAACTTTGATTATTTATCCAATTAAACCTATCTATATCAATTTTTTCGCCAGGAATTATTAGAGGTATCCCAGGTGGATAAGGACAAATAATATCTCCAGATATTTTATTTAATGATTGTGAGAAAGAAATACTCCGAGTCTTACTTCTCCAAGCAATTCCAATTTCGATTTCGGGAGCTTGAACTAATTTAAAGGGCGATTTAAGCACTTCTAAATTTTTTGATTTTTTGTAATTTAATAGTAATTTTTCCCATAACTTTTCAAATAAATTAAGAAAATCTTTTTGATTTGCAAATCCTAAGCAAAAAGTGAGAGTCATCATTTCTGGTAATTCGGCAATAAGGCCATTTCTATAAAAAAAATTATCAGCAGTGAAACCATCAATCCCAGCTTTAGAGGTATTTACTACAATTTTTAAGGGGTCTTGAGTTTCTATTAGAGGAATATTTTTTTGAATTAATTTTTTATAAATACTTTTTGCCTCTAAAATTCTTTTCTGATATTTTGATAAACTTTTTTTGTTAAGCCAGTCCCTAATAGACTCTTCACAAGAAGAAAGTAATAAAGAACTTGGACTGGTAGTTTGCAGCAAATTAATACTTTTGATTAAGTTACCTTCATTTATTAGATTCCCTTTGTACCAAAGTACAGCCGTTTGAGTTAATCCGTTGAGCGACTTATGCAATGAATTAACAACTAAATCAGCGTTCGATGATAAGGCCGGTTTTGGTAAATTAAGGTTTTCACAAAAAAGGAAATATGAACCATGGGCTTCATCAACTAAAACAGGTAAATTTTTTTGATGACAACAATCTATTAAAGGCTCTAAATCTCCGGCATAACCATGATAAGTGGGATTTACAAGAATAACCCCTGCAATTTTATTCTCATCAAAATTTGATTTTTTAAATATATTTTCCAACCAGATTTTTGTAATTGGTTTGTAATGCCCCGTTTCTGTTGAAAATTCTAGGTCAAAAAATATTGGATTTATATTCTGCATTGCACAGACTTTTATAACACTTATATGAACATTTCTAGGCATAAGGATATTTTCACCTGGATTTGCCATTGCAATTACTGCGGATTGTATTAATCCGGAAGCTCCATTAACTCCAAAAAAACATCCTTTAGCCCCAAATTTGTCGGAGAATTCTCTTTGAGATTTAGCAATCAATCCGCTTTGAGATAGTGGGGAGCCTATTTCTGGTAGTTCGGGCAAGTCCCAATATCCAGGTGGATTTTTTAATAACTTCACTAATTTCTTTGGTAAAGCTGCCCCTCTGTTATGAGCGGGAAAAAATAAAGACTTTAAAAACTTTTTAGTTAGAAAAGATGAAATGCTCATAAAGTATTAATCACATATATAGAATGGACTACATGGTAATCTTTTTTGATATTTTTTAACCTTAATGAAAAGATCTTATTCGAAATATTCAGCAAAAGATGACTTGGTTTGGTTGATTTTGAGACCATGGATTTTTATCCCAAGAGTTTTATATATCCTTTTAACTTTTATTTTTCTTTTTTTAAGAATACTTTTTCAAGGTAACAGTAAAAATAAAAATGTACAAAAAAATCTCTCGAAATATCTTTTTGATGTAATAACGGATTTAGGCCCTTGTTTTATTAAATTAGGCCAAGCACTTTCAACTAGACCAGATCTTGTTAGACAAGATTGGCTTACAGAACTTACAAACCTACAAGATAATCTCCCAGCATTTGATCACAAAATTGCTTTGAAAATCATTGAAGAAGAACTTGGATCCCCTGCTAATGAATTATTTGAAGAATTTCCAGATAGTCCTATTGCTTCAGCAAGCTTAGGTCAAGTTTATAAAGCAAAAATAAATAATTCTTATATAGCTGTGAAAGTACAGCGGCCAAATTTATACTTTCTCATAAGAAGGGATGTTGTAATCTTAAGGTTTCTAGGAACATTTTTATCTCCACTCTTACCATTAAATATAGGTGTTGGAATTGGAGAAATAATAGATGAATTCGGTAAGGCACTTTTTGATGAGATTGACTATCAAAAAGAGGCTGAAAATGCTCTGAAGTTTGCAAATTTATTCAAAGGAAACCCAAATATTTTTATTCCTAAATTAGAAAAACAATTTTCATCTAAAAGGATTATCACAACCTCTTGGATTGATGGAGTTAAGTTAAGAGATAGAGATTTACTAGAGGAAAATAACTTAATACCTGCTTCTTTTATAAAAACATGTGTCATCAGCGGACTGCAGCAATTATTTGAATTTGGATATTTTCATGCAGACCCACATCCAGGAAATATGTTTGCTCTGAAAGGAGGAAATGCAGATTGTGGGAATTTAGCTTATGTTGATTTTGGAATGATGGATACTATTACTAATTCAGATAGACTTACTCTCATTAAGGCAATTGTTCACATAATAAATGAAGAATATTATCTTCTGGCAAAAGATTTCCAGAAATTAGGTTTTTTAACAAAAGAACAAGATCTTCAAAAACTTGTTGAACCATTAAAAGAAGTTCTTGGAGGATCTCTGGGTGCTGAGGTTGGTAATTTTAATCTTAAAAATGTGACTGACAAATTCTCAAAACTTATGTATTCTTATCCTTTCAGAGTTCCCAGTAGGTTTGCCTTAATAATAAGAGCAGTGGTTAGTCAAGAAGGTTTAGCGCTAAGACTTGACCCTGAATTTAAAATTTTAAAAATTGCTTATCCATATATTGCTAAAAAACTACTTACCGATAATTCTGAAGAGATTTTAGAAATCCTTTTAGAAGTCGTTTTTGATAAAAAAGGTCAAATTCAAATACAAAAAGTTGAAAGTTTGTTAAATATTTTATTCAAAGATTCAGAGAATATTAATTCAGACCTCATTCCAGTTGCAAACGCAGGATTGAAATTATTTGTCAGTAAAAAAGGATCTGAAGTAAGGAAGAATCTTCTTTTAAGTCTTATAAAAGATGAAAAATTAGAATTTACTGATGCGAAAAAACTTTTAGCTTTAATTAGAGATACTTTTAGCCCTCTAAATATTGCAAAAAGTGCAGTGCAAAATATTATTTCTACAGCTTAGTTTCTATATTTATATCTAATAAATTTACTTATGATTTTAATTCGATTAAAATTAAATAAATTGCGTTTTTTGAAAATTGAGTAGTAAAAGGATTAATTAGTTTAGGAATATTGAATGAATATTTTGAAAAATCTCTTTTTATTAAATAAAAAATCTGAAAAAAATAGAGACATTAGTCCTGAATTGGTTGATCAATATATAGAAATTGCAAAATTAGTAAAAGAAGCAAGAATCCAACAAAACCTTACAGTAGGAGAATTGTCATACATTTCAAAAATTCCTGAACGAATTATAAACTCTATTGAAAATAATAATAAAAATATTAGACCAGGATATCCTTTTATAAGATCTATATTAATTAAATTAGAGGAATGCTTAGTATTAAAAAAAAATACATTATTAAAATTAGCAGTTAAAGAAAAAAAAATTATTAAGAAAGCGGGGAAGGATTTTGTGTTTAGTAAATTCGATCTTATCAATACATGGCAAGGAAGTCTTTTGTATTTTTTTATATTAGTTCTAACCATATTTATATTGAAGAGATACTTTATTTTAAATGTAAATGTTATGGAGATTCAAAATATTGAAAATCAAATGGTTGATAAATAATTTTTAATAAATTCTACTTTAGAGTTCTTCCAAAATTATTTCCTAGCTCACTAAACATTCTTATATTTTCTTCTATTTCTTCTAAAGGACGATTCAACTTCCATTTCCAGTTATTTTTTACGGTACCAGGTTTGTTTAATCTACTTGAATCGTCTAGAGATAATAGATCTTGTAGTGGAGCGATAAAGAGATTAGCATTTGTTTTCATGCCAATTTCTATTAAATCCCAAGAAGCATTTTCTGAAAATTTATACTCATCTTTTATTCTTTTTTTTGATTCATAATCTAAATATTCCCACCATGAAACAGAAGTTGAGTTGTCGTGAGTACCTGTATAGACAACCCAATTTTTCCCTTTAATATTCTTAGGTAAATAAGGATTATCTTCATTGCCATCAAAAGCAAATTGTAATATTTTCATGCCAGGCAGTTCAAAATTTTTCCTTAATTTCTCTACATCTGGGGTTATTACTCCAAGATCCTCAGCAATAATTGGTAGATGGTTACCCCCTAGATCCTTTTTTACTTTATTTAATAATGTTTTACCTGGAGAATTTATCCATTTTCCATTAATTGCTGATTTAGAATTGCCATTAACTCTCCAGTAACCCGCTAAACCCCTGAAATGATCAAATCTCAATATATCCACAAGTTCAAATTGTCTCAGAAATCTTTTTCTCCACCAATAGAAATTAGTCCTTTTATGTTTTGACCAAAAATAAGTTGGGGTCCCCCACAATTGTCCCGTCGATGAAAAATAATCAGGTGGAACACCACTTTGAAAGATTAAATCTCCATTTTTAAAAATTGAAAATAAAGATTTATTACTCCATACGTCGGCGCTGTCTCTGGAGACATAAAAAGGTAAATCTCCTATTAGCTTAATATTTCTTGATTTTGCAAAGTTTTTAATGACATTCCATTGCGCATCAAGATGCCACTGTATTAATTTTTTAACAAGTATCTCTTCACTTTTTTTCTTAATCCACGATTTTAAGAACTTGTTATTTTTTATTTTAAATTCTTGAGGCCATTCCCACCAAGGCAACATATTAAATTCCTCTCTGATAACAACAAATGTTGCATAATCTTCAACCCAAGAATGTCTACTAACCCATTTGTTAAAATTAATTTTTCTTTCTTCAGATTGTGAACTCCAACCTTGCAAAAGCAGGAGACCTAATTTTTTTGTTAAGTCATCCGCAATATCAAAATCAAAATGATCTTTATTCTGATTTGTTGGACTTAGATTTTCTTTATTTGAAATGAAGATAAAACCTTTTTCGATTAAATCATCTATGTCCAAAAACCATGGGTTTAGTGCAAAACTAGATGGTGAACTATATGGAGAACCTGTAGAGTCAGTAGGTGTAAGAGGTAAAAATTGCCAGTATTCAATTCCATGCTTATGAAGTTTTTTTATCCACTCTTTAGCTCCTTTTCCAAAAGTTCCACATACTCTTCCTCCTGGAATACATGTTGGATGCATAAGTACGCCTAATGATTTTCTTGAAATAATTGACTCTTTAGGCATGTTTTCAATATATTTTGATTCTTTACAATTAACGTTTTTTTAATTCTCTAATTTTAAACATATACAAATTTTTTTTAATTGACAAATATCATTCATGGTTTTTAAAGTCTGGATAAATATAAATTCTGATTTTTAATCAACAATTATTTGCATAATTGAGGCGACTTTTGAAAACATCTAGTCATTATCTTTTGCGAAATTCACATAAACGACTACGATAAGAATATAGTTTTATGGTGCAAATTTCGTGACAAGTTTTATCACGGCAATGCAGAGTAAAGAACCGAACTTTAATCTAACTAATAGTAGATTAAGGTTAGTAAGTGGGACAACAAATCCTAAATTAGCTGAAGAAATTGCATCATACCTAGGGATTGAAAATGTACCTTTAATATCTAAAAGATTTGCGGATGGAGAACTTTATGTTCAGATTCAGCAGTCTATTAGAGGTTGTGATGTATTTCTCATACAACCTACATGCGCTCCTGTAAACGATAGTTTAATGGAGCTCATGATTATGGTTGACGCATGCAAGAGAGCATCTGCTAGACAAATAACGGCTGTAATTCCCTATTTCGGATATGCAAGGGCAGATAGGAAGACCTCAGGAAGAGAGTCTATAACTGCAAAATTAACTGCTAATTTACTAGAGAAATCAGGAGTTGATAGAGTTTTAGCGATGGACTTGCACTCTGCTCAAATACAAGGCTACTTTGATATACCATGCGATCATATTTACGGATCACCTGTATTGATTGATTATTTAGAAACTTTAGATCTAGAAGAGATAGTTGTAGTCTCTCCTGATGTAGGCGGGGTGGCGAGAGCAAGAGCATTTGCAAAATTAATGAAGGATGCGCCGTTGGCTATCATTGATAAAAGGAGATCTGCGCATAATATCGCTGAAAGTCTAACGGTTATTGGTGAAGTTAAAGGTAAAACGGCTATTCTTATAGACGACATGATAGACACTGGCGGTACAATTTGTTCCGGAGCAAATTTACTAAAAAAAGAAGGAGCTAATAGAATATTTGCCTGTGCTTCACATGCTGTATTTTCTCCTCCCTCTTATGAAAGATTAAGTACTAAGAATCTTTTCGAACAGGTTATTGTGACCAACAGTATTCCAGTATTACATAAAGATAATTTTCCTCAGTTAAAAGTACTTTCAGTAGCAAATATGTTGGGGGAAGCTATTTGGCGAATCCACGAAGAAAGTTCTGTTAGTTCTATGTTTAGATAATAGGAATTATTTTTTATAACCCTTGTAATTTCTTAAGTCTTTCAGTTTCAATCTTAAATTGTTTTTCGATCTTTTCAGGTACATTATCTGGACACACTTGAAGAGCTGATTCAACTAATTGCAGAGATGCGATAAATTGTAGTTGTTTCATGTCAACTCTTTGTTCTTTCTTTCTCTCTATTATTTTCCCTCCATGTTTTTGGGATACTACTGATGCGAATGTTGTTGAGGCAACGTTTAATGTTTTTGGGAAATCCAAATCAAATCCTTTTCTTGTCGCATTACATAGAAATGAAACACCCATCCCATGATATAAATCTAAATCATTTTTATTGGCAGGAGAATTTTTAACATTTGCATTTAATTTATTAAATTCATTATTTGTATTAAATAAAAAAATTAGAGAGATTGCAAAAATTTTAGATATTGAAAAACTCATATTGGATTTATTTTTAATTCATATTATAAAAGATAACATTTTTTATTTTTCAAACTAAATCTGCCAAAAGAATTTATTTAATAATTTTACTTTCGTGATGATTCTCTACTATTTTGAGTATATTTTTGTTCCATGAATATATAACCCTAAATCTATAATTATCAGAATCTACAAGTCTTGTATGCTCAAGTATATACCAATCATTATAAGAAGATTCAAAAATCATTTCGTGTTCGTCGACTTGCTTAATATTTGAAATACCTTCATCATTACTTAAATAAAATTTTTCCCTCTTAAGTTGATGGCCTTTTAAAAATGCATGCATTTCTCCTCGTTCTTTATAGTGGGGATTTTCGTCAAAGAAATTATATTTTTTTTCTGGGTACCAAGTAAATTTATAATGCGACTCCCATATGGATTTACTCTCGAGAGCTTGAATATTTATATTCATAATTAAATTATAAGTTTTTTGTGCTTCATCGAGAAAATAGGTTCTATTAGATTTCCACAACCCAATATTCCTAGAAAACCACCTTTTTAAATTACTATTTAAATTGATTTCAGGAGGGTTTTCTCCAAAATGTAAATTTTTTTTTGGATTAATAGCAACCATTTATAAATATGTCCTATTTATTTAATAGCCTATCTGTAAAATAAAAAAAAATATCTTAAGGTGTTTATAAGGATTAACAGCTTTTCAACACTTCAGAGGAATTCATTTGAATGATAAAAAAGAGCTAAAATTAATACTTGTGGCAGCTAGAAATCAGCTTTCTAGTAATGATATTAAGTCTCTAATAGCTTATTTAGAATCAGATGAATGTGAATTTGAGATATCTCTTCAGATCTCTGAACCCACAGAGCAGCCAGAATTACTTGAATTACATAGGTTAGTCGCGATTCCTGCACTCATAAAGGTTTCCCCAGGTCCAAAGCAAATATTTGCTGGAAGCAATATATTCTCTCAGTTGCAAAAATGGCTGCCAAGGTGGTCACAAGAGGGCTTGACAAAAAATCTTGGGATTAATTTGCAGCCATCCAAAATTGATTCAACAAGAACTCAAAAAGAATTTCTATTGGAAGACGAACTTCTTGTTTTAAGACAAGAAAATGAGACGTTAACAAAAAGAATAGAATCTCAGGAACGATTATTAAGGATGGTAGCGCATGAATTAAGAACACCTTTGACTGCTGCTACTTTGGCTGTCCAAAGTCAAAAACTTGGACAAATCAATATATCAAAATTACAGGAGGTAATTAAAAGACGTCTGGAAGAGATTGAACTCTTATCACAGGATCTTTTGGAGGTTGGAACAACTAAATGGGAAGCTTTATTTAATCCTCAGAAAATTGATTTAGGTAATATTAGTGCTGAAGTAATACTCGAATTAGAAAAATTCTGGAGATTAAGAAATATTGAAATTGATACTGATATTCCATCTGATCTGCCAAGTGTATTTGCAGATCAAAGAAGAATGAGGCAAGTATTTTTAAATTTAATTGAAAATGCTATTAAATTTTCTAAAGACTCTGGGTCTATAAAAATCACTATGATTCACAAGACAAATCAATGGGTAGAAATAACAATTTGTGACAAAGGAGCAGGTATTCCTTTTAATGAACAAAAAAGAATTTTTCTAGATAGGGTTAGGCTTCCCCAGACTTCTGAAGGAACTTCAGGATTTGGCATAGGGTTATCAGTATGTAGGAGAATAGTACAAGTCCATGGAGGAAGAATATGGGTCGTATCTGAAATTGGTGAAGGTTCCTGCTTCCATTTCACAGTTCCCGTGTGGCAAGGACAAAACAAAGAGCAACAATACTTGACGAAAGGCTAGCCTTACTCTTAGTTTTTAATAAGCTGTTATGCTAATCTCCTGGCCCCATCGTCTAGAGGCCTAGGACACCTCCCTTTCACGGAGGCGACAGGGGTTCGAATCCCCTTGGGGCTATTAATTTAAATTTATAACGATCTTTTTGATGATTTTGCTTGCCTATCTACGGCAATTAAATTTTCTGAAAGATCCTTTTTCAGTCTTTTTTCAATCATCCCTATTGGCATCCATTGACAACCTTGAACGGTAAGATCATAAATTAATGAATTTTTTGAAGTATTTTTAATGTTTTGTATTTTCCAGCTACCTTCAAATTTTCTGAAATCTCCTTTTATCAAATTAAATTTTAGGAGGCCAAGCTCCTTATCTTCAAATAAGTCTATAGTTACTTCAGCTGAAAATTTCATACCAAGGAAATCCTGAGCCCCAACTTGTTTAAGGTGTACATTATTTTCCTTCTGAAATATTTTTTTGCTCGATAAAAGATTTGGGATGTAAAGATTTAGTCGATCATAATCTGTTAAAACACTCCACAAAGAATCGAAACTTGCAGAAGTTGTAAGTTGAGCCGCCAGTCGTCTTGTACCGCCAGAAAGCTTTTCCATCGTCTGCTCAATTGTCCTGTAATCATTGCTTTTAAAACGATCTACTGATTCTTGAGGATTATTCATAAACGAATTTTTTAATTAGATAAAAAATTATTTCTGTGTAACTATACAGATAAAAACAATAAATACTGAAAATTTAAAATAATTTCTTTTATTTATCCCGATCTCAAAACGTAACCATTTTTGTAAAATCACTACAAATTAAACTACAAATTGATAATCTTTTATAAAAGAAATCTAAAAAATGTATTCACAAGCAAAAGTAATCGCAGGCGGATTAGCTCATATACCAGTAGTAATAGCTGTCTTTTATTTTATACTCACAACTTTTAATAAAAGAGCTTTAAAATTTGTTGAAGAAGCAAAAACAAAAAAACCTGAGGCAAAAGCTGTGGAACCTAAAAAAGTCGCTGTTTCAAAAATAGAAGCTCCAAAAACAGAAGCTCCAAAAACAGAAGCTCCAAAAATAGTCAAGAAAAAACATGCAGACGTTCCAGTTAATATTTACCGTCCTAAAACACCATATGAGGGAACAGTTATTGAAAACTATAGTCTTCTCAAAGAAGGAGCAATTGGTAGAGTTAACCACATAACTTTCGACCTTAAAGATAGTGATCCATTTTTAAATTATGTAGAAGGTCAAAGTATTGGTATCATGCCTGCTGGTGAAGATGCTAATGGAAAACCTCATAAATTAAGATTATACTCAATAGCTAGCACTAGACACGGTGATGATTTTAATGGAAATACAGTTTCTCTTTGTGTAAGACAGCTTCAGTATGAAAAAGACGGTGAAACCATTAATGGTGTCTGCTCTACTTACTTATGTGATATTAAGCCTGGAGATAAAGTAAAAATAACAGGTCCTGTTGGTAAAGAAATGCTTCTCCCTGATGAAGAGGACGCAAACATTGTTATGTTAGCCACTGGTACTGGAATAGCACCAATGAGGGCTTATTTAAGAAGAATGTTCGAACCAACTGAAAAAGAAAAAAATAAATGGAATTTCAAAGGTAAAGCTTGGTTATTTATGGGAGCTCCAAAATCAGCTAATTTGCTATACGAAGAAGATCTTCAAAGATACATTGCTGAGAATCCAGATAATTTTAAATATACAAAAGCTATTAGTCGTGAGCAGCAAAATACAAAAGGTGGAAGAATGTACATTCAAGATAGGGTTTTAGAGTCAGCCAATGAACTTTTCAATATGATTGAAGATGAAAAGACACATATATATCTTTGTGGATTAAAGGGTATGGAACCTGGAATAGATGAAGCAATGACTAAGGCAGCAGAAGAAAAAGGATTGAACTGGTCAGAATTAAGACCTCAACTAAAAAAAGCGGGAAGATGGCACGTAGAAACTTATTAAATCTTTGTTATTTTGATTTAAGTTTCACATACTAATACTTTTTGGTTTAGACACAATATGTAGCTAATATTTGAAAAAAAGAGGATTTTAAATAAAGAATACTAAAAATATGCCTTCAACTTTAAGTAATCCTCTGAGATTAGGTTTACGACAGGAAAGAGTCATATCTCCACAATGTTTAGTAATTTTTGGCGCAAGTGGAGACCTTACTCATAGAAAATTAATACCAGCCTTATTTGAACTCTATTTGCAAAGAAGAATTCCTAGTGAATTTGGAATAGTTGGTTGTGCCAGAAGACCTTGGACTGATAATGAGTTTAGAGAAAAGATGAAAGTAAAGTTATCAAATCAAATATCTGGTAGAGAAAGGGAGTGGGAGCAATTTTCTAATTATCTTTTCTATGAACCAGTTGACCTACAACAAAGTGATCATGTCGTAAGGCTTTCTAGAAGATTAAATGAAATTGATAAGACACAAGCTACTCATGGAAATAGAACATTTTATTTATCAGTATCTCCGAATTTCTATGCAAGTGGATGTAAAGCTCTTAAAGGGGCTGGCCTTTTAGATGACCCTAAGAAAAGTCGTCTAGTAATTGAAAAACCTTTTGGAAGAGATTATTCAAGTGCAAAAAAATTGAATAAGATCGTTCAAAGTTGCGCTGAAGAAAGTCAGATTTATAGGATTGATCATTATTTAGGTAAAGAGACAGTTCAAAATATTCTTGTTTTGAGGTTTGCTAACACTATTTTTGAACCAATCTGGAATAGGAATTATATATCAAGTGTTCAAATTACTTCATCTGAAACAGTTGGTGTTGAAGATAGAGCAGGTTATTACGAAAGTTCTGGTGCTTTACGGGATATGCTTCAAAATCATATGACTCAAATGCTTGCAGTTACTGCAATGGAACCTCCTGGAAAATTTGAACCAGAAGCAATAAGAAATGAAAAAGCTAAGGTTCTTCAAGCTTCAAAACTTGCTGACGAAAATGAACCGTGGAATTGTTGTATAAGAGGTCAATATGGAGAGGGAGGGAATATTTCAAATCGACTTAAAGGATATAGGCAGGAAGATGGTGTTAATAGTAACAGCACAACAGAAACTTATATTGCGACAAAAGTTTTCGTGGATAACTGGCGTTGGCAAGGAGTTCCTTTTTATTTGAGAACAGGTAAAAGACTACCCAAAAGACTTGGAGAAATAGTCTTGACTTTTAAAGACGTTCCTGTCCATCTATTTGAGTCAACAATAATAAATCCTGCCCCAAATCAACTTGTCCTTAGAATTCAGCCAAATGAAGGTGCTACTTTCAAATTTGAGGTAAAGTCTCCTGGTTCTGGAATGAAATCAAGACCTGTTGAGATGGAATTTTCTTATGATGAATCATTTGGAGAACCCTCAGATGAAGGCTATGTAAGATTATTAGCTGATGCAATGCTTTCTGACCCAACATTATTTACTCGAAGTGATGAGGTAGAGGCAGCTTGGAAACTTTATACGCCATTAATAGAATTGATGGATAATTCCCCTTGGAAGTTACCTATTTATAAATATGAATCTATGACATGGGGACCTCCTGAGTCAGATAAATTAATTTCAAAAGATAATATTTTCTGGCGTAGACCCTAAAAATGAAACCTCAACTTACACTACAAACCCCTTTAGAGCTGCCTTATCAGGAAATTTCTAATTACCTCAATAAATTATGGATTTCAGAAGATAAAGATAATAGTGGAGCTAATACTTTCACATTAATGGTCTGGCAGCCTGCTTGGCTAGAACAATGTTTGGTTCAAAAAGGATTAGTAAATGGACCAATTACTGGAAATTTAAGTCCAGAGATAATTGAAGTTGCTAAAAAATTTATATTAGATCAAGGACTTCCCATTACTACTTCACTTAATAGTGAAGAATTATTGAATTTGTTGAAGGAAAATTTATCTAATAAAGACTTTGAAGATTTCAGAGGACAATTTTTTGAATCAACGATAAGTACATTAAATCCAAGAAGATTAATAACACTAGCGCCAACATTAGATAAAAATTCAGATATCAAAACTTTTGTATCCGCTTACTGTCCATTAAGTGATATCCCAGCTATGCAACCTATTTGTGGGGATTTAGTTGTTATTAGGGGGGGCTCGGCCTCAATATCTAATAAAGGATTAAAAATAATTGATGAATTATCTATTGATGAATTACCTTCATGGTTGTGGTGGAATGGAAGCTTGGATGAGTCGCCTGAAATCTTCGAATATTTCACTGATTATGGTCTAAGGTTAATAATTGATACTGCTCTTGGATCGCCTCAAAGATGTTTAAAAGTTTTAGATCAATTACATAATTCAAATAAAGCTATTAATGATTTGAATTGGGTTAGATTGAAAAATTGGAGGGAATCATTGGCAATGATTTTTGATCCGCCTTCTAGGAGACCAATTTTAGATCATATTACTGATATTGACATTGATATCGCAGGAGATCATATGATTCAAGCGTTGTTTTTGATTTCATGGATTAGCGATAAACTTGGTTGGTCTTTTGTAAGAGTTGAAAAGGATACAGAATCAACAAAAATAGAGTTTGAAAGAATTAATGGCGAAATAATTTCTACATCAATTAATCCCTTGTCTTTGGGAAATCCAAGTATTCATTTAGGACAAGTTATTGGATTGAGGCTGATTTCAAAAATTAGTGAGGTTCAAAAAAATAACACTTGTGTAATACTTGGCTGTGAATCAGTGGAATGTATGAGACTTGAAGCAGGGGGAATGGCTAATATGGATTTAATAGAACAAGTTGTTCCAAATTCTTTTTCTACATCAGAGTACGATGTTAGTAAATTATTGGGAAGTAGTAGGGGTAATACCAGCCCTCTTTTTGAAAATTCTATTAAAATAGCTCTTCAAATATTTAATGGTTTAAATAAATAATAGATGCCTTGTGTAATATCTTCTCCTTCAACTGATAGCGGGAAAACTACATTATCTCTTTTGCTATCTTGTTGGGCCTTCTCAAAAGGTATTAAAATACAAACTTTCAAGGTTGGCCCAGATTATCTTGATCAACAACAACTCAGCTCAATTGGACAACCTATTTGTAGGAATTTAGATATTTTTTTAAGTGGTGAGGAATGGGTTCAAGAAAGTTTTTTTAAACATTCTTTGAAATATGAATTTTCGTTAATTGAAGGAGCAATGGGTCTGTTTGATGGACTGGGGTCAACAACCTATTCCAGCACAGCAAATATCTCTAAACTTCTCAATGCTCCAATAATTTTTATTGTTAATGCTAGAGGTCAAGTAGCCTCTCTTTTGGCGACTATTCGAGGTTTTAGAGATTTCGATAGTGAATTGTCAATAGCAGGAATCATATTTAACAACGTTAATTCAGATAGACATAAAAAATTAATCAAAGAAGTTTTTAAAAATGAAGATATCGAAATTCTTGGTTTTTTACCATCTGATTCAAAAATAACATTAAAAAAAGCTAATTTAGGTTTGATATCTCCAATGGATAGTGGAAAAGAAATTGATGTTGAATATTTTGCAAATTTCGCCGAAAGAAATCTTGATGTTTTCTCTCTTATTAAATTTCTGAAATCTCCTCAAAAGAAAATGTTTAATTCTTTCAATTTTAAAGATTTTAAAATAGACAAAAGTAAACCTATCGCAATTGCAGAAGATAAAATCTTTCATTTTCAATACCCAGAAACTAAGGAGTTTTTGAGTGAAATAGGTATACCATTGATTTCATGGAGTATTTATGATGATGAAGAAATACCTAATGAGGCTTCTTCTTTAATTATTCCTGGGGGGTTCCCTGAAAAATATGCTGATCATATAAGTAACTCTATAAAAAGCTTAAATTCGTTAAGGAAATTCCGCAAAAATGGATTTATTTATGCTGAGTGTGGAGGGATGATGATTTTAGGTGACTTCATAAAAGATGAAAATGGTAATAATCATAAAATGAGTGGTATCCTGCCTTTTAGATCAAAAAAAAGTAAACTTTCAGTAGGTTATAGATACATTGAGGGTTTAAAAGATACTCAAATCATTAAACAAAATCAATTAATTAGAGGACATGAATTTCATTATTGGGAAATTGAAAATAATTTATCTGAACTTGATTCTGGAAAAGCTGATCATCAGAAGAACCTTTCTTCCCCATGGAAAATTAAATCTTGGGAAACTGAATACAAAAATGAAGGCTTTTTTGATGAAAAATTACATGCAAGTTGGATTCACTTACATTTGCCAAGTTCTCCAGAAGTCGCAAAAAACTTTATAGAGGCCACCCAAATTACTTTTTCAAAGAATTCTTAATTTATTATCAAATCAAATATTTTGAGAGGAGAACCTAAAAAAAACATTCCAGGCAATGTAATTAATGGTCCTAAAAAACTCCCCACCATGACCTCCATTTTTGTATGACCCAGGGTTTCTTTTAACAGTAATTCAGATTGAGGATCTAGTTTTTTTGATAGTTTATTGATTTCTGCAGCTTGAATTCCAGCTGATTTTCGAACACCACTTGCGTCATACATAACTATTAGTGCTACAGCAACTGATAATGCGAATATTGAGCTATCAAATCCTAATTCATAACCTATACCAGATGCAGCGCCAGTTATTAAGGCAGAATGACTTGAGGGCATACCACCCGTCTCGAACATAATTCCAAATCTTATCTCTCCAGTTGAAAAGTAATTGAATATAATTTTAAAAAATTGGGCTAGCAAACAGGATAATAGACTCCAGAAAAGAACTGAATTATTAAAAAAGGAAAAAAACTCAGACATAAATTAAATATAATTAATTGTCTCTGTTTGTAATAAAGTCGGCTAACGATATTAAATACTTTGCATCTGAGCCCCAAGGTTCAATTGCTTTTTTTGCTTTTTCAACTAAATCAAATGCTCTTTTCTTTGACTCCTCCATTCCAAGTAATTTAGGGTAAGTAGTTTTGTCAGCTAAAAGATCTTTGCCGGCAGTTTTTCCAAGCTTTTCACTGCTGGAAGTTAAATCAAGAATATCATCTATTATTTGGAAGGCTAAACCAATTCCCTCTGCATATGTTGTCAGAGCTTGTAATAGTTTTTGGTTAGCTCCTGCGATCATCGCACCTGTTCTAACGCAGGCCTTTAATAAAGCCCCAGTCTTGTGAAGATGAATATATTCGAGAGTTTCAAGGTCAACTTCTTTGCCTTCGCATTCCAAATCAACAACTTGCCCCCCGACTAGGCCTGGTGCACCAGCAACTAGGGATAATTCCCCAACTACATTTAATAATCTATTTGGATCGACTCCAGGGCTTCTTAAAGAGACCATTTCAAAGGCCCTTGTTAATAAAGCATCGCCTGCAAGAATAGCTATTGCATCTCCATATACTTTATGATTTGTAGGCCTACCTCTCCTCAAGTCATCATTATCCATGGCGGGTAGATCATCATGAATCAAGGACATTGTATGGATCATTTCTATTGCTACCGCAGTAGGAACTGCAAGAGAAGGTTCTCCTCCAGCTAATGCGCAAGATGCTAAACATAAAATTGGACGTATTCTTTTCCCTCCAGCTAAGAGGGAATATCTCATTGATTCTCTTAAGATTTCTGGATTCTCAGGGCCCAAAGAAATATCAAGTGCTTCATCTACAACCTTTTTTGTGTTTTTAAGATATTTTTCAAAATCAGAAATACTATTTATAACTTCAGTCATTTTATACCTTTAGTAAAAAAAAAAATCATCTTGGAGTTTATGGCAAAAGGTCATTAAAAGTTGATGATAAACCAAATTGTTTTTGCCAGCTAAAAATAGTATTCACAAGTAACATTGTTACTGTCATTGGTCCAACACCTCCTGGTACAGGTGTGTAAGCAAATACTTTAGAAATTACATCTTCTAATAATACATCGCCACATAATCTGGTTTGATTTTTATTGGAACTTTTTAATCTATGTATTCCAACATCAATAATTACTGCTCCTTCTTTCACAAAACTAGAATCTACAAGATTGGGTTTTCCTGCAGCTGCTATTAGAATGTCGGCTTCTCTACATATTTTATTCAAATTTAATGTTTTAGAGTGAGTCATTGTTACCGTGCCATTAAGATTCAACAACATAAGCGATAGGGGTTTCCCAACGAGCAAACTTCTTCCTATGACTACAATTTTCTTACCTTCAATTGTAATATTTTGAGATCTTAATAAATTAATAATTCCTGCTGGTGTGCATGATCTCATCGCAGGCTCATTTTTTACTAGTTTGCCGATGTTTATCTCATTTAGTCCATCTACATCTTTGCTTGGATTAATATGGCTGATCAGTTTTTGCTCGTCAAATTTCTTTGGGATGGGAAGTTGTAGCAACATTCCATCAATATTTTTATCAGAATTAAGTTTGATTATTAATTGTTCAACTTCTTTTTGCTCTACACTGTCTTTTAGATGAAAGATAAAGCTCTTTATCCCAATCCTTAAACATGCTTTTTCCTTGTTATTAACGTAAACACCACTCGCGGGGTCTTCACCTATTCTTATTACAGCTAAACCAGGATCTCTTTTCGCAATTTTTTTATTCCTAGAGATATAGTCAGTTAATCTTTTTTCAATTTCAAGAGATAACTTTTTACCGTCTAATTTTAATGACATTTAGAAAAACATCTCCTTTTTACACCTAGCATGCCTATAATTTTAAATTATTCAAATAGATTTATCTATATTCTGTGCAAAACATCATAACTACCTTAAAAAAATTGTTTTATCTGTGGAGGCGGAGCCAAGTCCCATTAAAACAACCAATTAAAATTTCAAGAATAGATAATCTCATAATTTTTTTAGTATGCATTGTAATTTCAATAATTTCTTCTTATAAACTACTTCTAATCTCGCCATTAAATATTTCAGATATTTTTTCTTGGTTTTTGACCTTTACTGAAATACTTATTAGTTCCGGAGTTTTGATATTAGTTTCAAAAAAAGAGAATCCCACAATTTCTTCAAGACAGATCTTCCTGATCATTACTCTTCTTTTAGCAGTACAAATTACGAAATTAACCTTAGCTTCAACGATAAGTACATTATCTATGATAATTCCACCGGCATTAATAATATCTCAAGGAATGGGAAGTATAACAGCTTTAGCTTGGGTATCAATAGCTAGTCTTATTTGGCCTGACCCAGAAATTGTTATCAATAACAATTTATTTTTTATTTTATTAGTTTGTGCTTCAATAGTATCTCTTCTTGGAGGAAGAATAAGAAGTAGAGCTCAGTTACTTCAACTATCAATTTTTGTTCCTATAGGATCGTTCTTGAGTCAGTGGATATTGATAGGTAAAGATAAAATATCTCTTATTAGTAAGCAAGATTTTGTTTTAGCTAATGGGGATATATTTTCTGATTCCTTGCTATTGGCAATAGCTATGCTTTTTACAATTTTATTTATTCCTATTTTTGAATCGATATTTGGATTATTAACTAAAGCAAGATTGCTCGAATTGGCTGATAAGGAGAAACCTCTAATTAGAAGATTGTCTCTAGAAGCTCCTGGTACTTTTGAACATACTTTACTTATATGTGGTCTAGCGGAGGAAGCAACAAGAATGATTGGTGGTGATATTGATCTTATTAAAACCGGAGCGTTATATCATGATATTGGAAAATTACATGCACCTAATTGGTTTATTGAAAATCAGGATGGCTCAAAAAATCCGCATGACGAATTGGATGATCCGATTAAAAGTGCAGAAGTTTTACAAGCTCACGTTGATGAAGGATTGAAATTCGCAAGAAAAAATAGACTACCTAAACTTATAGCTAATTTTATTCCTGAACATCAAGGTACACTTAAAATGGGATATTTTTTTCAAAAAGCTAAAGAAAAAAAACTCGACATTAATGAATATTATTTTAGATACAAAGGCCCTATTCCTCAGTCAAAAGAAACAGCTATTTTAATGCTTGCCGATGGATGTGAAGCAGCACTAAGAGCTATGAACATTAATGCATCTGATAAAGAAGCTTTGAAAACAATTTCTAATATTATCTACGCGCGTGAAAAAGATGGTCAATTAGATAATAGTAACTTATCGAAAGGAGAAATTTTTCTAATAAAAAGGGCATTCTTGAATGTGTGGAAAAGAATTAGACATAGAAGAATTCAGTATCCAACAAGCAAGAATAATACTTTTTCTTAATTTTAAATTTTATAACCTAATACTTCGTCGATGTTTCGGATTACACCAATAAAGAAGAGCTAGCGTACTTAAAAATGTTGTTAAAAGAGTAAACCCACCAACTCCAAAGATGTCTTGAAGAGTTATGAGCCTTACAACTGAATAAGGACCCATACCAGAAATTACCATAGATAAAGATACCAGAGTTAAAGTTACTCCCCATTTTCTCTCTGCCAAAAGAGCTGCTGAAGAAACTATTCCAACAATTGCAGCAGGCCATCCAAGACTTATGGCAAGAGTTATATTCGCAACTTTTAGTGGAGGCCCATAACTTATTATTAATGCGATTATTGGAAGTGCAATTATGTTGCCGATTAAGCCAGCCCACGAAAGTGCCCAATATCCAAGTACCCTTTCTCTCATTATTTACTGCTTTAACTATTATTTTAATCTACAATATTAAGAGACTATTTTTTAATGCTAGTTAATAATCATAAGAAAATAATTTATTTTGCAGGATTAGGTAGCAATTTATTATCGGAATTCTCTAAATTATCAAATTGTGGATGAATTGAATTTTTTTTCTCAGAAAATACAAGTCTATTTAAAGCATTAACATAAGCATTCGCTGCAGCAACTACAACGTCTGTATCAGCAGAATGACCAGAATATATTTTATTATCCCTTCTTATTCTTATTGTTACTTCGCCCAAAGCATCAATTCCTTCTGTTACCGACTTAACAGAAAATTCAATTAATTCATTAGGAACTTTAGCTAATTTATTTAAAGCCTCGCATACAGCGTCAACGGGCCCAGTCCCTATTGATACAGCAGTATCCTCACTATTATCTTCAGTGTTTAGAAGCGAAATGGTGGCAGTAGGTTTAGAAGCGTTACCACAACTTACTTGTACAAGACTTAATTGAAATTTAGCTTCTGGGAGCTGAACTTGTTCACTAACAATTGCTTCTAAGTCTCTATCAGTAATTTCTCTTTTCCTGTCAGCTAAATCCTTAAAACGAGCAAAAGCATCATTTAAATCTTCTCTGCTCAAGTCATATCCCATCTCTTCTAATCTTGCTCTTACCGCACTTCTTCCACTAAGTTTCCCTAAAGATATTTTGTTGTCACTCAAACCAACAGTTTTTGCATCGATAATTTCGTAAGTTAGTCTATTTTTTAAAACTCCATCCTGATGAATGCCTGACTCATGTGCAAATGCGTTAGCTCCCACAATTGCTTTATTAGGTTGTACGTTCATTCCAGTTAGGTTAGAAACAAGTCTAGAGGTTTTTGTTATTTCTTCTGTTCTTATAGCCGTTAGAGGAGTTGGAGAATCTGGATTTCTTTTGAAAAAATTATTAAAATAACTTTTCCTAACATGAAGAGCCATTACTAATTCTTCTAAAGAAGCATTCCCAGCTCTTTCTCCAATTCCATTAATAGTGCATTCTAGTTGTCGTGCTCCATTTTTTACAGCTTCAAGAAAATTGGCTACTGCTAAACCTAAATCATTATGACCATGAACCGAGATTACTGCCTCATCAATATTTGAAACATTTTTATTTATATCGGCAATTAGTTTGCCAAATTCACTAGGAGTTGTAAATCCAACAGTATCAGGGATATTTATAGTTGTCGCTCCTGCAGTAATTGCTAGTTGAATCACTTCGTATAAAAATTCAGGATCACTCCTTGAGGCATCTTCACAAGAAAACTCAATATCATCTACTAGGGATTTTGCATAATTAACCATTTCTGGAACTATTTGAAGAACATCTTTTCTGGATTTTTTAAGTTTATGTTTAAGATGAATATCACTTGTCGCGATAAAAGTATGTATTCTTTTCTTGGGAGCAGGACTCACTGCTTCGTAACATGCTTTTATATCCCCTTTAGACGCTCTAGCTAAACCACATATTATAGGGCCATTTTCTTTTCCTACGGCATTAGCAATTTTATTAACAGCTTTAAAATCTCCTTGACTTGCGAAAGGGAATCCAGCTTCAATAACATCCACTCCTAATCTTGCTAATTGATGGGCGATAGCAAGTTTTTCTTCAAGATTTAAACTGGCACCAGGAGATTGCTCTCCATCTCGAAGAGTTGTATCGAATATCAAAATTCTTCCAGGATTTTTTGACATTAGGGGAAAATCTTAATCTTATATTAAGCTAATTAAAAAAATTTGACTAGATTCTGTTGAATAAAAATTTGCTGTAAATTTATAACTTAACAATATTGGTTAAATTTCTGAAAAAAAAAATGAAATACTTTAATTATTAAAGTATTGTTTTAGGATTAAAGCTTCCTTTTTTATAAAAGTTTAATTTTGTTTTTTTTAGAATTACAGTCATAAATTACAAAAAGTATGAATGGGCAATACCCCAAAAAAAATGTTTTAGGTCAACTAGCAATAGTTTTACATGCTCATCTACCCTATGTAAGAAAAAATGAAAAAAACTCCCTAGAAGAGGATTGGTTATTTCAGGCGATTTTGGAATGTTATATACCACTACTTCAATCAATAGAATCTTCCAAAAATGAAAATCCTGAAAACACAAAACTTACTATTAGTTTATCTCCCACATTATTATCGCTTCTAAATAATAAACAAATTCAAGAAACTTTCCCAAGCTGGATTAAAACAAGGAATGATTTCTTAAACGAACTGCCACTAGAAGAAAAAAATGCCTCTGCTTTTTTAATGAAAAATCTTAATGATAAATACTTATATTGGCAAAATTGCGCTGGAAATCTAATTGAGAAGTTTAGGGTTTTAAATAACTCTGGAAATTTGGATATTCTTACTTGTGCTGCTACTCACGGATATTTGCCAATCCTAAGGGAAAATCCTGAAACTGTTAAAGGACAAATTAATACAGCAATTAGGAACCATGAAACTATTTTTGGAACTAAGCCTTTAGGCATTTGGTTACCTGAATGTGCATATTATGAGAATTTAGATGAAATACTATTTAATTCCGGAATAAGATATGCCATCTTAGACGGTCATGGGATTCTAAATTCGACTCCAAGGCCTAGGTATGGTGTCTACGCCCCAATCTGCTCGAAAAAAGGAGTTGCCTTCTTCGGAAGAGATAGTGAATCAACTTTGCCCGTTTGGTCTGCTAAGGATGGGTTCCCTGGAGATAAGGTTTATAGGGAATTTCATAAAGATTTGGGATGGGAATTACCTATCTCCAGGCTCCAAGAGAAAGGTATTTCAACTAAAAGACCTTTGGGTTTGAAGTTTCATAAAATTACAAACGAGAACGTACCATTAGGGGAGAAGGCTTTTTATTTAGAAAATGAAGCTAAAAAGAAGGCTGGGGAACATGCTGATACTTATCTTCTCGAGAGATCCAAACAATTAGAAAAATTAACTTTATCCTCTTCTTTTAAGCCCTTATTGATAGCTCCATTTGATGCAGAGTTGTTTGGTCATTGGTGGTATGAGGGGCCTTGTTTTATTGAAAATATCTTAATGAACTCTCGTAAATATTCAATTCAGCTTACAAATTTAAAAGAATTTTTACTTCAAAAGCCAAATCTTCAGATTTGCGATCCATCACCATCAAGTTGGGGACAAGGAGGCTACCATAATTACTGGATTAATGATGCAAATGCATGGATTGTTCCAGAGATCACAAAAGCGGGCTCAACTTTTGTTGATTTATGCTCAAAAAATCTTAATAATGACTTATCTCCAAGACTTTTCAAGCAAGCAGCAAGAGAATTACTTCTCTCTGAATCCTCTGATTGGAGTTTTATTCTTAGAGCTGGAACTACAACTGAGCTTGCAAAAGAGAGGGTAGAAAGACATTTGTTCAGGTTTTGGAAAATAGTTGAAATGATTAAAAATCGTTCCAGTATTAATTTAAAATTTCTGGAAGATATTGAAGAAGAAGATAAAGTTTTCCCAGATATTAATATTAATGATTGGCGAAAATAAAAAAATAATTAATTTAACTTAAGCATTCCTAGTTTTACTTTTAGAGGTGAATTTATGAACATCTTACTCATAACGTAAATTAATTTAGGCAGTGGAAGTGTATTAGTGAGAAAACCTACCCATTCATCGGTTGATAATCTAAAGAAATTTGAGAAGAAGCTTCTTAATCTACTTTCGTCAAAACTCATCAATCTTCTAAGACCATATTGGTAAAGTTTATGTCTCTGTATTAATTCGTTAGGCCATAGGACCTCCCAGCCTTTCGTTGCTATTTCAAGAGAACTTAGATGAGGTTCTTTTAAAAAAATTGCTAATTTTTCTGCAAGTAGTGGAGCTCTTCTTAATAAAGATCCGATCATGTATCCTGATGCAGGATGCACCATGCTAGCAGACCCTCCAAAACCAAGTACAAATTGTTTTTTAAATGGAAGGGGTAAATTCATTGGGAAAAGGCAATTCTCTTCATGAAAAATTTCACTTACTTCAATACCCTTACTATTCAGTCTTTTAAAAAGTCTTTTTTTAAGATTTTCTTGTGATAATGCAGGATAACAAGCTAATGATGTTTCTTCAACAAAAAAAGTTTCATTTCCAAGATCCATGGCATAGAGAAAAGATGGAGATGATAACTTCTCTTCATTGTTTAAATGATTTGGACGAAAATCCATTAAAACAAACTGTTCACTATTGACGGGTGGCGAAGAAAATTTGCCGACAATTCCATACGCAGCTTGTTGAGCTATTTCATTTTGGACTGGTCTTTTTACAAAATTACTTTTATGACCACTTGCGTCAATTACTAACCTCGACTTTATCCTTAGTCCTGAAAAACAAATTACCTCAGATATTTCATTTTTCTCTTTAATATCTTTTGCTGTTTCATTCAACCATTCAATCCCTTTACACTTTTTTAAAAGTTCGTTTTGAAAAGCTTCTTGATTTATTAAACCATAATCGTAATTATGTTTTGTTGGATTATCTCCCTTTTTATTTTTGCCATTTCCAAAAAAACTAACTGTTTTAGACCATCGATGAGATAACAAAGACTCTAATCCTAATTCCTCTAATTCAGAAGCCCAAATACCATATGTATTCTCCCATTTTTCATTTGGAGATTTAGTTGATATACCTTTTATATTGAGATCTTGCTTGGCTAATTCTGAAGCCAAACAAAGTGCCGCAGGTCCGGATCCAAGAATTAAAATATCAAGAATTTCCATATGATTTAATAAACCATTTTTTTTTTTTTAATTTTCTTTGCCTACATTGAATTGGCCTGCCTCTTCTGTTTGTTCATGAGGAACTAATACAACTTCTGATAAATGATCACCCTCATCTAATCTTTGTAATTTTACTCCAGTAGCGGCTCTAGATTGTTGGGAAATTTTATCTGCGTTTGTTCTCACTATCACTCCTCTTTCGGTAACAAAAAGTAATTCTTCCCCTTCACCAAGGACCTTTAAACAAACTAATACATCATCTTTAATCCTGAATTTTATCGCTCTCAAACCCATGCCTGCTCTTTTTTGTAATCTAAACTGAGTTACAGGCACTCTTTTACCTAGTCCAAATGCACTGGCTATTAGTACCCAAGGACCTTCTGAAGAGTTGATTTCAAGATTTTCATCTAATTCTTTAGTGAGATCTTCATTTTTAGCTAATTGATCAACTAAATCAGATGTCAAAACATCCATAGATACAAGATTGTCTCCTTTTCTCAGGTTCATAGATTTAACCCCCCTTGCTGTCCTGCCAAGTGGCCTTAATTCGTTAATATCTAATCTGAAATGAATCGCCATTCCTGTTCTTGATCCAATCAAAACACTATCGCCTTCTTTTGATAATCTAACCCAAGTTAAAGCATCTCCATCCTCAAGATTTATTGCTATTAATCCATTTGATCTAATTTTTGAAAAAGCAGAAAGTGAAGTTCGTTTTATAAATCCAGCCTTGGTTAGCATTAATAGATAACAATCGTTATCAAAAGAATCTACTGCAACCAGTGAAGTTATCTTTTCTTCTCTTGGTATTGGGAGAAGTTGAACTGATGGAGTACCTTTAGCTGTTCGGCTACTCATAGGGACTCTATATGCTGGTAGAGCATAAGATACCCCTCTATCACTGAAAAGCAAAAGAGTATCGTGATCATTACAGCTTATAAATAATTTTACTTCATCATCTTCTTGTGTCTTTGTTCCAGCTTTACCTCTTGACCCACGACTTGTAGATTCGAATTCACTAACAGGCATTCTTTTTAAATAACCTGCTTCTGTTAATAAAACTACAGATCTGTCATTAGCGATAAGATCAATATCATCTAGACCTCCACCTAAATCAAGTATTTCTGTTTTTCTTGGGGAGGCAAATCTTTCTTCGATTTTATTAAGTTCTTCAATAATTATTTCTAAAATTCTTTCTTTACTATTCAATATTTGCTGATAAAGATTGATTTTTCGGGTTAACTCATCATGCTCTCCTTTGATTTTATCTGCTTCTAGTGCTGTTAATCTTCTTAATTGCATTTGTAAAATAGCTTCTGCCTGCGTGTGAGATAACTCATGATCAGTTTGTAATTTTTCTCTGGCTGAAACTGTGTCTTTGGCTGATCTAATTAAATTGATAATCTCATCCATAGCACCTAATGCTAATAAAAGACCTTTTACAATGTGATCTCTTTCCTCAGCCTTTTTTAATAAAAATCCTGTTCTTCGTCTTATTGTCTCCACTCTGAAGTCTAGGAATACATCTAACATTTTCCTGAGTGAAAGTGTTGTGGGCTCTCCTTTTACTAAAGCAAGGATGTTTGCACTAAAGTTATTTTGAAGAGGCGTTAACTTAAATAAATTATTTAAAACTACTTGTGGGTAGGCATCCCTTTTTAGTTCAATAACTATCCTCATTCCATCTCGATCACTCTCATCTCTAATATCAGAAATTCCTTCTAATTTTTTTTCATTAACCAGGTCAGCAATTCTTTCTATTAATGCCGCTTTATTAGTTTGAAACGGAAGCTCTGTGATTATTACTGCATCTTTCTCTGCTCTACCAATGGATTTAATTTGCTCAATATTTGCTACACCTCTCATGGTTATTGACCCCCTTCCTGTTTTGAAAGTTTCTCTGATACCGTCTCTGCCTAAGATTTGACCACCTGTGGGAAAATCAGGACCCTTAATTATTTCAAAAAGTTCTCTATCTTCAATTGAAGGGTTTCTGATTATAGATTTTAAACCATTAATTAATTCCCCTAAGTTATGAGGTGGAATATTAGTTGCCATTCCTACGGCTATTCCTGATGATCCATTGAGAAGCAGTTGCGGGATCCTAGCCGGTAAAACTGTTGGTTCCTGTTGAGAACCGTCAAAATTATCGGCGAAGTCAACAGTTTCGGATTCAATATCCTCTAATAAACTTTCATCTGTAAGAGACTTTAAACGCGATTCTGTATATCTCATTGCGGCTGGAGGGTCGTTATCAACAGAACCAAAGTTTCCATGGCCATCTATGAGTGGCATTCTCATAGAGAAATCCTGGGCCATTCTAACCAAAGCATCATATACAGCAGTATCGCCATGTGGGTGATATTTGCCTAATACTTCTCCTACAACTCTTGCACACTTTCTGTATGGTCTACCGCTAGTCAAACCAAGTTCATACATTGCATATAGAATTCTTCTATGGACAGGTTTTAATCCATCTCTTGCATCTGGAAGAGCTCGACCAACTATGACGCTCATTGCATACTCAAGGTATGAGCGAGACATCTCATTTCTGAGGTCAGTCTGAATAATTCGGTTGTTATCTTCGCTTAATCCTGAGTTATCGGAATCTAAAATATCAGACATACAAAAATCCTTTCTCTAATAATAATCACTGATTGTCATAATGAATAAAAAAAAAGATTTTTTTAATTCCCAAATACTTACATTTACACACAAATCAAAATAAAACCTGTTGTTTTTGAATAAACCTTGGCTTATTACCCCTTTAGTTGTTAATTTAATCAGAATAAAAGAAAATTCTCGTGAATATCGAACTTGGTTTAAATAAAAAAGTCAGAAGGTCTTATGGCATTGATGAAATAGCTTTAGTCCCTGGTAATAGAACACTTGATTACGATTTGACTGATCCTTCTTGGTCAATAGGTGACTTCAAAAGAGAAATTCCGATCGTAGCTAGTGCTATGGACAGTGTTGTCGATGTCCGTACGGCTGTAGAGCTCACAAAATTAGGTTCCCTAGGTGTTATTAATATGGAGGGCATTCAAACGAGATATGAAAACCCTGATGAAATATTGAATCAAATAGCATCAGTCGGGAAGAATGATTTCGTTCCATTAATGCAGAAAATATACAGTGAACCGGTCAAGGAGGGATTGATTTTACAAAGAATAAATGAGGTCAAGGAAAGTGGAGGTATCGCAGCTTTTAGTGGGACTCCTCAAGCGGCTATTAAGTTTAAAGAAACACTTAATAATTCCAAAATAGATTTATTTTTTCTTCAAGGAACAGTTGTCTCAACTGAACATCTTGGTATGGAGGGTAAGGAAACCTTAAATATTAAAGATCTCTGTCAATCTATGAATGTCCCAGTTGTTGCAGGTAATTGTGTTACTTACGAAGTTGCAAAACTTCTTATGGATGCTGGGGTTGCAGGATTGATGGTTGGGATAGGACCTGGTGCGGCATGTACATCAAGAGGAGTATTGGGAATTGGAATCCCTCAAGCAACTGCAATTGCTGATTGTAGTGCAGCAAGGAATGATTACTTTAAAGAAAGTGGTCGTTATATTCCTATTATTGGGGATGGAGGAATTGTTACTGGTGGAGATATTTGTAAATGTATAGCATGTGGTGCAGACGCTGTAATGATTGGATCCCCAATAGCTAAATCCTCAAATGCTCCAGGTAAAGGTTTTCACTGGGGCATGGCTACTCCAAGTCCAGTATTGCCAAGGGGCACAAGAATTGAAGTTGGTTCTACAGGATCCTTAGAAAGGATAATTAAAGGGCCGGCTCTACTTGATGATGGGACACATAACTTATTAGGAGCAATTAGAACATCAATGAGCACTCTTGGAGCAAAAAACATTAAAGAAATGCAAGAAGTTGAAATAGTTATCGCACCATCTCTTCTTACAGAGGGTAAGGTTTATCAAAAAGCTCAGCAGCTCGGGATGGGTAAGTAGTTTATCTAGAGCAAAATTAGAAAACCTTAGTGAATTAAGTATTAAATTGAAAAAATTTCTAATTAGGAGTTATTATGAAATGATGGGGGGAACCCCATACTCCTCACACACTAAATCGCCCGATTAATCGGGCTTTTTTAGATATTTTGTTACTTATATTATTTTATCTGTAATGAAATCATCACTTAAAAGAATTGCCTGCTAAATTTTCAAAAAGGAATACTTAAATTATGTCATCAGCTCAAGCCGTAACTGATTCTTCATTTGACAAAGATGTACTGCAAAGTGATCTGCCAGTATTGGTTGATTTTTGGGCACCATGGTGCGGTCCATGTAGGATGGTTGCACCAGTTGTAGAAGAAATCTCAAAAGACTTTGAAGGGAAAATTAAAGTTTTTAAATTAAACACAGATGAGAACCCAAATGTTGCTAGTCAATACGGAATTAGAAGTATTCCTACATTAATGATCTTTAAAGGAGGTCAAAAGGTTGATACCGTTGTTGGAGCTGTGCCAAAAGCAACTCTTTCGAGCACTTTAACTAAGCATTTATAAATCTAAAAGCTTTGCATAAAATTGGACTTATAGATTATGGGATGGGTAATATTCATTCTGTAACAAAATCTCTAGAAAGTCTTGGAGAAGAAATTATATTAATTAAAAACTTTAATGATGCCAAGCTTTGCAAGGCGATAATACTTCCTGGAGTTGGAGCGTTTGATCCAGCGATGAATAATCTTATAGATACGGATTTGATAAATGATTTGAAAAATTGGATTAAAAGTGGGAAGTCTTTTTTGGGGATATGTTTAGGATTACAACTCCTTTTTGAATCAAGTGATGAAGGAAAGGTTCAAGGGCTAGGGATTTTAAAAGGAAAAATACAAAAAATACCTAATATGGTTAACCAAAGAATCCCACACATGGGTTGGTGCCAACTTTTGCCTACAAAAAAAAATACTTTATTGGAGCTGGAAGAATTAAATAATTGGGTCTATTTTGTACATTCCTATCATGCAATACCAGATGACTTGAATATTATTGCAGCTCAGGTTGATTATGGCTCTGAGAAATTAACTGCAATGATTGAGAATGATAATTTATTGGCCTGTCAATTCCATCCGGAAAAATCTGGAAAAACCGGTGAAAAACTTTTGAGAAGATGGCTGAGTAATATTCAATAACAGATACTTAAGGATGAAGACTAACTTAAGATTAATAGGTGGTAAAAAACTCCAAAGTCCAAATAATTCTTATACCAGACCTACAACTATGAGAGTGAGGGAGGCCATATTTAATATATTGAACGATAGAGTTGAAAATAGTAATTGGTTAGATTTATTTAGTGGAACAGGGGCCATCTCTTGTGAAGCCTATAATCACGGGGCAAGCAAAATACTTGCAATTGAAAAAAACAAAAACAACTCAAAAATTTGCTTAGAAAATTTACTCTCGTTGGAGAACATAGAGAATAGGAGAAATGATATCGAAGTTATTTGTACAGACGTTTTGAAATGGACAAAACCAAATTATGAGAGAAACTTATCATCTAGAAATATGGATTTAAATAAATTAAAATTTGATTTTGTTTATTTAGATCCTCCCTACGATGTGGATTTCCATGAATTAGTTTTAAATCAATTATTCAATTGTAATTTTTTAAAAAAAGATTCAACAATTATTTGTGAACATTCTCCAAACCTATTTATTAAAAAAAGTACTTTGTGGGAAACTATAGATGTAAGAAATTATGGACAGTCAAGATTAACATTTTTAATCAATGTCTAGCATCCCTGAACCTCTTCTGTATTGATTCCATGCACTTACGAATAATCCAAGAAGAGTTATTGGAACTAAACCTAAAACAATTCCACATAGAAGAGGCTCGATCATTTTTTTGCCTTTTTTAAATTTCTTATTCACAATTGTTACATAGAGACTATTTTTTGTGTCAACATCTTCATCAACTGCAGCAGAAAGAGATTTTAAAAGAGATTTCTTAAAAATATTTTTTGTTGCTTTTGGAGTTTTATTGATTTGCTTTTCAATATTTTCCGTAAATAATCATGATAATAACAAATATATCATTGAAACTCTTGAGCTTAATGGCTCTGCTGAGGAAGGAGATGCTCTTTTTAAGATAAATTGTGTTGGATGTCATGGAATTACAGCAAGAGGATTAGTGGGCCCAGACTTACACTCAATAACTCAACGTTTGAATGATAAAGAGATAATAAAACAAGTTACTGGAGGCCTAACTCCTCCTATGCCAAGTTTTGAAATTGATCCTGTAAATATGTCTAATTTATTAAAATATCTTCATAGCCTTGAATGATTTTGGAAAAAAATTTTTCTAATTTAAAGGTAATTTTAGTTGAACCAAGTGGCCCTTTAAATGTAGGCAGCGTTGCTAGATTATGTAGTAATTTTGAAGTTGATGAATTAAGAATTGTTTCTCCTAAATGCGACATATTTTCTTTAGAAGCAAAAAAAATGGCTCTTAAAGGTCAAAAATTTCTTAAAAATTGTAAGGTTTTTGATGATCTTCAAAAAGCAATTTCTGATTGTGATTTGGTTTTAGCATCTTGTGGAAGGATTGATGTAAATAAAAATTCATTTTTTGTATCTTCTGAAGATATATTTGATTGGACTTTAACCTTTAAGAGGATAAAAAATTTAGCAATTATTTTTGGGAGAGAAGATAGAGGTTTAACTAACAGTGAATTGCTTCTAGCAAATAAAACTTTTAATATTCCAACTTCTCAGAACAATCCTTCATTAAATCTTTCTCACGCTGTTTCAATAGTTTTGTATGAATTAAATAAGTCCTCTAAAAAGAATTTAAATAATGAATTAAATGTTTTTAACTTGGCATCATCGAAAGAAGTACATGATACATTTGTTGAGATAGAGGAAATGCTTTTGCAAGTTGGATATCTCTTAAAGCATACCTCCAAGGCAAAAATCAGTAAATTCAAGAATTTTATTTTGAAGGCAAATACATCAATGCACGAGATAAATGTTTTAAGAGGGATTGTCCATCAAATAAACTGGTTTTTGAACAATTCAAAAAAAAAATAAGTAAGTATAAATTTGATTAGTTATTGTTCACTTCTTGTTTTAATTTGATAGGGATATTTACTAAAAACATTTTCTGAAGTAGCATCTATTGATTATTTGAATATTTAAGAAAACTAAAACTGTGCCTACAACAAAGAAAAGAAGAGTTTTTCCTTTTACAGCAGTAATTGGTCAAGAAGAAATGAAATTGGCTCTCTTGTTAAATGTTATTGATCCAAGAATTGGAGGAGTGATGATAATGGGTGATAGAGGGACTGGAAAGTCAACTACAATCAGAGCCTTAGCTGATTTATTGCCTGCAATCGATGTTGTTAAAGACGATCCATATAATAGTTCTCTAGTCGATCCTGATTTGCAAAGTAAAGAAGTTTTGGAAAAAATTACTCAAGGAGAAAATTTAGAGAGTATTCAAAAACAAGTACCTATGGTTGACTTGCCTTTAGGGGCTACTGAAGACAGGCTTTGTGGAACCATTGATATAGAGAAGGCTTTAAGTGAAGGCGTTAAAGCATTTGAACCGGGATTGTTGGCTAAAGCCAATAGAGGTTTACTATACGTTGATGAAGTGAATTTACTTGATGATCATTTAGTTGATGTACTTTTGGATTCGGCCGCTTCCGGATGGAATACAGTTGAAAGGGAGGGGGTCTCAGTTCGACATCCTGCGAGGTTTGTCCTTATTGGTTCAGGAAATCCAGAAGAAGGTGAATTAAGGCCTCAACTATTAGATAGGTTTGGAATGAGTGTTGAAGTTAAGACAGTTAGAGATGCTGAATTAAGAGTTCAAGTAGTTGATCAAAGAACTTCTTTTGATGATAATCCTGATGAGTTTTCATTGAGTGTTGAGAAACAACAGGATGAACTTCAACAAAAAGTTATTAAGGCACAAGAAATATTAAATTCTGTTCAAATGGACGATGACTTAAGATTGAATATTTCTGCAATCTGCGGAGAACTAGATGTGGATGGTTTACGTGGAGATATTGTTACAAATAGATCTGCAAGAGCAATTGCAGCATTTGAGGGCAGAACTGAAGTTCAAGAAGATGACATAGCAAGGGTTATTTCTTGTTCTTTAAGACATAGACTTAGAAAAGATCCCTTGGAACAAGTTGATTCTGGTGAAAGAGTTATTCAAGCTTTTTGTAAAGTATTTGATTTAGATGAAAAAGAAAATCTTTCAAAATTTCAATTATCAACTGAAGCACAATAACAGTGAGAATAATTGGGATTGACCCTGGATTGGCTAGAGTTGGTTATGGAATAATTGAGATAGAAAATGAAAGAAAGATATTATTAGATTGTGGTGTTATTGAGACAGGTAAAGATAAAAAAGAAGGAGATAGACTTTATGAGATATTCCAAGATCTTAATGAATTATTAAATCATTGGAAGCCAACTGCAGCGGCAGTAGAAAAATTTTTCTTTTACAGGTCAAGCACTACCATTAGTGTGGTGCAGGCCAGAGGGGTGATTATGATGGTATTGGCCTCTAAAAAAATTCATATTAGTGAGTATTCACCTGCTCAGATAAAATTAACAATTGCTGGGTCTGGAAAGGCATCTAAAAAAGAAATTCTTGATGCAGTTATGTATAACTTAGATCTTAACAAACCTCCAAAACCTGATGATTCAGCAGATGCATTGGCTATAGCACTCACAAAACTAAATGAAGATGGTTTTAACTGAAAATTTAATATGATGATCTTTGAAGATAAGAAATTGGAGAGGGATACGTTCAGAAAAATAAGAGATGGTAACTCACTCAATCAAAGAGAAAATGTAGAAAAGAATGTAAGATTATATATTGATTCATTTGTTAAGGGATATAAAAATATTGGCTTTATAGCCATATATTGGCCTCTAAAAAATGAAGTTGATATAAGAAGCCTCAAGAAAAAATTTGCTTTAGCTTTGCCTAGATGTAAAGAAAAAAAAGAGTTGATATTTTATCCATGGGACGAAAAACCTCTTACCAAAGATTCTGAAGGTATACTAAGTCCAAATAACTCTTCCCCATTAAGTCATTTGCAGATAAGCATGATATTTGTACCATGTCTTTCCGTTGATAAAAATTTAACAAGATTAGGTTATGGAGGAGGTTATTTTGATAAATTAAGGAGAGATAATGATTGGAGAAATGTTCCATGCATTGGAGTATTAACTTCTAGTTGTGTAAGTAAGACTCCATTAACAAGAGCTGAGTGGGATATTCCTTTATCAGGCTTCATCACAGAAAAAGAAATATTTGTATAATAGAAGACTCACAAAAATGATTTTTTTATAGTTTTACAAAATGGAAAATCAGGAAAAATACAATAATTTATCAAAATTAGTAGAGAAGTTGAAGAAATCAGAAGATCCAAAAAGAAAATATGAATACATTTTGTGGTTAGGTAAAAAATTGAAACAACCAGAAAGTGAAATCCTTGTTGAAGAAAATAAAGTTAAAGGATGCGTTTCAGAAGTTTTTGTTAAGGCAACTATTAAAGCAGGTAAATTATTTTGGGAAGGATATTCTGATGCTCTCATAACAAAGGGTTTGTTGGCCTTTCTAATAAGTGGATTAAATGAGTTAACACCAAATGAAGTTGTTGAAATTGATAAGAAATTTATAGAAGATACTGGTTTAAAAGCAAGCTTAACCCCTTCACGATCTAATGGTTTTTTAAATATTTTATTGAAAATGCAGTCTCAAGCAAATGAATTTTTGTAGGCCTAATAATATAAAATTAAACTCAAAGTTAAAAGAAATAAAAAATGAGAAAATGCAAAATTGGGATTGTAGGTTTTGGAACTGTAGGTTCAGGGATTTATAAAATATTAAATTCTGAAGTTGATTCACATCCAATTCTAAAAGAAATAGAAATTGCAAAAATAGCAGTTAAAGACCTTAATAAAAAAAGGGATATTGAGCTAGATAATAATTTATTAACCGATGATCCATTTAAACTAATTAATGACCCCTCTATAGATGTAATTGTTGAAGTAATGGGTGGGGTTGATTTAGCGAAAGATATTATTCTTCAATCATTAAAATTAGGTAAATCTGTTGTTACAGCAAATAAAGCAGTCATTGCAAGATATGGAGAAGAAATATATAAAACTGCATCTAAAGAAGGAGTTTATATATTGTCAGAGGCGGCAGTTTGCGGGGGCATTCCAATAATTGAACCCTTAAAAAGATCATTAAAAAGTAACAGCATAAAAAAAATGGTTGGGATAATAAATGGCACAACAAATTTTATTCTTTCAAAGATGACTAATGAAAAAGCTGATTATAAGGAAACCTTAAAATTGGCCCAAAGCCTTGGTTATGCAGAATTTGATCCAACCGCAGATGTTGAGGGACATGATGCTGCTGATAAGATTTCAATTCTTAGTGAACTTGCATTTGGAGGGAAAATTAAAAGAGAGCAGATAAATTCTGAGGGTATTAGTAAAATTAATCTCAAGGATATCGAATATGCTAATAAATTAGGATTTGAAATAAAACTCTTAGCGCTCTCAGAAAGGGGACAAATTAATAATAATGATTCACTTGCTTTGAATATTTGGGTAGGACCTTCTTTGATTCCAAAATCTCATCCATTGGCAACAGTTAAGGGAGTTAACAATGCCTTATTGATAGATGCTGACCCTCTTGGAGAGATAATGTTGTACGGTCCAGGTGCAGGTAGTGGCCCAACTGCTGCATCAGTAGTATCAGATATATTAAATTTGCATGCCACCTCAGTAAAAAATAATAATTTAATCGATCCATTATTATCTTTCGATTTCTGGAGAAACTGTCATATCATAGGATCTTCACAAATAAATAAAAAAAATTATCTTAGAATTATCTGTCTTGATAGTCCAGGTGTAATAGGAAAGATTGGAGATATTTTTGGAAAGAACAATGTATCAATCGAATCAATTGTTCAACTAGATGCAAGTGAGGATGGAGCTGAAATTGTTGTCATAACTCATGAGGTGAATAATGGTGATTTTGAGAAATCTAAAGATGAAATAAATTCGCTAAATGAAGTCAAAATTATTGCAAGTCAATTAAGTTGTATTTAAAAATAAAGTTTGCAAATTTCTTTATGGCTTGTTAAACCGAAGAAAGTAAGTGGTTGGTTTAGCACCTTAATGATTTATTCAAAAATATTAGACAATAAAAATGAAAATAATAATTTAATTCTTTCTGAAAAACTTTATAAAGGTGCTTGTGTAAAAATTAAAAATAGCAATAAGACTTTTCAAGTAGTTGGTATAAATATAAGTAAAAAAATTTGTTGGGTGAGAGAGTGGCCTTTTGCTTGTAATTCTAAAAAAACATTTGCTTTAGAAATAAGTCAAATAACCTTACAAATTTTTTGCTCAAATAATTTTTCAGAATAATTAAATATTAAAGAATTATGAAAAAAAAATTTTTTTTATCAATACTTATTATTTTAATTTCTTTTTTACAGAATTCTTGTAGCTCAAAAAGAATATCTAAGAAAATCATAGTAGCAAGTTCTGGAAAAATTGAATCTTTAGATCCAGCTAGAGCAAATACACTTAAAGCAATTCAATTAATTAGTTCTCTAGGAGACACATTATATGAATTAAATTCTGATGGTGAATTAATCCCTGAATTGGCCTCGGGGATGCCAATTATTTCAAAGGATAGACTACAAATAAATATCAACTTAAGAAAAAATGTTCTTTTTCACGATGGCACTTCATTTAACTCTAATGCAATAAAGTTTACTTTTGATAGATTCAAAAGAATTGGAACAATGAATTATATTTTAGGAAATAAGATTAAATCAATAGAAACGCCAAGTGAATATTCAGTCATAATAAATTTGACTAAACCATCAAGTTCTTTAAATGGTTTACTTACATCGGTAAATTTAACTCCAATATCTCCTACATTTTATAAAAAATATTCTGATAAGTTTCTGAATGAAAAATTTGTTGGTACTGGCAAGTATGTGCTTAACAGTTTTTCTAATGAAGTTCAATCAATTGATCCAAATTTGAATTATTGGGGTGAAAAGCCCTTAAATAAAGGCATTAATTTTGTGGGATATTCAAATTCATCTTCTCTTTTTGGGGCTTTAAAAAGTAATCAAATTGACGTGCTCTTATCAAATTCAATTGATGATAGTCAGAGAAAAAGTCTAAATAATTTAAGTAAAAATAAACAGTTTAAAGAAGGTAATAGTCCTTTCACTGAATTAAGTTTTATAAGCCTTAAAACTAGTTCTTATCCCTTAAGTAATCTTAATTTAAGACTGGCTTTGGCAAAAAGTCTTAATAGAAAATTAATTAGTGAAAAAGTAAGTTATGGATTAAGGAAGCCATCTAGATCAATTATTCCGCCGATATTAAAAAAAGATAATCAAGAACTTTGGCCTAAATATGATTATTTAGAAGCGAGAAAGCTATTGCAAAAAGAAAATTATTGCGATGGAAATATTCTTAAAATACCTCTTACTTATAGATCTAATGTACCCGCTGACAAGCTTATTGCTCTGACATGGCAGGAAGAAATTAAAAATTCTTTGAAAGATTGTATTGAAATTGAACTTAATGGGGTTGAATCTACAACAGTTTATAAGAATCTAAGTTTAGGAATTTATACGGCAGTTATTCTCGATTGGACTGGGGCTTATTCAGATCCAGAAGCCTATCTCACCCCTCTTTTAAGTTGTAATGAAATAGTTGATGGCATATGTAAAAAAGGAGAATCAGTTTATAGCGGCAGTTTTTGGGCATCTAATAAAGTTGAAAGTTTATTTCTTGAAAGTGAAAAAATAAGTGGAATTAAAAGATTAGAAAAACTTGTTGAAATTGAAAAAATAGCAGCAAATTCAATCCCTTATATTCCTATTTGGATATCCTCTCAAAAAGCATGGTCTCAAAATAATATATCAAAACCTATTTTTAATGGTTCAGGAATAATTTCATTGAGTGATCTAGAGTTAATTGATGAGTAGAAATTTAAATAAATTACTAAATTATTCCTTATTAAAAATTTCATTAATACCGATAATGCTATGGATAATTTCTTCATTAGTATTTATTTTATTGAGAGTTGCCCCCGGCGATCCCGTCGATGCCATACTTGGATCTGGTGCAGATGAGGTTTCAAGGGAATTTCTAAGAAATAAATTGGGGCTAAATGCACCTTTAATAAGTCAATATTTTTCATATATTAAAAATATATTGCACTTAGATTTTGGCCAATCTCTTAGTACCGAGGAGCCAGTCCTCAATATTATTATTAAGTCATTGCCTGCAAGTCTTGAGCTTGGATTTTTTTCAATATTAAGTGCCACACTAATAGGCTTCCCATTGGGATTAATTGGCTTAAGAAATAAAGGTAAAAAGACTGATTATATTGCGAGAATTCTAGGAATTACTACATATGCGATCCCTCCTTTTTGGGGTGCAATGTTAGCGCAATTATTATTTTCTGTATTCTTTAATATTTCCCCAATTGGAGGTAGATTTCCAATATTTCAGCAACAACCTCAAATTACAGGTTTTCTGGTTTTAGATAGTATTCTTTCAAATAATATTATTGCTTTGAAAGATAGTCTTTATCATCTCGCACTTCCTTCGATTACCCTTGGCTTTTTATTAAGTGGTATATTCAGCCGCTCATTAAGAGTAAATTTGGATAAAACATTAAAAAGTGATTATGTAAATGCTGCTATATGCAGAGGAATATCAAGGAAAAAAATATTTTTAAATCATGCATTGCCTAATGCTCTATTGCCAATTATCACTATTTCTGGCTTGACTATGGCCTCATTAGCAGGAGGTGCTTTATTGTTCGAGGTAACTTTTTCATGGCCAGGTATTGCTTTAAGATTACATGAAGCTATTTCTCAAAGAGACTATACCTTGGTTCAAGGAATTGTAATTTTTACCTCTATGCTCATAGTCTCTTTAAATCTCTTCGTGGATATTTTAATTGCATATTTAGATCCACGAATAGAGTACTAATTTTTGGAAATTTCTTTTATTGTTTCAAGATCTAAAAGGTGGAAATCAAGTCCTAAATCTCTTTGGTTTTTAAGCACATTAGGGATATTTTGGTCTTTAATATTTTTTAAAAATTCAACTATAAATTTAGTAGATAAGTCTTGTACTAACATTGGCTCTGAACCAATAAAAGTTTCATTTATTTTGAAGACGTCATTATTTTCTTCATAGCTATTATTAATTCTTATTGGAGAGAAATGACTTGCCCCTTCAATAATTAGAAATCTATTTGATGGATTATTTAAAGCAGAAAAAACTCTAAATTGTTCATTCATTAATGGTGTAATAAGGTCATAAGTGCCACCTATTAGAAGAGTTGGTGTTTTAATGCCTGTACTATTTTCTTTTGGCCATACTAAACTGCCAAATGAATTAAAACCTATAATCGCACTGGCCTTATTAGAGTTATTTTTCTCAGGGAATGGTATTTCGCTCAACTGACATTGAAGTAATTTAGATAAATTCGTTACCGCAAAGTCTTTTAATGCCGAATCACATTTTTCCTCAAGTTGATCAATAGGTTTATTGCCTTCATATAAAAGTGCTATTAAAGCACCAAGTGAATGCCCCATTAAAATATAAGAATCATTAGGTAAACCAAATTCTCCATTTTCATGAGCTTTTAATACAGCATCTAAATCTTTAATTCTATATAAGAAAAAGTCTGCACTCCCTGGGATTGTGTTATTACCTTCGAGTACTTCTATAAATGAATCCAAATTACTTCCTCTATGATCTATAAATAATATTGGCCAACCTCTTTTAGCCAATTCGTTGCCTATCCATTTGAAATTATTAATTTCGCCTCCAAGTCCTGGCATAAAAATTATCAGTTCTTTATCTTCATTAGTTTTATTGCTTTTCCATATTTCAATTTCAAAAGGTTTCACTCGGTGAGGAACATAAATTTTTTTATCAATTTTTATTAGATCTTTAGTTGATTTTTTTTCAATATTTTTGTAGGCATTTTGGTTAGTCTTTTCAAGTTTATTTAATTTCGATAAAAGTTCTTGTTGCATTGATAATTCATTCTTCCAAGATGAAATTATTAAAATTAAATTATCAACATCAAGTGAAATTTCTTCTGATGGTAATGCCTTTATGATTTCTAAAGTTGAAACTTCTTTTTTTTGATCTAATAAATTTTCTATGGTGTTATAAATTTCTGTTCCATTATTATCATTTGGAACTTTAATGCTTTTGCTTAATTCTGTAAGAATTTTACGCCCTATCCAACTTCTTAATATTTCTCTATTTAATCCCTCTTCCTTGAAAACTGGAAATTCTAAAAATTTTGATAATTCAAAAACTCTTATAAATCCATTTTTTTTTAACCAATCTATTAATTCTGTTGAATCATCTTTGTATTTTTCTAATTTTGATAATTGTTCTATAGTAAGAGGGATTTCCATCTCTTCAAACTTAATTTTTATTTTTTCAGCAGCATTTAAACCATTATTAAAAAATAAACCACAAAAACTAAAAAAAATTATAAAAATGTATTTCACTAGTGATTAGTCCAAATAGTTTACAAATTAGCAAAAATTGGTGGATTCAATTTCCTTATCATTTGAGGTTAATAACCAAGATAAGATTTTTCGCTGCATTTGGAGCAGGAGGTGTTATTTATTTAACATCACTTATTTTTAATAACCTAGGATTATCGGCGACAGATATTGGTCTCGGATTTACCATTTCAGCAATAATTGGAACAGTAACAAGACTCTTTACAGGTAATTATCTTAATAAAACGGGAAAAATACAATTTCCGATAATTACTTCTTCAATACTAAGTATTGCTGCTAGCTTTAGCCTCATTTTTTCAAGAGATACTTTTTTGTACATAATTGGACAATCACTTGTTGGGGCTGCTGCAGGAATATATTGGCCTGCTGCCGAGTTTGGGGTGCCCTATTTTTGTCATCCTATTGAAACGCGTAAAGCTTATGCACTTGTTAGAAGTTCGGAAGCTTTAGGAATATTTCTAGGGGTATTCTTAGGGGGTTATATGACAAATTTTTTGTATGCCAAATCAATATTTATAAATGATATATTTTGCATGTTAGTTATCACGTATTTAATATCTAGAAATAGTTCTTCTATAAAAAGAAACCTAGAAAATTTTCAAAAAAAATTAGTAGATCCAATTAATCAGGGACAATTGAAATGGAATAAAAATTCAACAATAATAATTTTATCTATTTTATTGATAACTACCTCTTTAGCCTTGATACAAGTAACTTTGCCTCTGGATCTTGTTAAAGGTGGAGTATATCGTAATGCATTAAGCAAGGAAATTATTAGTCTTATAATTTCTATTCAGTTAATTTTATTGTTGTTTTTACAATGGCCTGTCGGTTCTTGGATATCTAAGAAAGAAAGATTATTTGGCTTGAAATTTAGTTTAATAAATTTCACTTTTGCTTCATTTTTATTATTTATTTCTAGTTATTTAAATATCCCAGCGTTTTATTTGATTTCTTTGGCATTGATTTTAGTAAGTTTAGGGACTGCTTCATTTCTTCCAACATCAACAGATGTCGTTTTCAGAATAGCTCCTTCAAATAAAAAAGGTTTTGCACTTGCTCTATTATCACAATGTTTTGCTATGGGTTATTTTTTTGGACCATTTATTTCAGGACGCATATTAGATCTATTTGGTTATGCTTCAATAATCTGGCTTTCAATTTCTTGTTGTTGCTTTATTGCCTATACAATTCTATTTAAGAGATTATTTTAATTAATCTTTTCTAATTCAATAATTCTTCTCTCTCTTAGAAATAAGAAAAAAGGTGCTGAGAATGCGAAGGCTATAAGAAAAGTTCCTATGTATACTATCCACATATTCTTCATGTTTAGTTTTTTTGATTCATTTACTATCCATATAAAAATAGCGCTTGCACCTACTAATAAGTCTCTAGAAATTGACTGAGCTGCAGGGTTTGCATTTGCTAAAGAAATGAAGTTATTTATATCCAAGCTGTTTCCATATTCCCTAGCAAATTCGAAATTTGCCATCATTGGAAGGACAGCACCCAAAATTGATAGAAAAAGGTAAAGATAAGATAGTATCTGTTTATTATCTTTTAAAATGTTAAATGAATTCACTTGTCAAAAATATTTCTTTTAATAATAGTATTTAAAAGCTTATGGTTGTTGAAAAGAATAATAAAGTTGAAGACTATAAATTTAAAAAAGGAAATTTAAATTTTGCTGTTGTTGGTCATGTTGAGTGGATAAATTTCTTAAATGTCGATCAATTACCAAAACCAGGCGTCATTTCTCATTCTGAAAAATCTCTTGAGTATCCAGCTGGTGGTGGCTCTATTATCGCGAAAATACTTTCTGATTTAACTTTAAACCAAATTCATTTTTTTACGTCATTAGGTAATGATGAATATGGAGATAAGTGTTTCAAGATTCTCTCAAATATGGGAATTAAGATGCATGTAGCTTGGCGTGATAAACCTACTAGAAGAGGATTTAGTTTAATTGACTCTCAAGGTGAAAGAGCAATAACAGTTATTGGTCAAAGGTTAGCTCCAACTCATAAAGACAAGTTGGAATGGGATATTTTAAAAAAAATGGACGGAATTTTTATTACGGCATCTGATTCAGAGATTTTTAAAATGGCTAGATCAGCTTCAATACTGTGTACGACACCAAGGGTAGGATTAAATATAATTAATAATTCAAATGTTCTTTTAGATGGATTAATAGGCAGTAATCTTGATCCCGGAGAAGTTTTTTCTTTTTCTGAATTATCGTTAAAACCAAAATATACTATTAAAACCGAGGGAGAGAAGGGAGGCATAATATTCCCAGGAGGAAGATATGAGGCTCTTAAAAACAAAAAATTAAAGGTTGATTCTTATGGATGTGGCGATTCATTTGCTGCTGGGATTCTTTATGGAATGGCATCTAAATGGGATATAGATAAAAGTTTAAATCTTGCTAAAGTAATGGGAAGAGATGCAAGTGAATTTTTCGGCCCATATGCAAATAGTGATGAAAAATAATTGAATTAAGACTTATATGAGCAATCTAGATAATAAAAATAAAAATCTACTTGTAGAAAACATTATTGTTTTCTTTTTATTTACTGTTTTTTTAGTTTTTAATTCTTTAAAAACTTTATCTAAAATTTTTACCTATGGAATCATAAAAAAAGAAATATTAACTACTAAAAGTAACTTAGGAGTAGATATAAAAATAAAAATTAAGTAATGAATATATTTTTAGTTTTTCTAATTTTAGGAGTAATTTTTTTGGTCTTCAAAAAAATTAATTTTAAAAAAAAGAACTTAAAATTAGATAAATTTAAAAATAAATTACAGAGCACGCAAACAAATATTGACAGGATTTTTTTAAGAGAGGAAGAAAAAACCTTTTCAAATCCTAATATAAATATTTATATTGGTGTTTATGACAACGAAGAAAATATAAATAGAAAATCCAATATACACAGAGCAAGACTTTCAAAATTTAAGAAATCCAAATTAAATGGTCAAATGATATTTCAAGATGATGAACAAAGGATTTATAAATTTAATAATGGAAAAAAAGTTTACTTATGATTTATGTTTTAACTACACTCAAGACTTTCTCTGGTTGAAACTCCTGTTGTTGGATTGATCCCATCAGCAATTTCACAAAGATTTCTTTGATCTTCGCTGTCGAGAATGGCATAAGAAAAATCTGCTCCTTCTATTTGAGCTCCTGCGAAACTGCTGCCTGATGCGATCATATTTATCAAAACAGCATTTCTTAGATCTGTTTTTTGGAAATTAACTCGATCAGAAAGAGTATCGGTCAGATCAATTCCATTTAAATTAGAACCTTTTAAATCAGATAGGGTTAATGTGGTTCCATGTAAATCAACATCACTAAAATCGGCATCTCTCGCAACTGCTCCAGCTATAGAAGACAAATGAAGATCCTCACCATGGAAATCAAATCCTGTAATATTAGATCTTACATAACTTGGAACTTCATCTCCTTCGCCCTTAACAGCAACATTTGCTCCAGCAAAAACTGGAGAGGATAAAACTAAAAAAGAAAAAGTTATACATAAAAAATATTTTAAAAAACTTAAAAATTTCATATTAAAGAATTTCAATAAATTTATTTTATAACAATTAGATAATTTTTTAAATTGATGTTTAAATTTAGAAGCCCTTTTTAAGATTATTTAACACTAAAAATTTTAAATCTAGGCTCTAAATTAGTTATACAATCTAGAAGTTTTTTATTGTCTTTGCTATTCGTAACCTTGAATTCAGATTCAACTGTACCTTCTTTATCTCTAATGGCTTGATTTAAAACTATTGAACCGTTTTCGTCAGATACCGATCTATGAAAAGTTCCTCTAGGTATTCTTAGAATATATCCGCAAGATTCTAATCTAACTTTATAAAAAGGATAATCCCAACCAAAATTGACAAGGAAAAATGTTCTTCCCCCAGAGATAGCTAATAGATTATCTTCTTGATTGTGATGTATGTAAAATTGCCAATTATTAAATTCTTCATCATTAGGCGGACTAACTGCAGGACCACTATGAATAACTAGATCTCTATAGTTTGATTCATTAACACTAATATCAAAAAATCTAACATCTTTTGTATCGCGAAATTTTTCATAACTTATCAATTCAAACATTTTCGATTTGTTTGATTTGATAACTGGGACTTCTAAACTTGAGTTCAATTTTCTTTAAAGATTAAACAAATGAAAACAGATATATATATCTAAGAACGTATCAATTAACACTAAAAAAGAAACATAATATTTTTTATGTTTTGTTCTTATTTTGGAAGATTAGAAATTTAGTGTTTATTTTATTTCAAGAGGTTTTATTTCCCAGGATAAAGTATTTTCTAAATTATTTTTTCCTATGAAGTTTCCTGTAATTACAGAGGTTAAATTAGATTTTGAAGAAGATACCAATGTTAAATATCTATCATCTATTAATCCTTTTCCGCTTGGATCAAAACCTCTCCAACCAGCACCTGGAATATATAATTCAGCCCAAGCGTGTAAATCCAACTCAGAGGGTAAGGGATCTTCAAAATGATAACCACTTACAAACCTACTTGGGATACCTATAGACCTGCAAGCTTCAACCATCAGCATTGCTAAATCTCTGCATGAACCTATACGTTCTCTAAGCGTTCTGCTAGCCGGCCATGCTGGACCAGTATGTCTTTTGGTATATTTAACCCGATCTTGAATAATCTCTATTAACTGGTAGGTAAATGATAATGCGTTATTAATGCTTCCTGCTAAGGCTTCTTGGGCAAGTTCTACAGCAGAAGGGTCGTGTTGTCCATTAGGCATCCATCCCTCTAATGCTCCTTGCAAATCTCTGTTAATAATACTTCTACAAAAAGGTAATGTTAAATCTCTATTTTTAACTCCATCAACAATGTTTGGATGTTTAATAGTTTCAACTTCACTGATTGATTCAATAATTAAATTATCTGTTAATCCATTGAATCTGATTCTATTAATCTCTTCTCCGCTGGCAGCAAGTAATGGATAAATTATTTCTGGTTCTGGGGTTATTTTTAATTCAAAATTCTTTAGCTTTTGGAATCCATTTGACCTTGGCTTTATACATAATCTATGCTCGCCTAATTGAACAGGGTCTTCGTATTTATATTCAAGTTTGTGAATGTATTTAATTCTCATTTATAAACTTATTAATTAATAAAATATTTTTCTTGAATGAGATCATTTAATTTATTTAAATCCATTTGCAATGAATCGATTGCCTCATGTAAACCATCATTGATTATATCTTCAATTCTGATATAACTCCACTTTGCTTTAAGCAAACCTCTCATGCATTCTAATTCTGAAGGATTTTCAGTACTTGGAGAGGTATCTATTGTTTTAAGAGTATTGCTTATCCCATCAAGACAGTATCTTACTGATCTAGGGAAAATTGGATCAAGTAAAAGAAATCTCGCAACTGAATTAGGCTTTATAGAATTTTGCACTGCTTTCCTAAACATTTGATAAGCTCCAGCTGAACGTAAAAGTGCAATCCATTGCAGCTCATCAAGAACTCCTCCAAGTTCATCTAAGCTGGGTAGGAGTAAATAATATTTAACATCTAAAATTCTTGATGTTTTGTCAGCTCTTTCGATTAATCTACCAAGAATGCTGAATCTCCAGGCAAGATCTTTGCTTAGAGTCGCATCTGTAATTCCATAAAAAAGCTGACATTCCCTCCTTATTTCACTTAATTGTTCTTGTCTTGGTTTATTCCATATTGCCTCTCCTTCTTGCATATTCCAATATAAAATATTAATCTGTTCCCACATTTCTGTGGTCATGACATCTCTGATTTGTCTTGCATTTTCTCTTGCCATTTGAATGCAAGAAATTATGCTATTTGGATTTAAACGATCTCTTATTAAAAAATTAATAACGTCATCAGGTTTTTTCTCTGGGAATCTTTTATCAAAAGATTCTCTGTCACTAGAAGCGTCAATTAACGGTAGCCAGGGTTCTGCACTTCCTGGCGGACAATCTAATGACATTGCTTCGCTTACTTCCACGAAACGAGATATGTTTTCAGCACGTTCTAAATAACGATTGATCCAATAAAGAGATTCTGCTACACGACTTAAAAGCATATTATTTACCTACAACCCATGTATCTTTGCATCCTCCACCTTGAGAAGAATTGACGACTAATGATCCTTTTTTTAATGCTACCCTCGTAAGCCCACCGGGGCTTACCCATGAATCTTTTCCTCTCAAGATATATGGTCTTAAATCAACATGACATGGATATAGTTCTCCATCACATAATGATGGCACAGTAGATAATTCTAGTGTTGGTTGTGCTATGAAATTTCTAGGATTTTTTTTAATTTTATTAGCGAATTCTTCTATTTCAGATGTTGTTGAGTGAGGGCCAATTAACATTCCATAACCCCCAGCTTCTGCTACAGACTTAACAACAAGTTTTGATAAATTTTCTAGAACATATTCTCGATCCTTTTGATAATGACAAATATAAGTTTCTACATTTTTAATAATAATTTCTTCATCAAGATAATATTTAATCATTTTTGGAACAAATGAATAAATCATTTTGTCATCTGCTATTCCAGTCCCAGGGGCATTTGCTAAAGCAACATGACCTGCCTTGAAAACATCAAGTAATCCGCTAACACCAAGGCAGGAATCTTTTCTGAAATTAAGAGGATCTAAGAAATCATCATCAATTCGTCTGTAAATGACATCTACTCTTTTTAATCCAGAGGTGGTTTTTAAATATACATAGTCATCATTACAAACTAAGTCATGACCCTGGACTAGTTGGATGCCCATTTCTTGCGCTAAGTAACTATGTTCAAAATAAGCACTATTAAAAATTCCTGGAGTAAGTAGAACTATCTTGGGAGTATCTGTCCAAACTGCAAGTTCTTGAAGAGTTTTTAAAAGATATGATGGATATTCATCGATAGGTTTTACTATTCTGCCTGAGAAAAGATTAGGGAAAATATTCTTCATGACTAATCTATTTTCTAAAAAATAAGCAACACCAGAAGGGCACCTTAAATTATCTTCTAAAACATGCCAATCTCCTTTTCTATCTCTTATTAGATCAAGTCCTGAAATTTGACACCATTTATTTAGTGGAGGTTTGAAACCTATCATCTGAGGTCTCCAACCTTCTGAACTCTCTATTAATTCTCTTGGAATTATTCCATCATTAATTATTTTTTGAGAATTATAAATATCATCTAGGAATAAATCAATTGCCTCAAGCCTTTGTTTTAGTCCTTTTTCTAAAGTTATCCAATCATCTTTACTTATTATTCTAGGAAGTGGATCAAAAGGTAATATTCTCTCAGTACCTTTTAAACCAGTATCATTTAATCTAAAAGTTGCACCATGTCTTAGTAATAATTTTTTTGCGGCAGAATGATTCCTGTTTAACTCCTCAAGTCCCATATTATCTAAGGATGAAAGAAGTGGAATCAATATTTCTCTAGCAGAGTTAACATTATCCTTAAAGTATTCATCAAAACTATTTTTAGGCTGATAACTTGAAAACATATATTTCATCGTTTAATAACTTTTACTTTAGCTTTATATCTTTATTCGTATTTATGGCTACCAAAAATAATATCTCTTGACTCGATCTATATCATTATTCTGATCATTGAAGTATATTTTTTAAAAATCTAAAGAGCATGAATTCTAGTAATTGGCAATTTGTTTTTTTTAGATATTTTGCAAGCTTTCTTTTTATCCTCTCTCACAGTTTGCTGGTTCTTGATCATCTGCCAGTAGGGGCAGCACTTCATGGACTTGGAGAAGTTTTTATTGCGCCTTGGGCTTTTAGGGAAAGAGCATGGGATCTTGTTGTAATTGCAGTTTTATTTTTCTTCTTCGATATCTGGGGACTGATAAACACACCTTGGAATTAACTGATATTATTTATTTAATAATTTTGGGAAAATCATAATAAAAATGAACTCTTATTTTTACCAAATTTATAAAATAATCTTTCTTTTATTACTTTCGAGTATTTCAAATTTATATGCACATAACTTATTTAATGGTGGTTGCAAAGAACATTGTGGGCAAGAAGTTAAAGTAACAAGTAATAAAAATAAATTAAAAAATATTGATGATCAAATAAATATTGAGAGCAAAAATTCTTGTTTAAATAAATCACTATGTAGAGGTTGACCTCTCGAGATTTTTTAAATTGTTTTATGAAAGTGTTTCTTTGGTAATCATGATTAAAGTACTATTTGCTTGATAATTTTTATTAGGAGGATTTATTTGATTTTTAATTAAAAAAATAAAAGTATATATCAACGGTAGAAGTAATGATGACGCTGCAACTAAAGCAATTATCTGGTTCAACCTAATAAATGGTTTTTTTACAAGATCCTCTCCGCACAAGCCACAAATCAAATTACCTTTTGAGGATTGTTTTTGAAATTGATATTTAGGATTGCAATATGGGCAATAATATCTAACCATTTTAAAATTTTATTTCTTTAATCATTATCTATAAAACTAGAATAAAGTCATCTTATAAAAAAAGAGGGCTTATTTAAGCCCTCTTTTATCTCTTACTTATATTTTTTACTGAAGTTAATAACGTACCTAAATCATGGATCCTTGTTGCTAACTTCTATTAAGCTAATGCTCACCAAAATTAACTAATTGTCTTTAACTGGGGCAAAAACTCTAGAATTAAGCTTGTTTCTTAAAGGGCACCTAAACGATGCAGAAGAAGGAAGCTTAGACATTAATAAAAAATAATTGGAGCAGTTAATTAAATTAGTTCGGTTTATTCCGAAATTTCAGGCAGGCTATCGATCATTTTGAAAGACCTCCTAGAACTCAACAATATAAAATTAGGAAAATATTTCTCTAAAGACAATCCGTTTTTATACGCATTGCTTTTTAATTAAAAATGTCCGAGAGTAGTAATCAATCGTTCTAATTTTTTTGAGATATTTTTAGTAAGTTTTGCTTATTTCCTTTGATATTTAATTCGTCTATCTTAATTTTAAATAATTGAGGAAATCTTTTATGAATCATTCGAAAGAAGTTAGTAAAACTGATAAATCTAATCCCATAGACGAATATTTTCAATGTCTTTCATATTGCGATATTCACCCAAAAGGGATAGATAATGACTGTGAGGTTATTTGTATGGAAAGACATTTAAAAGCTAACTATTGGTAATTAATAAATTTTTACTTTTTACTTAAATCCCTTTGAAAAAAGGTTAGTACGAACTTTAAATTTCCATACATTTACAACACCTTTTGCATTGACTGCTGCAAGTGCACAATCATCGGGTCTCCAAGATATTGCCCCTACTAAATCTCCTGCGAATGCAGCCCCAACGGGATCACCATTACCGTCATTTTTGAGAAAACTTGCGACAACAGAACCATCCCTAGATCCTGAGGCTACAAGCATACCTTTATTTGAAAAGGCTAGGCTCGAAATGGGTTCTGTATGGTGACATAGCTCTCCTGGCATAGTCCCTTCTGGACCATTTCCTATAAAGCTCCAAACTGTAATTCTTTCACTGCCACTAGTTGCTAATAATTTTCCGCTGTCATCAAAAGAAAGATGACTTGGTTTACCAGGGTATCCAGTCATTTCAGCATCCATTCCTGTTGACCTTCTCCAAAAATGAACTGAATTGTCTTGACTCCCGCAGGCAACTATATCTCCATCAGGACTTAATTCCATTGATACCAACGATCCTTGCCACTCGAGTTTTTGATTCGTTTTATTATTAACTATGTCAAAGAATGTCACTCTGCCGTAGCATGCAGTTGCCAGCTCATTTTTATTTGACCATGTTATTGCACTTACTGTGCTTGGATGGTCTTCTGAGATCCATTTCTCTTCTCCAATTTCATTAAAAACATAAACTTTTTTTGAGGAAGCTATCGCCAGAAATAAACCGTCATTAGACCACTTGAGGTGTTCTACCCAACCCTTGCCAAGATCAAGCGTTTTAATTACTTTACCTTCGTGGCAATTGCAAATTTGAACATTTCCATCCTGACCTGATGTTGCAAAAATTTCACCCTCTGGATGAATTGCCATTGCTAGTAGACCACCAGAGTGAGTATTTTCTTTTTCCCAAATAATTTTTCCTGTATCTCCTTCGAATGCAAAAATACCACCTGCCACGTCGCCAACAATAAATTGCTTCCCTTTAAGAGCCCAACCACATGCTATGGCATAATCGCTAACTTCAGCAGTCCATCCTTTATGGAACATGCCTCTTGGGCTAAATGGTTCTATATCAGGCATTTATCAAAGCCTTCTTGCATCTCTTTCTCATTTAAATTTCTACCGATAAAAACAAGTTGATTTCTACGAGGTTCGTTACCCCATTCTTTATCAGGTTGTGCAGTAAATAACATGTGAACTCCTTGGAAAACTATTCTCCTTGGGTTACCTGAGTAACTTATGAAACCTTTAGTTCTGAATATATCCACTCCTTTTTCTGATAGAAGCCTTCCCATCCAAGTATTTAGTTTTTCTGGATCAACATCTCCAAAACGCTCTATAGCAATTGAGCCTACTTCATCATCATGTTCATGCTCTGCTTGCCAAAACCTTTCAGTATTAAATGGAATCTCTTTATTTTCCACACTTTTAATTACTTTCATATTGAATTCTTCAGCAGTGTGCTGTGTAAACAAACCTATTTTGGTTGGTTTTTCTATGTTCAGGATGAAGGATTTATTCCCTTTATCATCTAATTTGAGATTTATATGTTCTCCATATGGGATAGTTTTTCCAGGTTCTAAAGTATTAGCTTTTTCTGCATAGAGTCTTACGGAGGATTCAGCCCCATCTTTAAGTTCCTCCTCACTCTCACCTTGGTTAACGAGAGCTACTAGGGACATTTCTGGATCTGGTCCTTCTTCTAGCATTAATTCATATTTACCTGCATCAAGATCGTAAACACCTGTCCATTCAAAAGGATATTCTGGTTCAAGGAATGTTGGCCTGCGTTTAAGGATCTGATCAAGATCAAATGCACTTAGATTTAAGACTGTTTCAATTGGTACTTTGGCATTCTCGGCTCGAATAATTCGAGTCATTCGGTTCATATCTCTCAACCTCGATTCAAGAGTATTTAGTGCATCATCAGAGACTAAATCAGTTTTGTTAAGGACAAGAACATCTGCAAATGCAACTTGTTCTGAACTTTCATCACTCCTTCCTAACTGCTGATCGATATGTGCAGCATCAACTAAAGTCACAATTCCATCAAGAGTGAATTCAGAACTAATCTCTTCATCCATGAAAAAAGTCTGAGCAACTGGGCCTGGATCTGCTAATCCTGTCGTTTCTACTAGAACATAGTCAAACTTATCTCTTCTTTTCATAAGGTTGCCAAGGACTCTTATTAAATCACCGCGAACAGTACAACAAATGCACCCATTTGACATCTCAAATACTTCTTCATCGGCATTAATTACGAGCCCTTGATCTATACCTACTTCACCGTATTCATTCTCAATAACGGCTATTCTTTTCCCGTGCTCTTCACTCAATATTCTATTAAGCAAAGTAGTCTTACCTGACCCTAAAAATCCAGTGAGAATAGTAACGGGAACTTTATCTTTGATGCTCATTTACTGATTTTACTAAATAAACAATAGTTTAATAATAGTAATAATAAGAAATGAAAACCGTTTTTATTAGAAAAATTTAATCAGAAAGTTTGTACCATTCTGACTCAAGATTGGAGCCTGATTCTTTATCACAGCTTCCACCTAATGAATCAACAATTGTACAAGTGTTGTGAACGGCTACTGAAACCGTATTACCATCCATCATCAATCCATCAACGAATATTTGATTAGAAGCTAAAGGAACTGAACTTTGTCTACTTAAGTTCCTTAATAACTTAGATGCTGGAATTTGTTCAGGAAATATTGCCTGAACACCCTCTTCATCTAACATTTTTAAAGTAGAACTTATGTTGTCTGGCCTTAAGCTTGAGGAGTCTCCAAGAAAGTCAAGTAAACTAATGGTTTCAAAACCAAATGCATCCCCGTAGTATTCCATTGCTTTGTGTTTAGACACAATTACTCTGTTTTCCTCAGGAATAGAGCTTACTTGTTCGACGATCCAACTATCTAATCCTTCTAAGAGAGAATCAGCTTTTTCGAATCTTTCATTAATTAGTTTTCTATCACCTCTATTAAAAACTGAAATATCTTTCTTTAAACTTTTGCTTATAAGATCTCCCATTTTCATGATGTTATGTGGATCATGCCAAACATGAGGATCTAGTCCTCCATGGTCATGATGATGATGCCCCTCTCCTTCGTCTGGTACTTGTGCTATTGGTTCTACATCACTATTTGAAACGTCTTTAAAAAAGTGTTGAGTTGCTTCAAACTCAAAAGGCATGTGTTCAGTAAAAAATATATATTGACCATCTTCTTTGATATCCACGTTGAAAACAGTACTTTCTTTTCTTTGATCAAAGTTAAGAACAAAAGCTTTATTACTGGCTATCAAAGTACCATCATTTTTTCTGCTTATTGAGTCTTTAGATCCTAATAGTTCTTTAGCTAAATCTTCAGACTCTTCTATATCATTAGATTTGAGAATTACCATCTTCATTGCAGGATCTGCATATTCTCCATCGACTTTTTCAAATGACCATTTGTAAGAACCCTTAGAAAGTTGGAATTTGCCTGCCCATTCGAAAGCACCCTCAGCGTGATCATCATGTCCACCATGATCTGAGTGATCGTCGTGACCTCCATGATCAGAGTGGTCATCTACCTTAGCTGAATGTTCAGCATGATCGTCATGTCCACCATGGTCTGAGTGATCATCATGACCTCCATGATCAGAATGATCATCTACGTCTATTGCACTAACACCTACTACAACAGTATTCTTTTTATTTTCCCAATTTCTCATACTTGGAGTCATTTCTTTACCAAGAGTAAATACTTTGTCTGCGCTATTTAGTAATTGAGCCTGCCTTGGATTGATCTTTAAGTCATGAACATCTTGTTTTCTATCTACTAAGCATGTAACTTCGTCAGATGGTAATGCAATTGATTTAACTAAATCACAAACTAGTGGTTCTACTGCTACGTATGATTTTCCTTTAGCCATAACATCCTGCCCAAAACCAGAAAATATAATCGTTCCAGCGATTACAGAATTTTTAATAATTGACTTACTCGAACCTGTTCTATTTGTTAAAAGTCTTTTAAAAATCGACATGAAAAATAATTAAATACTTAAAAATGATAATCATTTTCATTATGCCTGACAAGCAAAGGTATCAAATGTTATGAAAATAATACGCAATTTGTATTATTGGTAAGCTTGTAAAGTGACTTTTTTAAAAGATTAATTAATGGCTACTTTAGTCGCTGAAAATTTAACCTTTGCATATACAAAAAAAAGTAAGCCAGCTTTGAATAAGGTATCGGTTGAGATTAAACCTGGAACTCTAACAGCGTTAGTTGGCCCAAACGGCGCTGGTAAATCAACTCTTTTGAGAATATTGCAAGGACAAAATACTCCAGATAAAGGCGAAATAAAAATTGACGGTGAAAATTTATATAGATCTAGAGCTCTTGTGGCACTTATGCCTCAAAGAAGTTCTATGAATTGGAAGTTCCCCATTACAGTTGAAAAATTGGTATCTCTTGGTCAAATAAAGTATTCAAAATCAAGAAGTAATAACCCCTTTCAAATTAAGACTCTTCTAGCATATCCTAATTCTTGGATTAATAAATGTTGTGAATTAGAGGCGACAATGCAAAGAGTAGGCATTGCAAATTTGGCAAATAGAAGACTCGATTCTCTTTCAGGAGGACAGCAGCAAAGAGCTCTATTAGCAAAAACTCTTATGTCCCCTGCAAAAATATTTCTTTTAGATGAACCTTGTGCTGCTTTGGACCCACCTGCAAAGGAAGATTTTCTAAAAATTGTTCGTCAACTTGCGGATGCGGGACTTTCTTTGCTCGTAAGTAGCCATGATTGGGGCGAGTCTTTAAATAACTATGATCAAGTAATCGTTCTTGATAAAAGTGTTTTGGCAGTTGGTAGTCCTGACCAAATAAAAGATAAATTAGAGGCTATAAATATTAGCTCTATAAACGAAAATAATTTCTGTGATTAGAAAATGTTCCTTTTTAATTCTGAGCTTGATAACAGTTTTGGCAAAGCCCGAAATACTCGAGGGTATGAAACAACAATTGGAATTTCTTTGGATTTGTTTTGGGTGTATGAATATCTTTTACCGGGCATCCTTCCATTTTTGATGTCTCACCACATTGAACACAAGTCAAATGATGAATATCTCTATCTACGGGAGTGTATAGAACCTCTCCTGTTGGGAGATGTCTACAACGTATTAAGCCATGCTTTATCAGAACTTGAAGATTCCTGTAAACAGTCGTCAGTCCCATAGCCTTTCCGCTTTCTATCAATTGTCTATGCAACTCTTGACCAGTCAATTCATCATCACATTTATTAAGTTCTTCAAGAAGTTGTTCTTGTCTTTTGGTAATGTCAGACTTAGTTACCATTGTTTCCGAAATCATTTTTTGTCCCGTATTTTTGATCATACCGAATCTTTCGAATAATGTCTTTTATTAATAACAACTGGTGGTTGGTTCCATTAATAATTACTATATTCTCCGGGATCTTATGTCCAGCTATGGGAACTGTATTAATCACTCATAAGAGATTATTACAAGTTAACTTAATCTCTCATTGTGTGTTGCCTGGACTTGCTCTCGCATTAGCGCTCGGAATTCATCCCTCAATTGGTGGCGTTATAAGTGGTCTTCTGGGCTCAGTAATTGCGGAAAGTTTAACAAATAGAAAAAGTGAAAATTATGAAGCAATAATGAACACAATATTAGCCGGAATGCTTGGGTTTGGAGTGCTTATAATCCCTCTACTCGGAATAAGGATTGATTTGGAGGCAGTATTATTTGGCGATTTATTGACAGCAAATTTTGGAGATTTACTTAGAACAATAATTGCTTTTTTAGTATTTATATTTTTAATGACTTTTGGATATGAAAAGGTTGTTTATGTTGGATTAGATCCAGAAGGTGCATCCGCGAGTGGTATAAACGTTTCTTTATTAAATCTTGCTTTGAGTTTTACAACGGCATTAGTAATTGTTAGTTCAATGTCAGCAGTGGGAGTAATTCTTGTAATTGCTCTTCTTTCTACGCCAACTTTGTTAGGGCTAAATAAGGCTCATAGTTTAAGAATTGCAATGATGAGGTCTTCATTTTTTGGATTATGTATCTCACTTCTTGGATTTATTCTCTCTATAGTCTTTAATCTTTCTCCTGGACCTGCAATTAGCGTTATTTGTGTTGCGTCCCTTTTAATTCCTAAAATTCGCAAATAATTAAATCTTAAATGTCCAATCAGAATTTAATGCTTGAGCTTCTGGATTGTTTTTTAAAGCTACTTCCATAGCTTCTTTTTTATTATTAGCTATAACAACTTCATCAAATTCCTTTCCATTTTTTTTGAGACTTACTTTGAAACGCATAAAAATTATTTAATTAATCAAAAGTTAACCACTAAGCAACTAGTTTTAAATACTTTTAAAAGTTAATTGATGAAATAGAAACTTTAGTTATTCTGAAGTTTTTCTACTACAGATTCTTTCTCAATCTTAGCTACATCCTGTAATCCATTAGCATCAAACCAAGGAGCATTTTCCCAATTGAATCCTTCCCCAAAAGTATTATCGGGAGCAGCTACGTACCAGTGACATGAAGAATCGGGAACATCTACAGCACATTTTGACCAGTCAGCTTCCCATTGTGGAACTTGTACCCACATTACAGATGCTAATAAAAAAGAAAAAATAAAATTCATAATTATCGGTTAGCAAAATTTTGAAAGATTTTTTTCACATTCTTTCTTTCTTTTCTTCCAGTAATTCTCAAGTATTTGATATTTATGCTTATTTTGGAATTGAGTTAAGTGAATATTATTCTGATTAAGAACTGAAGTATTTTTGGTTTTCATGACTCAATCTGTCTAAGTAGAACATATTTAAGACACTTTATAGATTTTTTGAAGTGAATTTATACTTAATTTTTGTCTTACTTTTGTGTAGGTAAGTATTTTTCGGGATTATTTTCAATATAAGCAAGCGAATATTTGACAACACACACTATTACCGAAAAAAGAGCAATTGCCGAAATAATAAAAATGATTTTTTTGTAAATGCTTTTCATGAATTTTTTATGTTTTTGATTATTTTTTTCATCAACGCCCAATTTTTCTGAAAGATTTAAATAATTAGTAATTTATACTGTAGCCTTTTAAATTACCTAGGGAGTAGATTAAATAAATCAGAAACTCCTCACACACTTTTTTCTGATAACTTTAAAAGTACTCGACCTCGACGTTTGAGTACTTTTTGTATTTTTTGCCATGTGACAGTTAAGATAGAGGTCTATTAAGCATTACATATTATGAATTTAGGTGTGATATTAAAGTTGTGTGTAGGAGGAATTGATTCATCTCAGTGGAAACAAGGAAACACTTGATATGAATCAATTTTTAAAAAGTCTCTCTCTGAGGGACTTTTTTTTTGGGGAAAATTAGAAATACATATTAATTTCTGAATATAAAAACATTTATATTTCTCCCAAATTATTTATGTCATTACAAATTAGTAATTAAATTCGTTAGATTATGAGTCGTTAAATTCTCCTGTTAATGCAAATACTTTTTTTAGCAATTTTAATTTGTTCGAACTTTTTATTCCCTTCTTCATCATTTGCCTCACATATAGAACTAAAACCTTGTGTTGAGATTGCTCATTGTGTACGAGAAGAATGGGTGGTAAACAATATTGAGAAACCTTTTGAAGAGATTAAAACATTTATCGCAAACACTCCAAGAACTGAGATTGTAGAAATTGATGGCGATTATCTTCATGCTGAGGCAACTAGTAAATGGATGAAGTATGTAGACGACTTAGAAGTATCCTTTTTACCTGAATCAAACATCTTATCAATAAGATCAGAATCAAGGGTTGGAGAAAGTGATTTGGGAGTGAATCAAAAAAGAGTTGATTTACTAAAATCCCAAATGTTTTAAGATAAAAAGTAAAAATTAATTTGTTTTTATTTTTTTTTGTATAACTTTTCCATTTTTAAAAAAAATTAGCAGATAAAAAAGTAATAATTGTCATCATGCCTTGAAAATGGCAAATTTATTAGATTTTTTCTGAAAAGATGATCATAAATTTTATATATTTATTGCTATCTAGTTTTCTTTTTTTCTGGTTTTATATAAACATTAAAAAATATGGACTTAAATGGATAATCAAAGGTCTTTTTCAAATTGGAATATTGGTATTATTTATTGGAGGGTTTTTCAAAATATTTTTCACCTTACCCCCTAATTTATTTATAAAAATATTTTTTCTTATTATTTATACATGGTGCACTGTTGGAATAAATGTAAATTTCATGATCCCTTTGATTAGTTTGATTGACCAAAAAATAGTGAAAAAATAAAACTAAAATATGCCTTAATTGTAAGTACATAAATAAATCTATTTCTTTAATCTGCAATATTAAAATTTATAAGATTTATTTTTTTCCTTTTGAAAGTCTTTTTCTTGTATACCTAGTCTTTAATGCCAAGTCTGTCATTACATATATTCCAAATAAAAGAATGACTATTCCAATGAAATATTTCATTATTTTTTATGTAATTACTATGTTTGAGATTTATTCATTATGCCAACTAATTTTTATATCTATTTCTTGAGATAAATTTCTTGTAACCGGACATTCTTTGGAAGCTTTTTTCAAAAAATCAATAGTTTCATTAGAAGTGCTCTCTGGTATAAAAATATCAATTATTAGTTTTTTAATCTTCCTCTCGCTATTTTGTGTCATTACTTTTTCAATATTTAAATATATATCTTTCAAATCAAATCCTTTCGATTTGGCTTTGATTGCCATAATGGTTAGCAGGCAAGTACCTAGAGATGTTGCTAATAAATCAGTTGGGGAAAAACTTTCACCTTTACCGCAGTGATCTAAAGGTGCATCAGTTCTAATAAGACTTCCAGATTGTAGATGAATAGCCTCACAGTTTAAATTTCCTAAATAAGAACATTTAACTTTAGTCATTTTAAAAAATTAAATTAGGAAGATATTATTAATAAAAAATTATGGAACATAACAAAATTATTGATGAGAAATTTTTATTTGCATATTAGTGGAGTATTAAGGAAATTAATCATTCAAGTTTTGAAATCAGTTTTTATATCCATATTCCTCTAAGCAATACTCAATTAATTCAATTGATTTATTAAGAGTTCTTTTATTTTTATTTTCTAGATCGAAGCATTCATTTAAAACACGTATAGATTCATTTAAAAATGATTCTTCTTTATTTTTTAAATCTTTAACTTGATTTATATAAATTAATTTTTTAATCCCAATAAGGGAAAATATGATTATTAATATTGTAAAAATTGCTATTTTGAATTTATTCATACAATAAGTTATTACTAATATTTTAATTAATTTAATATCTAAAACTTTACTTAGCTTATCGAACTAAGTAATTACATATGTAGCTGCTGTTATTGCTAAAGCAGTAATTGAAATGAAGATGTATGGAACAACCTTTAAAGGTATATATAGATTATTTTTAGACATAATTATAGCCTTTACGGAAATTCTTACATTCTCTTTAAACTTTATAAGTCTTCAAATATACAAATTAATTTTATTTGCAAAAATTCAATTCTTTTAAAAGATTAAAAAATTTATATTCATTGAATTTTCATTAAATAAAGTATTTCTAAATCCTGTCTTGAGTCCGATATTTTTCTTTTTAAGAAGATTAATTCTTCTTGGCTCATTTTTGATTCTTTTATCATCAACTCTGCTTGTTCAATAGCATGTTCTATATTTTTAATTTTAATTTCTCTTATTGAGGGATCATCTTTACATGCTTTTTTAGTATTCGCATCTAACATATTTACTAAAATAAAATCACCTTGAATTTAATCTAAATTAAAACTTCATTATGCGACGACCGCAAATTTAAATAAAATAAATTATTATATGCATAAGAACTTTAACCTTAGCTAACCCTCTCTTCAATTGATCGAGTGGGTTTTTTTTATGGTGTAATATACTCCTAGCATTTAATACTAATTTGGAAGATTCAAAACTTAATCCTGAGGAAAATAATTCAATCGAATCATCCCCTAATTTGAATGAAGACAATAAAGATCTTAATGAGGGGATTAAAAAAGAAGAAAATGTTAAAGCATTTACAGAATTTCTAGAGAAAGCAAGTAGTCAAGATTCTTTAGAAGAAAAAGTAAAAATTGATTCTGAGCAACAAAAACCAAAAATTGACAAATCTCTTTTTAAAAGATTTCTTAATAATGGATTTGATGGCATTTCAACAAATCCAAACTATAAAATGTTGGCATTATTAATAATCCTTTTAATTAATTTGTCTCTATTTTTTGTAATTGGCAATATGGGTAAAGCGTTTTTAAGAAATGCTGGAATTATGGGTTAGAAATTATTTATTTCTTTTTGGATAATCATCTTTACAATTTTGATTCTCCAAATAAAACTGTGATATTTTCTTGTCAAATTAATATTTAAATAAAATTTGGATAATAAAGAGCCAGAAAATCCAGTCGTTTATCTTTCTAATTTAGTCAAGAAATTAGATGTAAAAAACAGAAATGGTTTAGTAGCCTTAGCAATAGTAAACCTTTTAGTAATTCTTTTATTTAAATTTTATTTGAAAGGATCTGGATTATTATCTTGAGTTTTTCTGCTGGTATTATTATTCAGCATTCTCGAATTGCTTTGCTAATCTAAATGCCTTCTTAATTATTAGAAAGCCACCATATGCTCCTGCCAGTAAAGGTAATACTATTAAAGGGTTAGGTGAATAATCTGAATAATTTTTCACACCCTCAACATATTTATAACCTGAACATTTAAGAAAGATAAAGCTAAAAAATGTGATACTCCAACCAATGATTGATAAAAAGCCACCTTTTTTATCTCCTTCGTAGAATCTGTCTAGGCCTAAGCCCCAACCTCCTATAAGGAATATTCCTCTAACAACTGAATTTTTTTCTTGATTTCTAAGCATAATAAAAAATGTTCATAATGAACATAACCTATTTGTATTTAAGATGTGAGATGTTTTTATTAATTAATCTTTAAAATTAATTTTTAATGGTTTTTTCTATAAATTACAAAATTATCATTCAGTGTTGTAATTAATCATTAGAGAATGTATTTGAATTCAACAAGGAAATTGAAGGCCTTATATAAATAAAAATAGATCCATACATATCCTGCATAATTCTCATTTCATCGTCTAAATATACAATTGAAACCTGGCAATTTGGCGATTCTTTATTCCAAGGTAACTTATTCCATACCTCTTTAACTGGATACCATCTATCCATAATTAATTCACTAAAAAATGGAATCTTATTAAGTCCATCAACTTTGGAAACTTTTGTCTTTTGTAAGTTCATATCAAGTAAATTATTTCTTAAAATTAAATCACTTGCTAGGGTTATTACTCTTCCACCAAAAGTAGGCAATAGTTTGAACCAACCTAAGATAGGAATTGTTGTGAGGCCAAATATTGTAGTGTCAAAAGTAGATATAAATTCTTTTTTATCAAAATCAATCTTTTGAGCAATTCTCCCAATAGTTGATATGCCAAAGGATCCTACTTGCAATTGATGTAATTTAAAAAAAAGATTACTTTTAAATTCATCATTTAATGCCTTTTCAATAGCAAGGAAGAAAGGAGAACTTCGAAATAATTCAACATTAGAAAAAATCAATTCCCACTCTCCAGACAATAATTTTTCTGATATTTCAAAACTAAAGTCTTTAAGAGCATTAATCAATTCATCCATTTCATTAGCTTTTTCCTCATACATAGGAGAAATTAATTTATTTAACCTTTGCCCTCTATCTGTGACAGCAGCTATTTTATATATATGTGACTTTATCTCTCCAATTTCTTTCATAACTCCAATACAAGAAATACTAATTAATCTTAGGAATTTAATTTGAAGTTGATGGCAATTTTAATAATGCTGGTAATAAAATCAATTAATATTCTCCCCACCTTTTACCAATATCAAAACCCCATTCAGTGGTTAATCTAATTACTTCATCATGATTCTTGCATTTTGAAAGGGATAACTTTTTACTAGGATTATTTTTTATTAGCTCAGCAATTTGATTAAGTTGCTCTATTTTTTTTAAAAAATTACTTAGATCTTTATCTGACATTTATCTAGGAAGTAAATTTTTGATCATAAGTAAATATGTAATAAAGAACCCAGGCAACACCAATAATTAGAATTGCAACCATTATATTTACTGACCAAACTACCTCTATCATGTAATTTTTTTTGTATATTTTTAATATATCCAAAATTTAAACTAAATTAACTGTTAATAATTTAAATCAAGAACAATACACTACTTTTTCTAAGTGTATAAAATAGTCTTAAATAGTTTAAAAAATTATGGGAGAAGCTAAGAGAAGGGAAGAGTTAGGCTTACCACCTAGAGAAAAGAAAAAGGAAAAAAAAACTTCGAAAAATCAACTAAACAAAATTTTAAATAAATATCCTTATTTACCTTTCATTTTAGGTTTTTCATTACTAGCAATATTAATTATCGATTTAGTGAATTACTACAAATAGATATATAAAAGGGGAATACTTTTTGCAGAAGAGAAGATTACCTTCGCAATTGCAAAATTATTTTTCCATAATAAAAATAAAACTCATGAAACCGATTAACACTTCATGCGCCTTAATTCTAGGAGCACTAACTCTGTTTTCAATATCTAATGCAAATGCAGGTGGTTGCAGTTCTCATACTGAGAAAAAGGCAGAAATTGAATGCTTGTCTGATGATAAAAAATGTATAGAAGCGAAAGAAAAAGAATCACTATACAAAGTTGAGGCCTAAATGTTTGATAATCTTGGAACTGCTCTAGTACAGGCATTAGGCTTCTTTGCTGTTTTTGGTTTTTTTGTATATCAAACTTTATTCGCAGATAGAAAACCCAAAAATTCAAAATCAAATTCTAAAAAAACAAAGATTTCCAACACAAAAGAATCAATTAAAAAAGAACCAAAAAAAGGCTTATTTAACAGAAAATCTAAACCTGTTGAAAAGAATTTACCAGTCCAAAAAAAGGGATTATTTGGTAGAAAAAAAGAAGTTATTAAAGAAGAGATTAAACCAAAGAAAAAAGGTTGGTTTAAATAGGTAGAGGTACTTAAACTCTATTTTGATATCTTTTATACAAATAATATTTTTAGAAACTTTATAATTTGTTTAATATTACATTCAATATGAACCATAGAGAAATCACAAAAAAATATAGCGAGTTACTTAACAAGGCCGAATTTGCCAATGGCCGTAAGGAAGTTGTAGGTCTTTTAAAAAAAGCTGCCAAATTGAAATCTCAGATTGAAATCAATTATTAGATCTTAAAATTATTTTAATTCTAAATGTAAAAAATTTTTTTAAATAAGTTTTTACATGAGATAATCTGCTTAGATTATTTTTCTTATGAATAAAAAAGGTTATACAACCGAAAGCGGCGGTAGACAAAATGGTTTTGCAATTGAACCAGAAATTAACCCGATATCAGAAAGCGAATCAAAGAAATCCATATTTTTATTTATTGGAATATTATTACCTTTTCTAATAGGCGGTTTTTATTATTTAAGGACTCTGAATATTTTCTGATATTTTATAAGCCATTTTTAGCAATATATTCTTCTGAGCTAACTATATCTTGCATTAAGCTATCTGATGAAGGATTGAATCCATTTTGCTCTAGAAAAGATTTAACCTTTTCAAATTTTTGCTGAATTTTTTTTGTATATGGAGTTGTCATCAAATAATCGTCCTTTTCTGTTGAATAGTTCATTTGATTAACGGATTACTTTTACAATTAAATTTTGCAAAATATGCTATTGCTAGTGAAGTTATAAATATTACATAAATAATTTAATAGTAATAAATACTTATAAGTTGTTTGTGTGAGATCGCTATTGGTTGATTTTTTAAAGAGTACTTATAGTTACTAGTTCCATTAAATCTCTGGACTGCAGATATTTTTGAAATACTTCAGAATAAAATGCTTTTTTTGCAGCAAATTTTGATTCGAATTCAATTACTAATCCAAGCTGGCCTCCATCCCATTCATTTGAATTTGATTCTTGTATTAAATCTCTTTTTACTATTACTCCGCCCACAGATTTAATCCAAGGCAATACTGTCCTTATATATTCCAGAAATAAATCAGCATTTGGAATTGAAATTTTCTTTAGCCAATAGCTCTTTGTCATCAAATCAACATATTCTGGGTAGAATATAGCACATGGAGGTAAGTATTTATCCTTAGCCATATAATCAACCGTTTATTAAATGGAAACCGAAAATGATTTATTAAATTTACTTCTTAAATCTCCAAATTCAGAGAGTATACGTAATATTGCCGAAGAACTTGAAATTGGTCATGATTTCTCCTTCAGCAAAAATAGAAATGATTTAAAAGGCGTCTGGGAGCTTCGGTGGAGTAGTTCTAATAGTCCTTTTTTAAAATACTCGCCTTTTATTGATAACCTTCAAATTCTTGATCCCTTTAATTTAAATGGTCTTAATTTGCTTAAACCTAGAGGAATAAAATCAATTATTGGTACTGGTATTTTAATAAGACTTAATTACATAAATGAAAAAAAAATTGGAGTCAAATTTACACATGCTGGTGTTATTGGTCCTAAATTCGGAAGAAAAAATATAAAGGCTATGAAAGAAATAAATAATGAACAAATAGGTTGGTTAGAGATAACTTACTTAAGTAATAAGCTTAGAATCTGCAGAGGTGATAAAGGAACTTTATTTGTTTTAAGAAAAATAAATTCAACGACTTTATTCAAGAATTTTGAGGAATTTATTAAAATCTATTAAAAATAGAAATTAATTCTTTATCCAAATAGACTTTAATACGAAATAAATTGGTAAATATTTAAAAGATTCTTTAGGTATTTCATAACTTAAGAATTTTAGTGCTTCTTCTAACCAGTAACCAATATCAAATCCTAAAAGAATTTTTTCAATAACAAACCAAAATTCTTTATCAAATATAATTCTGAAGTTTAAGTAAATATATTCCCAATGAAAGGTATTCCAATATTGGGTTAAAAATGAGGATAAAATAAGCCAAAGTGATATAAATATAAACCCTTTAAGAAATTTATAAAATTTTTTCATATACCAGCAACTGTCTTATTGAATTTCAAATATCCCTTATTATTATTAGGATCAGATTTTATTTCCATGAAATATATCCAAAAAGATATAAAAATATTGCGAATATAGTAAATTTTTGTGGAATCAATAATCTATTCTTCTTTTTTTAGATTCTGTGCCTTTAGATTTTTATTCTTAAGAAAAAATCCTAAAAACAGAAAAGCGAAATATATTAGTAAACTTATGGCAAAAATTAAAACTATCTTTGAAATATCCATAAAAGATTTTTAACATAAATTACAGCATTTTTGCAAAGTTTTATCTATGGTAATGATTTTTCATTTATCACGATAACGAACTTCAATTATTAAGCTAATAATATTATTTAAATCATATGCAAGTAGCTTTTGCCTGGAGCCTTTGTCTATCAGTTGGTGTTGTTTTATTATCAATTATTCCATTAACTATAGGGCGAGTTAAAGCGGGATATTCTGTGGAAAATATGGCTGCTCCAAGGGCTTTATTCGATGAATTACCTTCTTTTGGAAAAAGAGCAGTTTGGTGTCATCAAAATTGTTGGGAAAGTATTTCCCTACATGCACCCGCATGTCTTCTTTGTTTGATTACTTTAACTGACTCAAATATTGCAATAATTGCAGCGTTGATTCATCCTATTTTTCGTTTTTTATATATTGGTGCATATGTATTTAATATCCCAACAGCTAGAGGTTTAATGTGGGCCTCTGGAATTTTTACAACACTTTTGCTTTACAAAGAAGGCTTAACACAATTGATATAAACTATTTAAAAAATAAACTTTTCTAAATCTTTTAATTGATATTCATTTATTAGTTCCACTTTATTTGATTTTGCTAGTTGATGAGCAGACTTTGTAAAGCCAGATTTTGAGACTATTATTGCATGTGTACCTTTCCAAAATAATTTACCAGCTGAAATCTCCTGAACTGCTTTATTCCCAATCGCTTTTTCATGATCCTTGCATTGAATACATATTCTCAAATCATTTATTGACGCAATTAAGTCAACCCCTTGATCTCCTGTATTAGGGGTTTCTTTTACTTCCCAGCCATTTTGTTTGAGAATTTCCATACAATGATTTTCAAATCTAATACCTTTTTTGTAGTTTTCCTTGTTTTTACTTGAGTAGTTTTTTTCTATTAGGTTTAAGCATGATTTCTCTATTTGACTTGCTATGAATACAAACCAATCTTCAGTCTCGAGCTTTCTAACTGATCCAATTATCTCATCATCAATAGTAGGATTTTCATTACAATATGATCTCCACTTTTCGAAAAATAATTCCATACTTCCAAATTTTTTTAAAATAACTTTTTCCCAGAAGTATGGTATACCCTCTTTAAATCGCTTGGATCCATTAAATATATTTTTCTCAATGGCTTTTTCCTCAAGAGGTGGATTGCCAATCCATTTTTTGTAATCCTCGTTACCGTAAGCATCTATTTCCCTTAATCTTATCCTCTCCTCTAACAAATTGTATTTGTTTTCTTCTATTAAATTATTAATTGTTTGAATAAAGAAATTGGAATTTAAAGCATTATTTAATTTAAACTTTTTCTTTTTTATTTGGTAATCTCTTACAATTACAAAAATTAAAAAAATGATAAAAATAATTAAAATAAAAAAAAATTTCATTAAAGATTTTTATTTTCGATCTAAAAAGTTTTTGTTTTTCTAATAACAAAATTATTTTTTGTTATTACTGAAGATTCATTTACTTCAAACCCATTAATTGCTGATATTTCTCCTTTTATGCCTTCTAATGTTAATTGCTCGATAATGCCTTTTATTACTTCATCCTCGACCAATTTTCTATCAATTCTTTCAGGCGTAATATCTGTAAGCCATTTTGAAGTCTTTTTTTTTACAACCTCTGTAGGGTTAGTTATTTTTAAGTAGATAGCCATTTTTTAATTCATTCAGTTGAATTATAAGCATTAAATCTTCTTAACTTTTATTATTGTTATTACTTTCCCACTCAAGAAATTGAAAAACAAAAATTGCAAAGATAGAGAAAAATACTATAAACAACCCTAACCATCCTATAAATTTGTGCTCTGTAAAAAGATTTGTAAGCATTGATTTTTCTTGATATCTTGATTCCATTTCATATTGATAAGAATCAATAACTTGAAATATATTCATAATTAATAATCTAATAAATCATTCAATTGGCGGATAATAGTTTCAACCGTTTAACTTACTAAAGGCTTCCGATAGGAAATCTGGCCTTTTTCTTATTATAGAAAAATTCAGTTTATTTATTAAGACTAAATTGACTTCAGCAATAGTTAAGAGTTTATTTTTCTTGTTAAGAAATTTTGAAATTACATTAATCCTAGGACTTTTATCAATATTGAATTCGCTCTCGATTATTATTTTTTCACCAAGAAATAAAGGAGATTTATATTTTATTGAAGTATTGATTAAAGGTAAATCTAAGCCATTTTTAGTTAGTTCGAAATAACATATACCTACTTCTGAAAGTGCATTTATTCGGCTTTCTTCAAGCCAATTAAAATATTTACCGTGCCACATAACTCCTGCATGATCTGCATCTTGAGGTAAAACAATTTTTTCTATTTTCCAAACTGGTTTTGAGTTCATCTTTTATTCAAAAAAATATTTTTATTCAATGAAAAAACTTATTTTGATATTGTAGATTAATTTTGTTATTAACATAAGAATCATCAAGACTATATTTATAAAGTTATGTTTAATCGTAAAAATAGAAGTAGAAAAATGAAGAAGATTTTTCAATGGGAAGAATATTTAAATTGGAAAAATATGTCAAAGGAACAGAAATTAAATTTTAAGAGGGCGTGCTTGTTTCCATTTCTCGTTTATATAGTTTATGTTTTTCTTAATCAGTACTCCTTGGCAATTCTTTTGTTAATAGGTCTTTATTTTTTAATTAGATTTAAAAATAGAAATAAATTGGGAAGATGAATATTTTTTTATTTTGATTTATTTAGATTTGTTTTAAAATTACCTAGTTTTTCTAAATAACTTTATTGGTGTATGACAATAGTATTAGATAAATTTTTTTTATGAAAAGAATTATTTTGTTTTTATGTGTATTAGTTTTTTCAATATTTTCTAATACGAATAATTTATTAGCAAAAGAAATTGAAAATAACATAAAAGAGAATATTTCTAATCAAATTGAGGAAATTAAGCCTGATAATAAAAAAAATAATATTTCTAATTCTTCAGCAGGAGATATTTTTGGTGATGAACAAACTTTTCCATTCGTTGCAGGTTTGGGAAAAAATGCAGCCCATTGATTTCAAGTTTCTTGATAATTTAGAAAAAGATTTTTAAATACTAATGAAAGGTCTTAGGATTCTAGAGCTTTCTAAAGCACTTAGTGTTGATAGCTCTGATTTATTAGCTGTTTGTGCAATTCTTCAAATAAAGGCTACATCTAGATTAAGCGTGCTTTCATTTGAAGAATGTAAAAAGATAACTGATTACTATGAAAATAAAAATTAGAATTTTCTTATAAATTATTTTATTTTTTAATGTCTTTAATCATTGATACTAAAGTTGAATGAATTTCTTCTTCAGATATTTCATTTTTAAAATTGATAATTGCTGATTGGCCATCGTAATTGATTTTTATATAACTATTATTAATTTCTTCCATATAAGCATTTTCAAATCTTGATATCTTCCCATAATGGATAAGATATTTGTGCACTGAATCTATGTGATCATTATTCATGTGATCACAAACTCTTTTACTTGTTTTTTTACTAATAATTTTCATTTCAAAAATAAATTTGTTTTAAACTAATCTATTTTTTTCATTATTTAAAGTTTTAATCATTTTAATTATTAAATTTTTAACTTCATTTTTATCAACAGCTCTAACCAAGTTATTTCTTAAATTTGATGCCCCTTTAAAGTCTTTGCATGTCCATGAGATATGTTTCCTTGCAATTAGCAATCCGTGATCTCCTTTTTCTTTTATTAATTCATCAAGATGCTCAATAATTAAATATAGTTTTTCTTCTGTATTTGGTTCTTTAAAATTTTTATTTTCTCTAAGGGCATAATCTATTTCTCCTATTTTCCATGGGGATCCTAAAATTCCTCGTCCAATCATTACACCATCAGCATTTGTTTTTTTTAAACAATTAATAGCGTCATCTGGATTTTTGATATCTCCATTAGCAATTACTGGAATTTCCAACAACTTTTTAAGTCTCCCGATCATTTCCCAATCTGACTTGCCTGAAAAACCCTGTTTTCTAGTTCTTCCATGAAGTGTGATCATCGTTGCTCCCGCATCTTGAAGTTTAAATAAGAAATCCTCTATATTTTCTTCTTTACTATCCCATCCAAGTCGCGTTTTTACGGTTACTGGAAGCCTAACAGCTTTTACAACATTTTTGACTAATTCTATAGCAAGTTTTCGGTCTTTAATTAAAGCACTGCCTCCACCTTTCTTTGCAATTTTTTTTACTGGACATCCCATATTTATATCAATTAAGAAAGCTCCAGAGTCCTCAGCTTGTTTCGCAGCTTCAGAAACAGCATATGGCCTATTATCAAATATTTGTACTCCTATTGGACCATCTTCTAAATCTATTTGATTGATTTTTTGTGTGCCATATCCTTTTTTAAGACTTGTGGCATTTATCATTTCTGTAAAAAGTAAAGAGTTTGGTGCCCATTTACGTACAAGTCGTCTAAAAATGTTATCGGTAACTCCTGCTAATGGCGATAGCATGACCTTACTCTTAATTATCCTGTTAACTCCTCTTCCTTTTAGCCTTATATTTGAAGACATATATTTCTAAATTTATTTAATCTTTCTTTATTATAAATTCAGATATGGAGGTGATTTTATGTTTTCTATTTATTTCTTAATTTATAATAAGTGCTTTTACTTAAATAGGCCTAATTGATTACTTTTTTTGCTAGTTTATGTTGAGTTGAAATTTAAAAAGGAAATTTTTTCTTGTTTATATTAGTTTCTATTTTTCTTCCAATAATTATTTTTATTGCACCAATAAATTTAAATGCAATGCAAGGTAATTTAGATTTATCAAGTGCTCAAACTTCTGTAGGCAAAAGATTTGCTAAAGTTTTTTGTGATGCTAAGAGGGAAGGTTTAGATTCTGATTTTGCTAGTGAATATGCTTTGAATAATACATATTTGAAATTTGTAGCATTTCCAGATGATGATGAATATTTGGCTGATTTATGGAATTTTACCCATAATAATATATTAGATAATTGTGGTGAATTTGTAGATATAAATGATCTAAAAGACCTAGAGATTTTTTTTAAAGAAGAAGGTTTAATTGCATCAAATAGGGAACTCTATTTACCAACTTTTGAGAATAATTAGATTAAATTTTTAGCATGTACTAAAATATAAATAGAATATGAAATTTTATGAAACTATTAGGTTTAAATTCACCTGAAATATTCATAATATTAGTAATTTTGCTTTCAATTTTAGGTCCAAAAAGAGTTGAAAAAGGTTTCTTATTATTCAAAAAATTATTAAAGTTCCTCTTAAGTAAAGATGAAGATCAAAGCTCAGCAAATTCAGAAGTAAAATCAGAAGAACCAAAAGAGAGTGAAGTTAAAGAAGAAACAATAGAGTCAGAAGTAAAATCAGAAGAACCAAAAGAAAGTGAAGTTAAAGAAGAAACAATAGAGTCAGAAGTAAAATCAGAGGAACCAGAAGAAAGTGAAGTTAAAGAAGAAACAATTTTGTCAGAAGTAAAATCAGAGGAACCAGAAGAAAGTGAAGTTAAAGAAGAAACAATAGAGTCAGAAATAAAATCAGAGAAACCAGAAGAAAGTGAAGTTAAAGAAGAAACAATAGAGTCAGAAATAAAATCAGAGAAACCAGAAGAAAGTGAAGTTAAAGAAGAAACAATAGAGTCAGAAATAAAATCAGAGAAACCAGAAGAAAGTGAAGTTCAAGAAGAGACAATAGAGCCAGAGGTAAAAGCAATTAAACCTAAAAAAAGAACAGTTAAAGGTGAAATAATAGACGTAGAAGTTGATTCTGATAATAAATAAGATTTAAAAAAATTCAAGAATACTAGACAAGCTTGGATCCTAAAAAAAGGAATTTTTTAAAAAATTTGCTTTTTTTTAATTAAATAAAAAAGTCTCTATTTTTTAATATTTTTATTTACCTTACAAGAAGGTTGTTATGAATCTAAAGCTACTTCTATAGCTGCTATTAAGTTTTCGTCAAACGGTTTAACGCCTGGCTTGAATCGTGCAATTACTTTACTATCTTTACCTATCAGAAATTTCTCGAAATTCCATTCAACTTCTCCTTCAGGTTCAACTTTGTTAAGGGTTGTGTATGGTTCTGTGGTGTTTCCTTTGGCATGAACTTTTTCATAGATTTCAAACTTAACGCCATATTTTGTTGTGCAGAAATCTTTTATTTCTGAAAGAGAGTCGGGTTCTTGTTTTCCAAAATCATTACAAGGAAATGCAAGAATTCTTAGGCCTTTGCTTGAATATAAATCATGTAGCTTTTGTAGATCCTCATATTGAGCAGTATTTCCGCAATAACTAGCTACATTAACAACTAAAATTACCTCTCCAGAATATTCACCTAGTTTTATGGATGATCCGTCTGCAGAAATAACAGTAGTATTTTGTACGTCAACTTGCATGTCTAAAAAAATTCACCCTTTGAAGATAGCATTGTATAGACTTTATTGTGTTTAATTTTTATGGTCGTTTTGGTTATTTCTTTTATAAGTTTTAATTTTTCAAATATTTAACCCTTTATAATAAGTATTATTGATCAGTTTAAATTTGGACCCTTTAGACCCACTTACTGAAATTATTAATTCCGGACAAGGTTTTTCACCAGCAATTGCTTTAGAAAGAATTATTTGGGCAATGATTGGAATCTTTTTTTTGGGAGCAATTTCAAGATCAATAACTAATAGCATGCGAAGTCAAAATTGGTTTGGTAGAAATTTTTCATTTAGTTATTCTAAAGAGAAAAAAATTTCAGATGATGCATCTTCAAAGTCATCTGGTGATGACGACTAAGTTTTATATATATGAAAGAATTAATTTTTTCAAAAAAGAGAATTTTATTGCTTGGTAGTGGCGAGCTTGGAAAAGAATTAGTAATAGAATCCAAAAGATTAGGATTAGAAGTTATTGCAATTGATCGATATGAAAAAGCACCTGCAATGCAAGTTGCTGATTATTCAAGAGCAATTGATATGGGAGATAAAAATATTTTAAAAAATGTTATAAAAGAATTTAAGCCTGACTATGTTGTCCCAGAAATAGAGGCACTTTCAATTGAAGCCTTAAAAGAATTGGAGGATGAAGGATTCAATATTGTTCCCAACGCCAGAACTGTAGAAATTACAATGAATCGAGATAAAATTAGAGACTTAGCTTCTAGAGATTTAAAAATTAAAACTGCAAAGTTTGATTATATTTTTGAATTTGAGGATTTAGAAAAAAAAGCAGATGAAATTGGATTCCCACTTTTACTTAAGCCTTTAATGAGCTCTTCAGGAAAGGGACAGAGTTTGGTTGAAACAAAAAATGATTTACAAAATGCTTGGAAACAGGCACAAGCAAATTCAAGAGGAAAGATTAAAGGTGTAATAATTGAAGAATTTATTAATTTTGATTTTGAGTTTACTCTTCTAACTGTAAGAAAAGAAAATGGTGAAAATATTTTTTGTTTACCAATTGGACATCTTCAATCTAATGGAGACTATCAATGTAGTTGGCAACCTATAGAGATCAAGAAGTCCTTACTTATTGAAGCTAAAAGAATGACAAGTAGAATATTAAATAACCTTAATGGAGCTGGATTATACGGAGTAGAGTTTTTTATAAAAGGAAGTGAGATCATATTTTCAGAACTATCTCCAAGACCACATGACACTGGTATGGTTACATTAGTTAGTCAAAATATTAATGAATTTGAATTACATTTAAGGGCTTTTTTAAATTTACCAATACCGCAAATAGATCTAATAGAACCCTCCGCAACAAGAGTTATACTCTCTAATCAAGAGTATCTAAATCCTGTTTATGAGGGTCTTAATGAAGCATTAGAATTTGAAAAGACTAAAGTGCTCATATTTGGGAAACCAGTTTCTAGAAAAGGCAGAAGAATGGGTGTTGTCCTCTCATCAAATTCTGACATTAATTTGGCAAGAAAAAATGCAGATGAAGCTGCTCGTAAAATAAAAGTCAGTACTACGTAAATATTAAATAAAAATAACGAAAAAAATACTTATTTCCTTTGTTTTTGTTCTATGTCTCTCTGAGTATTATTTTAGTAAGTTCTCTATTTCACAATGATAGAAAATTATAAAGGTTGGGATATAACTTTAAATTGGGATAATGAAGATCATCTCGAGAGGGAAACTACTAAAATTAATTTTTTTAATCAAAAGGAAAAATGGATTGGAGTTCACTTAAATGGTAAAAAAATCTATGGTTCTTCTCTAAAGGAAATTCGGCATATTATTGATTATCCTAGTTTGCATTAATAGTAGGTTAAAAGATTTTTTAATTATCCTGATTATTTTCATTATCTTCAATTAGTTCATTTGCAAGTTTTCTTAAATCCCCCTTAATCGAGACCCATGTAAAGGCGATTATAAAAATTGAAGCAGATATTGCAACAGTGATTTTTTCAATAGGGGACATTCCAAGTGCAATAGCAAACATTTCAAACTAAATAATAATTTTTTATTATATTGAATTTTTTTAAATAGTTAGAATCAATTTTTTTTTTGCAATGATATTTAATTATTCAAAATATAATAAATAAAATTTAAATTACTTATTTTATTTATTGTTTCTGATTTCAATTTTATTCAGTAATATTAAATTATGGAAAAAAAAAAGTGCCCTCAATGTAAAAATTTAATTTTAAAAACTTCCCCAACATGTTTATATTGTGGTAGACCTAATAAATTTATAACTAAAGAATACGTAAATAAAAAGTGGAGTAAAGATAATAATAAAAATATATTTGATTATATTTTTATTAATAAGTATCTTGTTTTTATTTTATTATTAATATTTACAATCGTTATTATTAAATTTAGTTAAATATCATCAAAAAATCAATCTATTATTGCATCTAAAACTTCTTTAGTATTTTTTGATAGTTTATTCTTTTTAATCTGCTTTATTGTTTCTATCATATTACTTTTGTATGGTTCTGAATAATAATTATATCTACTAAATACTTTCACAAATCGGGAAATTACTATTGGATTTAATTTATCAAATTCAATTATCTTTTTTGCAATATATTTATAACCAGAACCATTAATTGCATGAAAAGTACTATTTCTTGTTACGAATGTGTTTAATATAGCTCTTAATGTGTTTGGTGATTTTGAATCAAAAAACTTATTTTCAAATAATTTTTCTATACCACTAGTTTTATCATCATTTTCTATAGCTGCATTGAATGAAAACCAACTATCCAAAACGACACTATTATTTTTCCATTTATTGAAGAATATATTTGAAATAATTTTTCTTTCAGAACAATTAATTCTACTGAAAGAATTCATTGCAGCTTTTGCTAGTGTCATCGAATTACTATCGACATAGTTAATTATTTTGCCTTTAATTTCCCTATCATCACTGCTTAAGAGTAGTTTCCAAATAGTTTCGATTAGCTTTCTTTCATTTTTACCTTCTGGCCAAACATTATCTAGATTTTTTTCTATTTCTTGGAGCTTAAAATGTAATTCTTCTTTTAATTTGGTACCGAATAAATGATTTAATTCGTCAATAGTTTTATATATCTTTAAAGGGTCTATATTTTCTATCTCCGATTCAATTTCAGCAAATGTAGGAATACTTAGTAATTCTGATAAAAGGGATAAATTAATATCTTTATTTTTTATAAATGATATTAAGGTGCTTATTAATTTATTTTCAATTCTATGATCTGGTTTTTCATCTATTCTGCATAAAATAATTTTTTTATAAAATACTTTTACAGTATTCGATAGTGTAAAAAAATCTTTTTCATATTTTAAGATTAGAAATTTTTCATCCAAGGTAGTGTCAGATTCCCACTCAACAGGTGAAGAGAATTCGCGAAAATAAGTTACTAAAGGAATTTGGATGTTAGATCTTAAATTCCTAAAAATGAATTCTTCTTTTTTTGTTTTTAAAACAACTGTTTTTTCTATCGTTTTATTATCACTGCAAAATATAGCCAGATTTATAGGAATTATTAGAGGTAAATCATTATATGGGTTCTTCTTTATTGGATTACTTTGTGAGGCTTCAATTGTAAGTTTTCCGCCTTTTTGATCCCATACTCTCTTGAATTTAATTTTTGGGGTCCCATTTTGCTTGTACCAGATTTTAAACTTTTCAGGATCGATTTCCTTATTGTGCTCTAAAATTTTATCGACAAATTGGTCTATTGTTGCTGCCTTTCCATCATATGTTGAGATGTAATTACTAAATCCTTTATAGAAATTTTCATCTTTTACAAGTTTATTAAGCATTCTAATTATTTCTGCTCCTTTCTCATAAATCGTGGTCGTATAGAAATTGTCTATTTCTTGATATTTTTCAGGCATTACAGGATGTGATGTTGGACCAGAATCTTCTCTAAATTGATTTCTTCTAAGAAATTTCGCATCATCAAGTCTCTTGATTTCACGATTATGAATGTCTGCAGTGAATTGTTGATCTCTGAATACTGTTAAACCCTCTTTAAGAGATAGTTGAAACCAATCTCTACAAGTCACTCTGTTCCCCGTCCAATTATGGAAGTATTCATGAGCGATCACACCCTCTATTCTTTCTAATTCTTCATCAGTTGTTGTTTCAGAATTAGCGAGTATTAGTTTTGAGTTGAAAATATTGAGACTTTTATTTTCCATTGCTCCCATATTAAAGTGCCTGACTGCAACTATATTGAACAATGACAAATCGTATTCAAGGTTATATTTATCCTCGTCCCACTTCATAGATTTCTGTAAGGAACTTATTGCATGTTGAACATATTTTTCATCGCCATACTCAACATAAATATTTATTCTTACTTTTTTATTCGATTTTGTTTTGAAATTGTCTTTTACACAATTAAGTTTCCCCGCTACCAATGCAAATAGATATGAGGGTTTCGGATATGGGTCTTCCCAAATTATTTCATGTCGATTATTTGCAAGATTATTTTCTTTTACGACGTTACCATTTGAAAGTAAGACGGGGTAATCATTCTTGTCTGCCTCAATTCTCACGGTGTATTTGCTTAGAATATCAGGCCTATCAGAGTGAAAACTTATTCTTCTAAATCCCTCCGCCTCACATTGAGTAGTTATAATTCCATTACTCTCGTACATTCCTAAAAGGGATGTATTTTCCTTTGGTTTAATTATTCCTTCTATTTTTAATAAAAAATTATCCTTGTTTATATTTTCAATTTTTAATTTATTTTTTTGTTGTTTGTAGTATTCCTTTCCCAGTAGTAAGTCATCTATAAATATTTTTTTTATTAATATATCCGTACCATCAAGAATTAGATTTTTGGTATTCTTATTTTTTTTTACCAATTTTAGTTTGGTAGTAACACTTACAGCATTTTTCTTAATTACGAAGTCCAAAAAGATTTTTGGAATTTCATAATCAAAAACTTTGTAATCTACATGTTTTACATATTGTGGAATATTTTTTTGGTTTTTTGGATTTTTCATCATTACAAAGAAGTTTAGAAGTTAAAAAATCTATAATACTTATTTTGAAATTATAAGTTTGGCTTATTATCTGCTGTTTCACAAAAATGTGTTTTAATCTCCCCTGAAGGCAGTAGTTCGTATAAAGAAGGATTATTAATATCAGGCGATCCATCCTTATTAAATTGATATCTCCAGTCCCATTTTTTATCTGTAAAGGAAATATAATCTTTTCTTAGAGAATATGGAAGCATAAGCTTTTTTTTATTCCAATTAATATTTATAAATGCTCCTGGCTTCAACTCAGATATCTTTTCTACTATGGAAAAGTCACCATTAATATTATTTCTCATCACGAGATGAAGCTTTGAATTTTCACATACATAGCTACTATTTAAAGCTAATAAAAGTATTGAGGTAATAAAAAATGAATGAATTTTTTGGAGCTCCTTTTAAATTAGATTTACTTTCAAGCTAAATGACTTAATTGAAGATCTTTCTGGATCGATTTAAATCATAATAGATTGCATACTCTTTAGATCTACAAGATTACAATTTAATTCCTCTTCATAATCCTTAACTGAAATAAAATTATTTAAAAAACCTGAATATTTTGCATCTCCTCCTATGGTGCTTGAAAGTATATATTTAGGATTGAATTTGTTAATCAATTTAGGGATTACATCAGCACCTTTTACAAAAGAACCTACTATGGGTAATTCTAAATTTTTTGTAGGAGTAATGACTGCATCAAGACTTTGCTTGTTTAAATTTTCATCAAGATATCCATGGGGTTCTATATAAAAACCGTTATCTTGATCGTTTTTAACAATATATCCGTTTTCTATTTGTGGTACAGGTGCACCAGCAGTGGCTTCAAAACTTAAATTGAAGTAATTTGTCTTTTCAGTTGGCTTAAGCACTTTAATTGAACTAAAACCAATTTTTTTTAATTTTTCAAAAGCACTTTTAGGGCAAATTATAGGAATATCCTTTCTGAACATTTCTAATGTTGGAACGTGACAGTGGTCAGGTAATCCTTGGGTTAACAAAATAATATCTATTTTTTTGTCTATTGAAATTTCTTCTTCTAATGATCCTTTAAAAAACCACTCACCTGGAGGAAATAATAAATCTCCTTTGAGCCAAGGATCAATAATTAAATTAGTTTTTTTAAAATTTATAAGCCAACCATTTGAACCAAGGTAGGTCGCTTTAAAAGTCATTATTTATTAATTGTTTTATTAGACTATAAGGTAATTTTGGCTTTATCGAGAAATTACTAATTTAGATTAGTTTGCTTCATTTAAGATTTGAAATGACTTTCTTTTTAGATTAAATATTAAAACTTGATTATCTTTATAACTAATCTCAAGGTTTTCTTTTTTTAGCATTTGTATTGGTATTAAAGCTAATCCTCCTGTTCCTGAAAATATGATTGGCATGGTGCTATTTTTAGTCCCATTCATTTTTTGTAAGTCAATAGCTTGAGAAACTATTTTTCTGGCCTTGTCGAATCCGTAGTCTTTTACTAATTCAGGCCATAAAAAGTTAACTAATTCATATTTCGAAAACTCAATTTGTACTGTTTTCATTAATAAATAATAAATATATAGTGATTAATTAAGATATTTAGTTAATTGCTATTTTTAAACCTATCCATAACTAGTTGCAACATATCCACTACATCCCCATCAGTTAAATTTAAGTCCTTCTTTAAATCATTGCAAGTTAAATTCATTTCAAGTGCCGCTTCAGCCATATGATTAACTTTTTGGTTATCACCACCCAATGAAATAAAAGGATTGAAGTTTTCTATCATTTAATACTTGTTGTTACCACCTAGTTCTAGCTAAGAAATAATTAATTATCATTTATTGATACAGAAGCTTATAAATATGTTATTTAATATTTAGAAAGTTTTTATCTTTAAACTAGGGATACTGATATACCTTTTGATATCAATGCGAATCTTCTGGCTCTGACTAGTAAAGGAAATATGAAATTTGTTCTTTTATTTGATTTAAACACTCTAGAAAGTAACAAAAGTAAACTACTTGAGGGATTATTTATTTGTTTGCAAATAGTATTAATTGCATCTGCGCCATGAAAGATATCTTCATCTTTCAAGAGAATAGCTCCTTTATCAAGGTCATAACCTTTCTCTAGGAGAGATTTAATAAGAGTTAAATTTTTACGACCATCAAGAATTTTAATATTATTTATCTTGCTTTTGATCTCAAGGAGCTCAGCAAAATGATTGCAGAATGGGCATTCTCCATCATAAATAAAGGTAAAGTTGGAAGTCATTAGAAACAAAATAATTTTTGTGGTCTTAAAGTGCGCCAAAAAATATTAATGTTTCGATAATAAAACAAATAATTAAAATTTTGTGGATTTCTTATTGAAGGATATTTTAACGATTCTAATAATTACGAAGAAATGTCTCAATATAGGTATATTTTTCATAAAAATCTGTATGCTTACTCGAAGATATTATGTTTTACAATCATGAATTTATTAGCTTCTTTTGCTTTAGGTGGTTTCAATCCATGGGCAGCTGGCTTTGGAATTGGTTCTTTAGTCCTTTTTGGTCTAGTTGGTCTTGTAGCTGGTCCAAATCTAAAGAATTTTGACCCTGATGCATAAATCATCATATTTAATATGGATTTTAAAAGACTCATTTGAGTCTTTTTTAATGCGGTTTTTTAAATTTATTTTTAGAATCAATCTAAATTATATTCCGCCAAAGAAATGTTGTTAAATCCTTTTTATCCATTTACTTTTTTGAAAATCTCTTCTCTTAAAGCTACTATTGTTTTTTTATCAATACTTTTAATTAAATCAAATTTGCTTAGATTAAAAGGTGGACTAATAGGAGGTCTTTTTGCCTTGATACTCATATCTGGGATTTTTGCCTCTAGTACCATAGCTTTAGGATCTTTAGTTTATGCCTATCGATTAAAGAAGAAATCTAATTCTGATGATAATCAAATGCAGGATTTAGAAACTGTTAATGTTTAAGTTATTTTGTGAATAAAATTCAGTTGGATAACCTAAAATGGTGTTCCAGGAACAAAATGCAAGACTAAAAATCCAAAACCGGCAGCAAAAACTATTGATACTGCGATGATAAGAAGGCCTGATGCCATCCCCCCTTCATTAAACGCCATTTAGTTAGTTATTTTTTAATTAATAATAGAACATATTTGTTCCCAGGTAATAGTTCTAATTACTCATATATCATCCAAATTTATTATTAATGGTGAATAAAAGTAAAAAGATGGAAGTTAATGAGATGATAAAACCAAATATTATCAATGGTTTAGACTTGACGTTTTCTTCTTTCTTAAGCTCATTTTTTGAAGAAGGAAAATTACTATCTTTTTTTTTATAAATAAGATTTGAAAAAGGTTTAATCACGATAAATTTTAGATTTAAGCTTATTACCCTAAAGTTTTGAACAAATCTTTATGGTAATCAACAACATTTTGACAACTAATTACAGGTGTAAATTCCATATGAATGCCAAATTTGGCTCTCCATGGAGCAAAATGCTCAAAAATTTCTTTATCACTCTCTGCCTTACATAGACAAACTACTCTACCCTCCCCTGGAGCATGAACTCTAAATAACATCTCAAATTTATCTGTTTTATCTGATTTTGCAATTTCACCGTTTTCCCAAGCTTCTACAAATAATTGATAAGCTTTCACTTGATTCTCAATATCTGGAAATTGGCAGTCAGCAAGAAATAATTGCATTGGAGTATTCTTAAAGTTTTACTAATTATCCCTCAAATACTTATTTATTAATGGGACTGTTTGAATTTGAAGATCAGAAAAAGAATATTTTCCTAGAAAAAGTGAGAAGAGAGAGTCTCAAGGAATTTCCCAATATCTTTTTTATATAAACTATCTGTGATTTTTAAAGAGAATAATTCATAATCATTTGTATCTTTTTTTTTATCAAAATTAATATTTCCCTTTAATGAAATATTTTTCATGATTTTATTGATCACTATTTAAAATTTAAACAAATATAAGTAAAAGACAAATTTCTTTACATTATGTTTTTTATGAGAGAAATTTCTAAGACTAAAAAACAATAATTAATTTATTTAAGAGTAAATTAATTTTCCTAGTATATATAAAAAAGAATTAGTTAAAGAAAAAATTACAGTTAATAGAGATGCGATGACGGGTAATAAATTGAACCACAATTGCGAAGTTGTCATTTTTGAATCAATAGGTAGAAATTTGGTTCTTTTTTTAATTCTTATTTGTAACCAAAAAATAGATAATGGATAAATAATTCTTGAGAAAGTAATTAATAATGAAGGCAAAATACCTTGGTTTGAATAAAGTATAAATCCTGAAAAAAAGTATAAAGCCCAAATTAAAATCCTTTGTATCAGAATTAATCCCTTGCTTTTACCAGACATTACGAATTAATTTATTTTTATAAGTTTAGTCATTTTATATCTTTCAAAAAAAATATTATTTATAATAACTTTTTCTTTACGTATAATTTTCCATTCATGTTTAAGAAATAATTCATAACTTATTAAGCTCGCTTCAGTATAAAGAGAATCTAAACCTTCTTTCTTTGCTTCATTTTCTAATTTATGAAGTAACTTAGAGCCACAGCCTTTTCTTTGGAATTTACCTTTACAGTAAAAAAGCGCAATTCTATCGGTGGGATATCTTGTGGCAAAAGCTATAATAATTCCTTGTTTACTTATAAGCCATCCCTTTCCTTTAGTTATTGAGTTGTCAAAATTTGAATTATTCCAAGCTTGGCTTGACCAGGCCCTTTTTTGGTCTTGACTATAAATTTTTTCATCTAAAGATTGAATCGAATCAAAATAAACCTTCTTTAATTCCAGTTGATCTTTAATAGTAATTTGTCTTAAATTCATAAACAAATCTTTTATTTAGTATGCATAGTAAAAATATAGTCGCAATTGGTGGAGGAGGGTTTGGACGTTCTTTAGGCTCTCTTGAAATTGAAAAATATATAGTTTCATTAATTAATAAAAAAAGGCCAAAAATTTGCTTTATTCCAACAGCATCTGGTGATAGTAGTTTGTACAAACTAAATTTTTATAGAGCATTTTCCAAACTCGATTGTATAACAAGTCATATTGATTTTTTCTCTAGAACAGAAAACTTAGAAGAAAAAGTTTTAACTCAAGACATCATTTATGTTGGCGGAGGAAATACAAAAAGTATGTTAGCTGTCTGGAAAGATTGGAATTTACATGAAATTTTGCGTAATGCTTATGAAAAAGGAATTGTAATGAGTGGTGTAAGTGCTGGAGCTATTTGTTGGTTTGAAAAAGGTATAACTGATTCTTATGCTGAAGAATTAGCTATAATTGATTGTCTGGGGATTGTTAAAGGAATTGCTTGCCCGCATTTCGATGAAGAAAAAGAGAGAGAACCTTATGTTAATGAAGTTATAAAAAGAGAAATTATTAATTCTTGTATTTGTATTGAGGGAAATTGTGCTTTGCACGTCAAAAATAATATTGATTATTCCTCTATAGATTTTGGTAATGGTAGAAAGTGTTTTAAAGTATTTAAGGAAAATAATACTTTAAAGAAAGAAATCCTATAAAAAGAAAATATATATATGTATTTTAGATTTCTTCATTTTTTGAGATTGAAGTAAATTCAATCCCTTTGTATTTTACGAAAGATGCAGTCCATACTTCTTTTGATAGATTGCCAAGGTATTTTAGAAACTGTTGTGTATCTCCGTCTCTTATCCATTCAGATTTAATAAATGGAAGCTCTTTCTGCATTCTTTTTGGATGCATATGAACCAGGAGCAAACCTTTTTCTTCAGAAGCCCTTTTTAAAGCACCTTCATCACTTCTTTGAAATACTCTCATTAGAAGATTTAAAATTACCTCTTCTCCAAGTTTCTTGAAATTTTCTGATTCCTCTAAATTATCTTTAATTTCTTTACCTCCAAGAGGCATTGCTCTAACTAAGTTTTGCTCTATTAAAGCTATCGCAATTAGATAATCTTGGCTAGCCATATTCTAAAATAATACTTTTTGATATTCTAACCTCTCGAGTTCATGAAAATCTTTCATAGATTAAATATCTACGATAAGAAGAAAGTAAATAATTTATTAATTATTTTCCTATACAATTTATCCTTAGTTTTTTATTTATATTAATTAGTAAAATTAAAGCTAATTTTATGAGGTATTTTTTGTTACTTATTTTAGGGTTTTTTGCAGGTCTTTATTTATCATGGCCAGGTTTATTAATTCCAGTTAATTGGAAATGTTTTAAAGAAATTATTGCAAAATCTGCAAACGATAAAATTTCTCTTAAAGCTGCATTAGAGATTTCCCCCAGTTATTTGCTAAAGAGTAAGAATAAAAAAACGTCTTCAAAAATAAGAATCGTAGCTGATGCATGTTTTCGTTAATATGTTATGGGAAGAAATTTGAATACTAAATAATGAATAATAATATAAGATATGAATTGTCTTTTAAAAATATTTCTCAGTTAGAAAATAAACTTAATTTCTGCAGATTACATAATATAAGAAATATCAATATTCCATGTAAAGGACTTATTAAGAAGGAATTATTTAACTCAACTATTAAATATATATCTAAAAACTTCAATGAATTTAACGTGACCTATCATTATAGTCTTTATCATCAATATTCAAAAAATAAAGAAGAATCATATCAGGATTTTTTAGATTTTGTTAAAAATTCTCACATTAATAGAAATTATGAAATTTTGCTTGTATCGGGATCAAATAAGAAAAAAAACTTTGACTCAGTTGATGTATTAGCTTATTTAAAAAAAGAAAAAAATTTAAAAGTTAAATTAGGAATAGCCTACAATCCATACTTGAAAAAATATTATAATATTTCTGCAGAAAGAGAAAGGTTCGAAAGAAAAATTTCGACTGGATTAATAAATTCAATTTGGTTTCAATATGGCACAGATATTAAAGTTCTTCAGAATGAGTTGACTTATCTCAAGAAAATAACAAAAGATGAAAAATTTAATTTATTTGGAAGTTTATTTATTCCTTCTAAACAATTTATTGCGCGGTTTAAATTTCGTCCTTGGAAAGAGGTATATATATCAGAAAAATATTTAAATACTTTAGATAAATTTTTTGATTTCACAAGCGATTTAGTTACTTTTTATAAAAATAATCATATTACTCCTGTTATTGAATCTGATTTTTCATCATCAGAGAAACTTGATTCTGTTTATAGTTTTTTAGGAAATGAAGGATAATTTCTGTCAATATTAAAACTATGAAAAGTGATGTTAAATATGACTTATTAATAATAGGTGGAGGTATATCTGCGTGTGTTTTCGCTTCGAAGTATCTGAAAAATAATATTACAAAAAAAGTTGGATTAATTGAAATTGGTCGTGGACTTGGAGGGAGATCAAGTACAAGAATAAGCAAAAGATTTAAAGGATGGAAATTAAACCATGGTTCTCCAAATTTTAATATATCTAATAGTAAAAATAATCTTCTATTAAAAAGATATATTGATGAATTATTGGAAAATAAATTTATAAAAATTGACGACTCAGACATATTTTTTCTAAATGAAGATTCTAATTTAGAAACCATAAAAAAATCTGAATTTTCTAGCGGGGTTAATTATCTCTCTTTAGATTCCATGAGTGAATTTTCGAAAAAGATAATTGAGTCAAATAATTCAAAAGAGAAAATTGATTTTTTCTTTGAAACTTTAATAGTTGATATGAAGTTTAATGATAAGGAATGGTTGCTAACATCAAAAAATGGCGACATATTCAAGTCTAAATATATAATTTGTTCAACTAATTTGTTGTTGCATAAGAGGTCTTTAAAAATATTAAACGTAAATCAAATTCCATTAAGAAAAGCTATTCCCATTAATAATGATAAAAAAATAGATTTATTATTAAAATTTTTAGAACAACAAACATTTATTCCTAGGTTAACTTTTTTAATTTATACAAATGAAAATTATGGTTATAAAGATTATTATTCAAAAAAACAAAGGTATTTTTATTTAAAAAATAATTTAGAAAAAAAATGTAGATTTGAAAGAATTATTTTTCAGTTGCAAGATAATAATAAATTAGGAATTGTAATACATTCAAAAAACGTGGGGTTAGTTAATTCTTATATAAGTTCAAAAGATGAAGAAGTTTTTAAACAAAAAATAATTACAAATTTCAATAAACTGTTTGAAGAGAATGCTGTAGTACATCAATTAAATTTTGATGAAAAAATATCTATTATGAAATGGAGAGCTTCACAGCCTTCTGGTATTGCGGTACCATTATCTTTACAATTAAGTAGAAAATATAGAATTGGATTTTGCGGAGACTGGTTTAAGGGAGAAGGATTTGGCAGAATCGAAGGCTCTATTTTAAGTGCTTTAATATTAGAGAAAAAAATTAAGGGCTTAATTAAATAATTTTTTCAGAATGTGATCTATATCAGTTTTTTTTTCAATAATGAATTTATTTTTATTATTTTTTATGCTATCAGGTTTCAATTTTTCGTAATAAATATCCCATGATTTTAAGAAATCTTTCTCAGCTTGTTTTTTATCCTTCCCTCGTTCTTTTATATCTCTTTGGACAACTCTTTTCATGCACTCATTTTTTTTAGTTTTTATTTCTAAAAAAAAATAATCCTTATTATTTAAAGTTATTGAGAATTCTTTAGCAAATATCCCCTCAACAATTAAAAATCTAATATTATTTGTCTCATTAATGATATTTTGAATTGTTTTCTTTTCGAAATTATAATAACGATCACAGATTGAATTTCCATTGTTATAAATAAAATCAAAATCTTTTTTGAATAGTTTTTTATTAAAACTAATACTTCTATCAAAAAAACCTTCTACAAATTTTGGCAGTAATTTACTTATTAACCCTGTCTTATAGTAATTGTCGGTACTTAATACAAAACCATTTTTGCTTTTTTTTATTATTTGATTTGATAAAGTTGTTTTCCCGCTTCCAGAAGGCCCACTTATAAAAATAAGCTTCATTTTTATGATCGGTTCTTTAATAAGATTTTAACTTTACTATTAATAAATACCTATAGTTTTTGTAGGAGATGCATTTTTACATTTTTTTAGTTTTTAAAATAATTTTGAATACCTTGCAATGGCTCGAAAGCTTGCATAAATATTTAATGTGTGTCTTTATATAATTGTAAATAAATTATTTCTATTCAATTAGCTATTTTCTTGTTATTAATTCCTCTGGAATTTGATAATATATTAAATTGATGAGCTAATTTTATTACTTATATATTGCAATGATTTCTAAATTTCTCAGCAAACTAAAATCAATTTTTTTTAAAAGTGCAGTATCTACTGAAACTCCTTTAAAGAAAGAAAAAAAAGCAGCAAAGTCTGTAAAAACAAAATCAAAAACAAAAACAAAAACAAAAACCAAGGCAGTAAATTCTAAGAAAAATATTGAAACTTTGACTTCACTTCCAGGTGTTGGAGCAAAAAGCGCAAAAGCTTTGTATGAGGCAGGTTTTAAAACAACAAAAGCAGTTATTGCTGCTGATGAAAAAGATCTTCTCGCAGTATCAGGAGTTGGCATAAATCTTGTTAAGAAGCTTAAAAAGCTTAAGTAGTTAAAATTTTATTTTTAAATCTTTCTATTAAAATTTAATATTAAGGATATCCTAAAAACTTTATGATATAAAGCAGATTATCTTCTTCTTGCTTTTCTTCTTTGTTGCAACTTTCTTTTATATTTTTCAATAGGCGTTTCGTGATGTCTAAGTCTTTTTAAATCTGCAAAGATTCCCGACTTAGATACTTGTCTCTTAAACCTTCTTAGGGCAGATTCAATACCCTCGTTTTCTCCAACTGTAACTTGTGTCAAAATTTTATAAATAAATCATATTCTAGCACCTTAGGAGATATATTTAAACTTAAAACTTCTTCTTGAGGATTAATGGTTTATTTGGCTAATTTTTTGCCCATTCCATAAATCTTTTTTTATTACTTTTTATATCTTGCAATGATTTAAAATAATATTCTTCCCAGTTATCTTTAGGCAGGCCAAGAAATAACATTAGATTTAATGGGTATTGATCGCTATCAGAGCAATTTCTAAAATCATCTCTGAATAAAAAGATTTCCTTTTTTAAAGCAATTGCGATACCCAATTCAATCATTACCCCTTCATCTGGAGGATTTCCATTGACAATCGCAAAAATACAATCACATTTTTTTAAATCTTGGAAATTACTACTTGCAACTTCATATGCCCATTGACGTTGTTGTTTTATTAATGGTTTTGCTCTTTCAAAAGGTTCAAATACTTCTACATTTAAATTATTGAAGATTTCAATAAATTCATTTAAAAGTGTGTTTGTTTGTTTTGAAAATCCATATGGATTTGCCAAATATAATTTCTTATTCAATTCAAACCTCTTTTTTTGATGTACTCTTGGCGGTCACTTTTTGAATTTAAAGTATTTTCCCAAGGGAAAACTATCCATTGGCTTTTTTTAGATATAAAAACTGTATTCCACCATGTGGGTTTGATTTTACTAAATAATACAAAAAACATTGCTCCTTCAATATCCTTGAATGTCGTTAATGTAAGACCAGTTTCATAAACATCATCTACTATTAGTGAATTTTTAAGTGGTTCTGAAATTAATTCAATTTTTAATTTATGGCTTAGTGCTACAGCAAGGCACAATCCACCACGAGGAATTCCATATATTCCAGAAAACTCCCTAAACCTACATTTATTAGCGATTTGTTCTACGCTCTTATCAAATTCGCCCCAAGTAAAATAGCTTATCATCTTAATTTTCGCTTTTTTCTGTTGTAATAGCGTAATTTGAAGCAATCACGCTTAAAAGTGCTACTACTTGCTCATTTGGACAATTAGTATTTTTTTTTAAATTTTCACATTCATTTAGTATCTTGGCGTATGTATCCTCTACAATTCCGTTCATTTGATCGGTACTAAAAGAATATGGTTTATTCATTCTTTAATCAATAGTTATTTTATTTTTACTTAAATATCCAACGAAGTAAATATTATGAGTATTAAAAAGATAAAATTATTCCCACATGGGATCATTTAACTTATCAATTATTAGTGAAGAAGGAATATAAGTATGTAAATTTTCAATTTTTATAGCCCATTTTTTAGAGTTTCCCTTTAAACTATCGCTTTCAATTAGGTTTGTAAGAGGAATCCTTTTTCTTACTTTAAGAAGTCCTAGACAAGCTTCCCAGGCTTCTTGATTTTTATAAATATCTAACCAAAAATCAAAAATATTTTCCAAGATTTCTAAAGGGAGATCAAATGAAATTCCCATTGAAGGATTTCCAATTAAATAATTTTTGTTTCTTAGCTCATTTAATAAATTATTTAAGTTTAAATTAATAGCTAAAAGTATATCTTTTGCTGATTCATTACCTATTAATTCTTTTCTATGGCAATCTAAAAGATTTTCATCCTCAAGGATATTTTCATCGCAATTTTTTATTCCTACTATCCAATAACCTTCCCCATTATTTACTCCACTAGCAAGAAATAGATATTGAGGTGAATTCTCCAAGATTTCTAATCATTTTTCCATTTTTAACATTTTTTGCATGATATGAAAATAATTTTGTAGTGCATTTAACAATATAAACTCCTCGTAAAAAAAAATTAAATGTTATTATAAAATTTTTAGAAATGTTTGATTTCAAAGAGCTTAAACTTATGTTTTTGGACCCTATCGATTTGATCATTAATAATATAAATAAATATCTTTATAGTAATAAAACAATCAAATTTATTTTTTCTTAGGAAATAGTTTTCCTATCTTCTCCTTTTGCAAATACTCCTTTTTAGTCCTTATTTTTTTATCCTCTAGTGATTCTTTATTAGTACTTACTGCATAAATAATATAAAAAATCATACCAGTAAATATTAATCCTAAAAAAATAATTAATATTCCTAAAGGTTCACTGGGGCTAAAAATTTTAAGATCTAAAGTTGTATTTAGGGTAATTATCATCAATTAAGTAATTCCTTAAATAAATTTATGGAAATCTAATTGATTTCTTCGTATCCAAAAAATGTAGTATTGTCTGAGTTTTTATACCCATTAGCAGCTTCCTGTGGGTTCTGACTGTCAATTTTTCTTGCTTTGGCATGAATCATGTTAAATGGGAAAATTACAGCTCCTACGAAAAAATGAAGGATTAAAAAGTCTGAAGGTAGCCCATTTGTCCAGTCAGGAAAAAATAGCAATGTCATCAATGATTCGTACATATAAGTAGTCAAATAAACCTCTGACTATTATTACTGAACTTATTGCAATACTTTTAATTTTTAATAAATTGAAATTTAATTTGCTGTTAATGTTTATCAGATTTATTTGAAAAGACAATTAGAAAAAACTAATATATTATTTATAGTGATTGATAAATAGCTATTGTTAAAATTCATTATTGGTTTTCTTTTTTTAATAGTTTATTTATTAAAACCTTCAATAGGTTTAGCTTTTGATACGTCAGACCCTAGTGTTAGTTTGCTGCAGAATAGGATCTCTAATAATTTCTCCAGGAAGTATTGCACCGCTATTCAAAATGGTTTTTCTAAAGATGAAGCAATGAAATCGGCGATTGTTAAAACTGAAAACATTATATCTTTTTCTTATAATCCCCAGAAAAAATGGATTGAGAAAAGTGACTTAGCTAATCAAATTTCATTACAAGTAGTAAATGATTGTGGAGAGTCAATTGGATTAATTGGAAAGGAGGGAGTTGATTATTTTAAATCATATTTTCTTGAAATTTATGAAAAAACAACTCCAGACAAAAATTTTTCTAGATAGATTAAGTTAATGAACAATATTTCAGACAAATTAGTAATGACAATCATTTTGATTACTATTCTTTTTGTATTTGGATTGATTTTTTCAGTAAAGTCACCAGAGAGAAAGGTTTTAGATTCCCCAATAATGTGGAGGGATGACTTTTCTAATATTGCGCTTTTCAAGAGCAAACAAATGAATTTTGAAATAAAAAGAATAATTTAAATAAATATTCATTATTTACCAAGATAGGAAGATCCCATTCAACCATATTCAAAAATATTTTTTATCTCAATACTTTTATTGTTTATTTTAATTTAGGTAGTTCAAAAGCATTGAAGCAAGTTTTAAATCGTCGTTAAACCATGCGCGTATCGCCATAGCTCTTCGTGGATCATAAAAACTTTGTTTTCTGTACCAACTAAGAACTTCTGAATCTGATTTTTTCCCATTACATGACAAACAACATGGCACGCAATTACTTGTAATATTAATCCCCCCTTTTGACATTGGGTGGAGGTGATCAAGCGATTCAGATGGTTTACCGCAATAAATACATTTATAACAGGTAAGTTTATTAAGTGACTCTCTCCAATTTTTATTACTTATCTTGGGACAAAACTGATCAAGGTAAATTGCATCTTGATTATGCATAAATTCTTGATATTTTTATTAATAATAACAGTTTTTTTTTAACTATGATTGAAAAAGGATAAAATAAGACTTCAAAATCTATTTACTTCTTGTGAAAATAATTATATTTCCTTAGTACTAGCAATTTATAATCAATGCCTTATCTATTAACAATATTATTAGGAAGTTTTGATAATTCTTTATTTAAAAGTATTTATATTTTTTTGATATCCTTTTTTTCTAATACGTTCTCTGCAATTTCTGGAGGAGGGGCAGGATTACTTCAACTCCCAGCATTGCTTTTATCTGGTGTTCCTTATTATCAGGCTTTGGCTAGTCATAAATTAGCAACAGTAGCACTAGGAATAGGCGGTTCTTTAAGAAATTACAAATCCTTAGGTAATGATATAAGTGTTGCTTGGCAAATTTTAATTTTTGGAATGCCAGGAGTGATTTTAGGGTCTTATATTGTTGAATTTATATCAGAAAAATATCTGTACTTAATTTTAGGAATAATTTCTATATTATTGGCTTTTTACTCATTCCTTAAACCAGATTTGGGTTTATCATCAGGTAAAAATAAGCTTAATTTATTTCATAAAATTAGATTTTTAATTTTTATTTTCCTCATAGGGATCTTAAATGGTTCTATTTCCTCGGGAACTGGATTGCTTGTAACAATACTTTTAATAAAAACATTTGAAATGGATTTTCTTCGTGCTATAAGTATGACATTCTTTACAGTTGGGATTTTTTGGAATTTTGTAGGAGCAGTTTTTTTGGCCAGAATTGGATCGGTTCCTTCACATATATTGATAATATTAATAATTGGTTCCTTTACAGGAGGATATTTTGGAGCTCACCTGTCAAAATTAAATGGGAATATTCTAATTAAGAAAACTTTCATAACAGTTTGCATTTTGGTTGGTATTAGCTTATTGATTAAATCCCTAAAAAGTTTTTTATAAATTAATTGAAAAAATAGTACGGTCTTGGTTGAAAAGTCTAAAGCTGGTTAATTTGTTATGAAAATAAATTAACCCTAATCTTTATTCATTATTAAAGGGATTAATGAATTACTCGTTTTATCAATTAATACTTTTAAAGAAAGCTTATTTCCAAAAAAAAAGGGCCTCACGTGAGTGTGGCCGGGTGATGGGGAACCTTATTTTTAAACCAATTTCCTAAAAAAAGCAACCCCCCATCTGTAGCGCAAATTAAGTAGTGTACATACACTACAGATAGTGCTTTAATGATTTTCAAACATGTAAATTTATCAATTCTGAAAAAATTTTGCAATTTTAAATTTTGTGAGCAAAATCTCAATTTATTATTTAAAGTTTTTTTGGAAATTTTACTTGTTAAAAATGTCCTGCACAGTATCATTCGTAAGAACTTTGCTAGTAAAAAGGTTTAATGATTGAATTAACTTTACTTACTCTTTTGAACTATGTTGGAGATAATTTTTGTGAATATAGGAATGTAGGTCATGATAACTATAAATCTTTGCTTCTTTCTTACAGTGATGCAAGTAATAAATTTGGACCATTAGAGGTCAAAAAGGTTATTGAGAAGTCAGATAATTTTAAAGTTACGGCTGTTGCTATTGCTGCAATTAAGTGCCCTCAGCATATAGTTAATTAATGAAGTTTGAATTAAAAACCGAAAAAGAAAATTATTCAAAAACATTTTCACATTTTTTTGTTCTATTTTTTTTTCTCACTTTAATACTTATACTTTGTGATATTACACTTAAGTTAGGAATTATATCTAAAAATAATAATATCGAATACAACTGTAGGCTTTTATCTGTTGAAAAATCTAAACTTCATTTTAAGAAATTATATAAGCTTTCTAATCTGAAAAGTAAACAACAAATTTGGGAATTTTGCAGGGAGGTTATTAAATAATAGTTAGCTAGAAGCTGATGAATAAAATTTTAATGCAAATAACCAGAACTTTCTTGAAGTTATAAGAAATAAATTAGCAACAATAACTTCAAGTAATATTTTCCATAATTGAGAAAATCCTAGAAAAACTTCAGAAGGAATTGTAGTTATAAATGCAATAGGAATGAAAACACTAAAAAAAACTCTTAAAGAAAATGAAAATGAATTTAGAGGAAATCTTCCAATATAAAGGAATGATCTTAATACTTCTATTGCATTCCAAGTCTTAACAAACCAAATAGTAGTAGTAGAGATAAAAAAC
>CACMXO010000002.1 GCA_902617605.1 uncultured Prochlorococcus sp. | reverse complement strand
ACTATTCGCTAAATATCTCCTACTTTAAAAAAAATGAAGTACTTATTTGTTGTTTTTTACCTTTTTTTTCTAATTTATCCAGCTGAAGCTGTTACCACAAAAATGTTTAAAGTATTGGATACTTGTGCTAGATATCGACTCGGTGAGATTAATGCTAATGAGGCTGTAGAAAAACTAAAATTAAAATTAACGAATTCTTCCAATAGTCAGCAAAAGGACCTAGTAAAGAAATATTGTTCAGTATTTACTCCAAATGAAAAAATTGAGTTTTAATCTTAACAATAAATATTTAATTATTCTTTTTTGAATAACCTTTAGCTTTATTTCGTATTTCTTTAACTCTTTTAAAATTTGTTATTTTTAAGTTAAAAATAACTCCCAAAAAAAGAATAAGAAATAAAAAAATATAAATTATTAATTCCATATTATTGAATTAATAAATTCACCCTAGTTTATTTCAATAATTTTTTAGTATCTTTTAAAACAAAAAAACTGACTTTAATATCAGTTATTTACTTTAAGGCCACAAAAAAAACATATTAACCTCTAATATGGAATTTTATATTTACAGTTGTGCATATTGGAGATAAAATTCCAGAATTTACTTTACTGGATCAAAATGGAGTTAAAAGATCCAATAAGGGATTAAAAAGTCCCCTCGTTTTGTTTTTTTATCCAAAAGATGATACGCCTGGTTGCACTATAGAAGTTTGTGGATTTAGAGATAAATATGACTTATTTAAAGTATTAGGTGCGCAAGTTTGGGGAGTAAGTAATGGAAGTACCTCAAGTCATTTGGCATTTGCTAATAAAAATAAATTACAATATCCACTGCTTTGCGACACAAATGACTCTCTTAGAAAAACTTTTAAAGTTCCTAAAGTATTGGGTTTTATGGATGGTAGGGTAACTTACGTTATTGATCGCAGAGGGACGGTTAGGCATATTTTTAGAGATTTATTGAATGGTCCTGAACACATTAAAGAGGCAATTAGAGTACTTAAGGAAATTCAAAATCAATAAAATATTATTCAAAGAATTTTAGATTAATAACTTTTGCTTTATTATGGTTTCAGCTTTTTTTTAAATATATGAAGAAAATGGGAATGCAGGCTGTTGATCTTGCTATTGAAAATGGAGTGGATCTTGACGGTACTCCCATCCCTCAAAAAATGCTAGATCTATACAATAGAATTATGGATGAGGAGAATAAAAGACAAAGGAGTGGTGTTAAAAAATCAATGAGAAATAGATGTGTCAAAACGGGTTCTAAGCATTTTGATAAAGAAACATTGAATCAATTATTAATAGACTCTGGATGGGAAGGTCTTAAAGAAAAGGAAATTTTATTTTTTTATAACTAAAAAAATTTTTTTAATTATCTTAAATATCATTTATGGTAATTATTTATATAAATAAATAAGTTGAGAAATAATTAAATATTTTTTTAGATCTCATTTTTTGAATTATTTAAACCATCCTTTTTTTTCAGATGAAATTATTTTCTCTTTTTCAGCTTTTGTTTTATTACTTGCTTTTTTGAAAGCCAAGTTGGCCTCTATAACTGTAACTATTGATATAAAAAAAAGACCAGAAATTCCAATTATTTGTTCACTTTGAGAAGGTTCTGAATCTCCTTGTAAGAAAAACCCTAAAGCGAACCATGCAGTACTAGCAGTGATGGTAAAAAAATAGGGTTTCCATCTCCTTTGATATAAGTAACCCGATCCTAAACCAGGAAGAAAATTTAAAAAAGATGCTACCCACCCTTTTGAAGATGCAAGTATTTCGTCTCTTGAGGGATAAGACATCTATATCAGGTATTTATTAAATGTGAATTTATATAAGCAAAAGATATTGCCGCACAAATTACCCAGCTAAAGGGTAAAAACATTCTTATTTTTTCTTTATTATTATTCATTTTTTAATTATGGAAAATATTTTTAAAATCTGTGGATTTAATGGATTCCTTAAGATTAAAAGAATTAAAAAAGACGGTTAAAAACCGTCTTTGGAAAAAATAATTTCTCTAAAAATAAATTATTTATCTTTTGAAGTTGAGAGTACTTTAAGTTCTTTTTTTACTTCTTTTTCTCTCTCTTCAAGATGTTTTAGTTGAGCTTTAAAAGCATCTTCAAGTCTTGCTTTTTGTTTTGTAATTTCATCAAGCTCTTCTTGATGTTGGGTTTTCTTTAACTCCTTCATTTCACTATCGGAAATAACATATACTGGGCGATATGAAGGTGTTTCAAAAAGAAGATCAAACATTGAATACATAAGTGACCTTTGAATTAGTACAAACTCAATATCTGATAATTCTTTGAAATATGAAAGGATAAATACCGAAGATATTGATACGGCAAATACACCGAATTTCGGTTTACCTAACTTAACCGCCCAGTATTTACCGATCAAATTTCAAGATATGTTTTAAAGTATTAAGGAAATGATTCTAAAGATCTAAATCACAAAGAAATAAAAATGGATTTAAAAATTACTAAAACATTAGTAATACCATCCAAAGAAATTAAGTGGCGATTTTCCAGATCCTCCGGTCCTGGAGGACAAAATGTAAATAAAACTGAAAGTAGAGTTGAGATTATTTTTAATTTAGAAAATTCCAAAGTATTAAATGATTATCAGAAAGAAATTCTTAAGAGAAACTTGAAAACTAAATTAGTGAAAAATAGCTTACGTTTAGCGGTTCAAGAACACAGAAATCAATTATTAAATAGGCAGCTAGCTTTAATGAAATTTAGTTCAATCCTAAAAAATGCTTTAAATAAATCATTTAAATTAAGAAAATCTACACAACCCACTAAAGCATCACAAAAGAAAAGAGTTGAGGTTAAGAAAAAACGTGGCGAATTGAAAAAAAGTAGACAAAAAGAAAAAATGTATCAAATATGAATAAACTAAATAAATATTTTCCTCGCAAATTGCAATTAAACATGTGATAAATTTAATTTAATTTTTGGTTTATTGAATTCAACTAATGATTTCTGGTTAATAGACTCCAATTTTGTAGGTGTGATGCGTTTCTACAAAGATAATGATCATTCTGATAAATCTATTGATTATATGTTTATTGAAGAAGGAATTATTATGGGAATACATGGAGAAAATCCTCCATTGATGAAAACTAGAAAAAAAATTCTTAAAGAAGAAGCAAGATTATTGTGGCAAAAATTGTTAAATGAAGGTTGGCAAAAAACTAATAAAAAATGGTGAGTAGATTTTACAAAAACTTTTTTAATTTCAGAAAATAAATGAACCTTTAGGGTATAGCCTGGAAATTTTTTTATGTTGTAAATATTTCTTTTTTTTGATGTCGTTTTCATATCTTCTCAACATCATTAGATAGTTTGTAACTCCAAAAATTATTAAAAAGACAATAAATCTTAATCCTGCTTCAAAGTTCATATGAGAATTAAGCTTTATTTTAATCTGACAATTACTAATCAAAAATCAATCGGTATTTATATCTAATTAAAACGTCTAAGGAAATTTTTTTTTGATTTTAGTGCATAAAAAATACATAACAAAAGTAATATTAAAATTGCACTAAAGCTTCCGATTGGGTTTGGAATATTTTGTGTGAAAGGACCTGCTAAAAAAGAAGGTGTATTTTCTTTGAATTCTATTAATCCGTTATTTATAAAAAACCAAATACCCACAAGTCCCCCATGAAGTCCTATGCAATTCCATAGAGAACCTTTATCTCTAATTTTGACTAATGATAGAAATATCCCTAGTAAAATAAATCCTAAGCGTAATCCTATTATGTTCCAAAATATGTCATTTGATAAATTATGAACAAAGCTAAAAACTATAGCTTGTAAAACTATTGATATTTTTGTGCCATATTCAAATTTTAGTTCTTCTATTAACCATCCTCTAAAAATTATTTCCTCTGCGAATCCAACACCTAATCCAAGTACAATAGAATTTAATAATATTATTGGCGAGAATTCACCTATCCAAGAAATATAATTTTTTTGCAATAGTGGTACCAGAATTAGAATTATTAAAAATAAGGAAAATAAGAGACCTTTAGAAAAATTGAGAAAGTTTTTTAAAAATTTGTCTTTAGTTATCCCAAGAAGTACCCAAGCACTTGATTTGTTTCGTTTGATATAAAACCAATATGGGAGTAAAAAGATAAAAAGAAAGAAGGTAATAATAGTTCCAATTAAGGATAAATTTTCTTCTTCAAAATTAAACAATAAAAGTGGCTGAGATAAAGCCCAGCCAATGCCATAAAGAATTGGAATAAAAAATATAGTGGATAAAAATCTTGGTCTTAAAAGAAAGAAACTTTTAATTAATGTCATTAAATTTTTCATTTTAGTTTGAATATTAATTAACCCCAGCCTTTGCCTTTTATTATTCTAACTACTTGTTCAAAAAGTTTTAGCTTTTTCTTTTTACTATAGTTAATGTTTTTTGAAAGATCAGATAAATCTTTATAAAATTGCCGAGTTATTTTATCTTCTTTATCACTAGGCCAAAGTAAGTCTGACCCTTCTTCATATTCTTCTTTATATCTTTCTTTATTCAAATTTTTTTATATCGTAATAATTTAAATTTTACTTATTGCAAATGCTTAAAAGTGATGTTTATTAAATTTGTTTATTTATTTAAAATTTATGCTGATTAATCTTTCAACTTTAATTTTTACATTATTATCTCCATTGCTTATTTTTGTAGTAATAGTATCGGTTTACTTATTTCATTAGGAAGTATTTAACAAATGAAATTAATTATTTTAAGGGTGTATTATGCCTACTTTTTCTAATGCAAATGATAAAACTGCAATTATGGCCATTACTGTTAAGATCTTGTTCTTTTTGATGAAATCCATAATGCATATTAATAATCTATTTATTAAATTCTTATATAAAATAATAAATAATTAAAATTATTATAACAATTTGAATGAAACCCATATATGTAGGAGATTTACTTCCATCAATAGCTTCTTATAAAAAGATAATTGAAAAATATGATAAAGGTATAAAAGAAGGGGAATTTTATGAAGAACCTTTAGGCGGAGATTTTAATTACCCTGATTGGTAAATATGCTTTCTACAAAAATAACTTTTGCCTTGGCAGATTGGATTGGAGAGTGGCGCAAGTGCCGGGATAAGAATCCTTCTATTGATGAGTGTGTAAAATTTGTTCAGTGGAAATTGGGAAATTATAAACTTTCTGATAGAGATAAAAGAATAATTGAATCTATTTTGCTCTATAAATCTGAATAACTAAGAGATCATAGACTTTATTATTCATATTTATCTATAAATAACAAAGGATCATTAAAATCCTCTTACAAATTAAGAAAAAAGTAAATCAGCATATTTACGGATTTACTGAAAATATAAAAAGGAGTAATTTATAAATGTTGAGTTCGGAGGCAATCTAAATGATTGATAGTCCGCCTGAAATTTAGCAAATTCCAAAATATAGGAAGCGTATTCCTGAGAATGGGATTATTCGAAAATTAAAGTTCAATCAATTAGTCTGATAAGACTTCGCTTTATAATTACTAGCGACAATAGGGACTGAAATTATCGAGAGAAATCCCCGAATTCACGTATTCTAGGTTTATGAGTAAATAGACTTTAAAATATGTAATTTTATATCCTGTTAGAAGGAAATCAAATATCAAAAAGGACTGTACCACCAGTCCTTTTTTTTTAAACTACTTCTAAACTAGACTTCTTTTTGGATAATATGGATTTATTAAGTGTTTAAAAATATTTCACAATGAAAGATCAAGTTTTGTTTCCTAAAATTGAAGTTCGTGAAAAGGGTTTTTTACAAGTAAGTGATATTCATACTATTTATTGGGAAAGATCTGGTAATCCAAATGGCAAAAAAATTCTTGTTATTCATGGAGGTCCAGGAGGAGGAAGTCAACCAAGATATAGAAGATACTTTGATCCAGATAAATTCGATATTATTCAATTTGACCAGAGAGGTTGCGGTTCTTCAACTCCTTTTTCCGAATTAAAAGAAAATACGACCAATCATTTAGTTGATGATATTGAGAAATTAAGGATTTTTTTAAAAATAGATACTTGGCATTTGTTTGGCGGATCTTGGGGCTCAACACTTTCACTTATATATGCGATTAAAAATTCCTCAAGAGTTATCAGCTTAACTTTGCGAGGAATATTTTTATGTAGAAAGTTTGAATTGTTATGGTTTTATCAATATGGTGCAAGTGAGATATTCCCCGATGAATTTGAAGAATATATTTCTGTAATACCAAAAAAAGATAGAAATGATTTAATAAGTTCTTTTTATAAATATCTAACATCTTCAGATGCGAATCTTAGATCAAAAGCAGCAGCAGCTTGGACAAAATGGGAACTCTCAACAAGTCATTTAATAAATAAAAAATTTGATTTTGATAAGTCTGAAGTTAATTCTTTTTCAGATGCTTTTGCAAGGATCGAATGTCATTATTTTATTAATAATATTTTCTTAGAAGATAATTTTATTTTGAAAAATATAAAAACAATAGAGTCGATTCCAACAAAAATAATTCAAGGAAGGTATGACGTTGTATGTCCAGTTAGGAGTGCTTGGGATCTAAATAAGAAATTAAAGAATTCTGAATTAATTATCGTTAATGATGCTGGTCATTCAATGAGTGAAAAAGGTATTAGTATCGAATTAATAAAAGCTGTAAAAGGAATTGAAAATCTTTAATAAAGAGAATATGGTTTTAAAAATTAAAGGCCATTATCTTCAATATTTTGTGCAATACTCCTAAGAAGTTCGACGATATCAGAATCTTCACATTTAGTATCTTCTTTAAGCAAAATGCATTCGTCTCTAATACTTACATTAGTACTCCACCATATACCAGAACTATTGGTATCGTCCCATTCAAATCTTTCAGACATAATTAATAAAATCTAATAAATACATTAAAGCTTGCATTAGTTCATCGTGGAATTATATATTTAATTTCAAAATTTAAAAAACTTTCCTAGGCGCTAAAAGTAATCTTGAAATTTCTGACAATAAAATTTAAAAATCTAATTTCAGTTCGTATTGTTTTTCCTTTTCCTCAGAAACATTTTTTTTATTATTTATGTTTTTTCTAGGCCTTTTTCTAGAGCCATGCTTTAAATAAATTTCTTTTGAGATTTCCCAATATCCATCCTTTTTAGTGATTTCCTGAATTTTCTTCTTTGCAGTTTTAGTGCTAATTGGGATGTCAATTATTGGTCTTATGTAATTAATTTGTTCATATTCTTCTTGATTAAATCTAGATAGTAGCCATGGTTCATGAATGAAATTAAGTGATATATCTTTTAATTCTGGTATCCATTTTTTTATAAATTTTCCTTGAGGATCATGATCTTTTCCCTGCTTAATAGGATTATAAATTCTATTGGTATTTATAGACGTAGTTCCAGATTGCATTTGGCATTGGTTCCAATGTATTCCAGGCTCATAATCTACAAATTTATTTGCTAATTCAGAACCTGAATCTTGCCATGGTAGCCATAAATTATAGCTAGCAAAAGACATTAACATCGCACGCATCCTGAAGTTAATCCATCCATTGAAATTTAATGAACGCATACATGCATCTACAAAAGGAAAGCCAGTATTACCTGAACTCCATGAATAAAGTAATTCATTATTTTTTTCTCTAATATTTTTAAAAAAAGGATGGTATTCCCTAAACTCTAGTTCTGGTTCACTTTCAAGTTTCTGAATAAAATGACAATGCCAAGTTAATCTGCTTTTTAACATCGTAGAATTTTTGTTTTTTGATATATCTGCCTTTTTAAAAATTTCTTTTAATGAAATGCATCCCCAACAAATATATGGGGATAGTCTTGTACAACTATCAAATGATTTTTCTGGGCTAGATATATCTTTTGAATAAGAATCTAATTTATTATTAAAGAAGTATTGCATTCTCTCTAAACCTTTCTTTCTTCCACCCTGCATTCTTCCTGGACAAGTTTCTTTTTTAAAGGAAAAAATTTCGTCTGAGGGTATTTCTCCAATATTAAAGTTAATAGGATTAATTCTTAATGGGGCTTTAAGTAAGTTTTTTTCGGAATTTTTTTGCCACATTTTAGACCAATTATTCCTATCTAAATTTCCTCTAAAAACTGCAAATTGTAGAAATTCCTTCCAAATAATATTTTTGCTTAAAGCCCATTCTCTTACTTTTTGATCTCTTTTATAAGTAAGCCAATCTCCTGTTTCTTGATGGCTATATATACCTTTGATTTTAAATTTTGAACTAATTTCATCAAATATATTAATAACATTCCCAGTCCTAATAATTAATGGTTGTCCAATCTCAGCAAGTGCATTTCTTAAATCTATTAAACTTTCTTTGCAAAATTGCCATTGTCTATCTGAATGAGTATTTTGGTTCCAAATATCTAACTCAATAATATAAATAGGTAAAATATCATTGTCTTTTATAGCCTCAAAGAGAGCTTCGTTATCAAAAATTCTTAAATCTTTCTTAAACCATAAGATATTTACTTCTTTCATAATTTTTTCTTTTAATCCTAGAAAAATAAGATTAAGTTTGTAGGTAAAAAATATAAAAAATTTTAGAATAACTAAAAAATCAAAAAAATGAAAATAACAAAAAAACTTTGGGAGGATAATTATGAGATTGCTTTACTAAGTTTAAATACAAAATTTGTTCAAGGTTTAAAGAATGGAAGTCTCCCTAAAAATATATTTCAAGAATATTTAGCTCAAGATTATTTCTTTTTAGAGACTTTTGCTAAGGCTTATGGTCTTGCTGTTTCCAAATCAAAAGATAAGTACTCAATAAGGAAGTTAAGTGAACTGTTAATGGGCGTTTCAGAGGAGTTAATACTTCATGAAACGTATGCAAAAGAATGGGACATTGATTTGTCTAATAACTATATAAAAAAAGCCACTAAAAATTATACAGATTTTCTTGATGATACTTCCAAAAGACTTAGCTCCGTTGAAATAATGTTTGCAATGACTCCATGTATGCGACTTTATTCTTGGATAGGAAAAAGTTTGTATGAGGGGGATTTTGACACTAAATATAAAGAATGGATAATTACTTATTCTGATGAGAGCTTTGAAAAGCTAGCAGATTCACTTGAAATTCTTATTGAGACTAATAAAGAAAAATATGATATTAATCAGGCTAAATATTTATACAGGAGAGCTATGGAATTGGAGTTAGATTTTTTTAATGCATATTCAGATTTCTGATTTAAATTAAAATTTACTTATAGTACTTTCAAAAACAAGTTAATAAATTATGTATTCTAAAATAGCACTTTCAATAGGCGGTAGTGACTCCGGGGGTGGAGCAGGCATACAGGCTGACTTGAGAACTTTCATGGCCCTTAAAGTGCATGGATGTTCTGTTATTACATGTATTACCGCACAAAATAGTATAGATGTTACATGCGTTCAACCAGTAGAGAAGAATACTTTATTAAATCAGTTAGATACTTTATTTGCTGATTTTGGTATTGATGCCTTAAAAACTGGAATGTTATTAAATGAAAGGATAATTAATGATACTTTTTTAAAATTAAATACATACAAAATTACAAAAATTATTGATCCAGTAATGGTTACAAGAACTGGTTCTAAATTACTGGAGGATTCTGCTATTAATGCTTATAAAAAACTCTTATTACCAATTGCTGATTTGGTAACTCCAAATATTTATGAAGCAAATCTGCTTTCTGGTTTAGAAATAACGAGTAAAGAAGATATCGAAAATTCAGCAAGAAAAATTATTGGTCTTGGAGCTAAAGCAGTACTTATAAAAGGTGGCGGTTTAAAAGATATGAAAGGGAAGGATTTTTTTCTTGACTTAAATGGTAGAAAAGAGTGGCTATTTAATAATTTTATAAATACAAAAAATACACATGGTAGCGGTTGTACTTTGAGTGCTGCTATTTGTGGTTACAAAGCTTTAGGTTTTGATCTATTTGATTCCATACAAAAAGCGAAATTATTTGTTGAGAAATCTTTAGAAAATTCTTATAAAATAGGATCTGGCCCTGGTCCCTTAGGCCATCATTAATTATTTATAAAAGTGGAGTTAGAACCACCATTTTCTGTAAGGCTTTTTTAAAAATAATATTTCTTCAGTCTCCCATCCTCCCTCCAACCACTCAAGATGCTCAAGTAATAAAGACTCACTTTCCCTTTTGCTTAATTGCCCAATCCTATTCGCAATACCATCGAACCTTACTTTCATCAATTCCTCAATCTTGATGTTATTCATAGGTTAAATAATAAATTTTTTCTACTCTTACTTGTATACATTTTCTTGTCAACGATTTAATTTTAATTGTTTACTAGCAGTTCTTAAATATGTATTAAATACAACTTTTTAAAATAGATAGTAATTAAGACTTATTCACATAGATTTAATTAAAGACTAATTTATATAAAAATACTTTAATTATGAATAAAGAAGAAACAGCAAAGCAAAAAACTATCTTAAATGTAGGCTATTGTGAAACCACCTCTGAATGGCTCAATAGAATCATTACTGAACTAGCAGATGAAAATAAAAATTTTGTAGATTTGTCAGTTATTTGTGCTTAAGTTTTTAGAAAATATAGTTTATTTTGATTTTTTTTTCAGTTTACTTTTAAGTATAAGAGAAATTTAAAAGATATTTTGTGATGTGAATCCTAATAAAAAAAACATAGAAATAATTAAACAATTCAATTTATCTCCTCATCCTGAGGGTGGATGGTTTAGAGAGATAGTAAGGAGTGAGAATTCTTTAATAAGGGAAGATGGCCAAAGTAGAAACTTTATTACGGGAATTTATTATCTTTTGGAGAGAGATGCAAAAAGTGCTTGGCACAGAGTAAAAAATGCAGATGAAATTTGGATTTATTTAAGGGGTGATCCTCTGAATTTATGGTGCCTAGATAATGATAATAAGTTAATAAGAAATTTAATTTTAGATTCCAATAATCCAGTAGAAATGATCCCATCTGGATATTGGCAAGCTGCAAAAAGTACAGGCGAATTTACTTTAGTGAGTTGTTGTGTTGGACCGGGCTTTGATTTTAAGGATTTTGAATTACTCAGAAATACAAATCATACTTCTAGATTGGATAAAGCAATTAATGATCTTATTTGAGACATTTTTTTGTTTATATTTTTGAAATTATCCTCTAGATTTATAAGGCTACTCAATCAATCTATATTTAATGAATCAAAATTCTGTCAAAACAATTGGTATTAATGATGAACCAAGAAAAGATTCACATTTAGTATATGTAAATCAGGCTGATGGATTAAAAGGCATCCTTAATAGGGATTTTGATGAATGGTCTAATTTTGATAGTTGGGAAAGTATTTCAGTTCAGCAATGGATTTTTTCTAGAGCTTTGGAGGTTTTCAGAGGTATGAAAATTGATATTAAATGCGATTGTTGTGAAAATAATACTTTAATCCCAAATGATTTTGAGAGTATAAAAAAAGAAAAATGCTTTGGTAAAAAGAGTGCTTACATGATTGAAAAAGTTGTAGATGAAATTGTATTAGCTAAGGCACGAAGAGAAAGTGATGGAACATATTCTGCATAACTATCTATGGAGTGAAAAATCTTTTACTTACCAGTGAAAATTATCAGAAGAACCAATCGTTAAATTTCTAGTGGACATCTTATGGAACTTAAAGTGTACCGAATCACTGAACTCCTTTTCATCTGAGTAATTAACAAGATCCACTGGGTCGATGTTTTCATCGAACCATGCATCATATTCAATATGGTTTGGTTCAGCAAAATAACTCATATCCAATTAATAGCTTTCAAAAAACGTATAAACGGTACATGCGATACCAAATTAAAATTCTTAATTTTTAGATAATCTATATTTTTAACCTGTTTATCAAGATTAGTTGCTAAAAAGATAGGAGAAATATCTATAAATTCATGTCGCTCGATACATCCATGGTTTCTATCCATCCCCACTTCACAATCAAGGATGGGAAGATGGACCAGTGCATAGCTCTTTTAGAAGAAATTTTGGTACTGACAAAAGCTAATGAACCTGACTGCCTTTTTTTTAATATCACTAAATCCGGGTCAGATAAGGCTTATGTAAGAGAGGCATATAAAGATGGTGCCGCCGCTTTATTTCATCTCAAAAATATGGGACATATGATTCCTAAGCTTTTTGAAGTGTCAGATATTACTGTGCAGGTCCAAGGCCCTGCCAAGGAGATTGAACCCTTGAAGGAAATACTGCCAGACGCTGATTTCTATGAAGCAATATCTGGATTCTGATTTAGATTGTATATATTGACAGTCGATCGCTGGGGGCTTTTAGCCCCCTTTTTATTTAGGAATTCAAAATAAATTAATCTTCCCTTTACTTATATGAAGTAACTTTATTAGCAGTTTAAATATTATTTTTATGGCATCAACTTTTTACATTGTTCATCATGAATTTAAGGCAGGAAAAGCTGAAAAATGGTGGGAAACAGCTTATGCGGCAATGTCACCAGGTGGTGGATGGGATGATGCGGTTGCAGCTAATAAAGAAAAAGGATTTTTTAACCATTCTGCAAATGCCGTAACTAAAACTGGTCCTGTATATTGTTTTTGGGAAGTAAAAGACGGTATTTCAGCTGAAGAGTTTCAGGAGTTTATAGACGGTCCTTCTGGTCCAGGTTTCGGACAAGATGCTCTGATGAATATCTGTAAACCAATTGACACAGCATTAATGAATGGCCAAACACCTTATCCACCAGTTTTTTCTTGATTATTGACAGTCTATCTAGAATAGAGAGCAACTAGCTTCTTTTTATTATGTCTCTTGAAACTACCGTTTTCACATTCAAAATTAGCGTACCTTTTGAAGATTGGGCTGCGGTTTATGACAGCGAAGAAAATATACAAATGAATAAAGAGCGTGGAATTATTTGCTTATACAAAGGTGTAAAGAAAGATGATCCAACAAGTGTAATTCTTATTGAGCAAGGTGAAGAAGGTAAATCAATATCTATGTTTGAAGATCCAGCAGTGAAACCATTAATTGAGAGTGCAGGTCATATTTACGATTCAACGGTTATATCCAGTTATTTTTAAGTGAAAAGCTTAATTCTTCCTGCAATATTATTATTATTTCCTTTTTCGGCTAAAGCAGGTTTTCCAGAAGGTGATAATGGATATGATTTAAAAAAAATTGAGGAGTCTTTTAGATTACCTTGTAATGAAATTGGAAATGATGATTGTATCGCAAGAGCATTAGGAGTTGGTGCCTGTACCTGGATTTTTGGAATAAACAAAGATAAAGAACCTGCAGAAGCTTTAAAAATTTCAGATACTGTTTTAATTGCTCTTTTGAAAGGAAATAATCTTGATTTAAAATCAATGCTTGAAAAAGATGGGTTAATTAAAACGAATATAAAAAAAGAAGCTACTTATAGAATTAACTTCTGCAAAGAAGAAACAAAAAAAGCTATTCCAAAGCTAGTAAAAAAATTACCAGAGGGTGTTGAATTAGATGAAGAGAGAATAGAAAATTTAACCAGCGTGTTTCCTCTGCAGTATTTAAGTATGTTTGAGCAATTAAGCAAATATAAAAAATGAAACGTTTACTATTGACTCCTATATTCAAACGTTTTAAAAAAAGTGTTTTTTTCTCATCACTTAATCAGAATACCTGTCCTGTTTATGATGCTGAAGAAATAAAAAAACAAGAACAACAAGAAGCTATTAAAAAGTTATACCCATAAAAAAAAGGGCGTGAGCTTCGCCCCAATCAAAAAGCGGGATAATCCCCATCACCCAGCCTTTTTAAAAATCCTAGCACTACATATGGTGTTTGTAAGTAATAAAAATTAACTATTGATGGAGTTGTTTGTATCTAATTAATTTGTCATGATAGAAATCCCCATCACTCAGGCTCGCAAGAGTCTTTTTTTTTATGTCTATTTTTGGATCAGATACTCCATTTATGCTTCTTGCAAAACTTAAAGTTAAGGAAGATAAGGTTGCAGAATATTTAGAAATTGCAGATAAGACAGATAAAGCTGTTGAAGCTGAGGAACCGGGAATGCTCCATCATACTTTTGATCAAGATCCTGATGACCCTCTTCGTTTCGTATGGTCAGAAGTTTATAAAAATGATGATGCTTTACTAGCTCATTTAGCTAATCCAGCATTAGGTGTTTATCTTGAGGCTCATGCTGAACTGGGAACTGATCTTTCTGTTGAATTTTACGGAACTGTGGGAGATAAAGTTATTGAAGCCATGAACGGAACAGGAGTACCATATAAGATCTTTAAAACAAAATTTGGTTATAGCAGAGTTTAAGGATAAGGGTATTAACTCACTAGTTCGACTAAATTATTAATAGGAATCTGAGTGCTAGAGGTAACCACAGACATAAAAGAAGCAATAGTAAAAGGGTAATAGCATGAATATTTGGAATGTATTGCTCTTTTAAAATTTGTGTCTTCATAATCTATCTAGCCTTCTTAAGTTTGATTTCTCTTCTGATAAGCAGAGCTATAACTACAACACACATGTTCATTAGAAATACGTCTAATGGCATTTGATAAAAAAGTCTCTACTCAATTAATAGCAAGATTTTTGATCTACGAATCAAGAAATGATTACTAATATTTATTGGCTTAATAAAACGAATTTAAAAATTAAATTTATGCTTAAATATCTCAGAACTTTTAACTATTAAATGGCTTATTCAGAAACAAGAATAGTAATAGGTGGTCTAGCCCATGTACCTGTTCTTATTTTTATAGCCAATTTTATAAAAGGTAAGTTTGGAATTAAAACTGAAGAGACAAAAGATACCTTAGTTAAAGAAGAGCCTGTTAAAATTATTGAACTAAAAAATACCGTAATTATAGAAGGAAAAGCAGAAACTTTAAAGGAACTATCAAATAAGCTGGATAATATTGAACAGAAGGCTGATGAGGTTTATGAAAAGGTAAAGAAGAAAAAAAAGGATAAGAAGAAGAAAAAAAAGAATAACTAAATTGAGATCCTATCAAGCATCAATATATCTTGAGCTTGGATAGTATCTCTCTTATCTTCATCTTCGGGATATTTATAGGATTCAATTTCAGCTTGAATTTTTCTCTTGTAAACTCCTTTGATATAGTCAATTTCTCTACTCTCTTTATTCAAGATTGAGAATGGTGATCTATTTAAGTTCATAACTTTCTCCTAATAAATAAGTTTTGATCAGCTCCAGTTCTTATCAGATGCAACAAAGCTATCCAATGTTTGCTGATTCCTGATTTCTTCCTCAAGAAGTTCTTCTTCTGATCTTTCTTCAATCTCAGATTGATGATCTTCTTTTAGAGTGGATTTGGTAGACATTTGCTCATGACGACTACAACTATGTTCTAACTAGTCAGGCAAGCTATCCGACTAATAAATATGTACGGTTTGAGGAACCCCCTTATACGGATAAAGGATCAACAGTTGAATTTGGATATGGTTAAAATCAAGGATGATTTCGATTAGTTTTTTTTCCTTTAAAAATCATCAACAAAGGCAGACCAATAAGCATTAGACTCCCATCAATTAATAAAAAAGTATTCAGATTCATTTATCCATTCCTTCGGGGGTATCCCAATTTAGGGGTATCCCTTTTTTAACTGGTTCCTTTTTCATATCATCCATCTCTTTTCTGATTTTGTTGTAGTATGCCAACTCTTCTGGATCATCAGAACCAAGACCATAATTCATGGTCGCTGCAAGATAAATTCTGTGCATCCGGTATGACGATAGTGGCATTAGTGAAGACAAACTTTATTAAATATATCTGAATTTAAGGTAAAATGCTGACCTCTGAGATCTTAGTCATACCAGTCAATTACGCAACCCCTTCATAATACACGGGAGGAAGGGGTAAAAGACAAGAAATTTAGAGGGGACTACTTACTGGATGTGTATACATCATCATCATTGTAAGTACTGAAAATAAACCACTCTCAACTACAACTAAACTCTTTATATCTGATACGTGGGTATGTGTGTAAACACATAATGCACGTACTGTATATAGGTACCTATAGGGTGATGGTGATGTTTTTGAAAACCTTTTTTGTTCTCTCTTCGACTGCATCTGCCCAGGATTTTGCAAGATCTCTGGAAAGAAAAGTTCTGGACCTTGGACCGACATAATTCTTCCTTCTGATAAGGACCTGCCAGCCGCTGCCGCTTCTTCTGATTGTTGCCATTTCGGTGTCATCGTTTGTGTGATGCACCTTCAGATATCTGCCCTGAAAACAGAAAAGTGGACCCGAAAACGGACGTCCACTTCTGAATAATTTCTTTCTGCGATAGTGGTAATCTCACTGATACCAAGCTGCCTCGGGTATGCCCTCGTCGGGACTTGAACCCGAGACCTCTCCCTTACCAAGGGAGTGCTCTACCGCTGAGCTACAAGGGCAATTTTAAAGTGGGCCGGGTTGGATTTGAACCAACGTAGGCAGAGCCAGCGGATTTACAGTCCGCCCCCTTTAACCACTCGGGCACCGACCCCCACTATTTGAACTTATCAGTTAATGGACACTTTGTGTGAAATTGTTTTGGTTTTTTTGTTTCTTTCTAGATAGCATTTATAAAGAAAAGACTTTATTGCTGATGAATATTTTATTGATAAATGGACCAAATCTAAATCTTTTGGGCACTAGAGAACCTGAAATATATGGTAATAAAACATTGAGTGATATAGAAAAAGATTTAACTAAAGTTGCTAAAGAAAAAAGTATTAATCTTGAATGTTTTCAAAGTAATCATGAAGGAGAAATAGTAGATAAAATTCAGGTGTCTGTAAAAAGTATCCAAGGTATTCTTATAAATGCTGGCGCTTTTACTCATACATCGATTTCTATTCGTGATGCTTTAATTGGATCAAAAATTCCATTTGTAGAGTTACATATTTCAAATATTTTTAGTAGAGAAGATTTTCGTAAAGAATCTTTTCTTACAGATAAAGCTATAGGAATTATTAGTGGATTCGGCATATCAAGTTATTCCTTAGCTCTTGAAGGAATTATTGGATATTTAAGTAGTAAAAATTAAATGCTAGTCGATTTTAAAAGGCCCACTTCTCATATTAAATATTTATCGTCATTTACTTCAGATGAGTGGATCAAACTCGCATTATCTAATCCAATAGATATTCTTATTGACCATGCTCATTGTGAAAGAAAAGCAGCAGGGGTAGCTATTCAATTGATGTTTAGATATCCATCAGAACCAAATCTGGCAGAAGTTCTTAGTCCAATAGCGAGAGAGGAATTAGAGCATTTTGAAAAAATACTTTATTTTTTAAAGGATCTTGGACATTCTCTTGAGTCCTTAAAACCGCCTCCATATGGAGCTGAATTGTCCAAGAATATAAGAAAGGAAGAGCCCAATAGAATGCTTGATAGTTTCTTAATCGCAGGACTTATTGAAGCAAGAAGTCATGAAAGATTAAGCTTGCTTGCGCTGAATTCTGAAGATAAATCGTTTAAATCCCTTTATGAGTCTCTGCTTGAGAGTGAGGCAAGACATTTTGGGGTTTACTGGAAACTAGCGCAAACTAAATTCTCTAAAAATCAAACTTTCAAAAGGTTAGAGGAATTGTCTGACATTGAGTCATCAATACTAGCTGAAACTTTTGTATTGCCAAGGGTACATAGCTAAAGTTAATAAAATAAAAATGATAATAAACAAGTTCTTAAGTTTACTTAATCGATATAAAACTGATTTACCAACATTCACGATTGTTGGTGTAGGCCCTGGAGATCCATCGCTTTTAACAATTGCTGCTGTGGATGCAATAAAAAAAGCGAAAGTTATAGTTTTTCCAATATCAGATGATAATAAAAAGAGTTTCGCTGCTGAAATAGTCAAGAAATACACCAAATTTAAAAAAAACATACCCATCATCTTTCCAATGGCTAGGAAGGATTTTGATCCCGATGAAATATGGTCTAATGCAGTAGAAAAAATTGTGAAATTTATAAAAAACGGTGAATCAGTTGTTTTACTTTGTCTTGGAGATACATCACTATTTGCAAGTTCCTCTAATATTTTGAGGTTGATAAAAAATAATCATGCTGAAATTATTACCAAAACCATACCTGGTATTTCCTCTATTTCAGCTGCAGCAGCATTGAATGATTTTGATTTGGTAAAAAAAGGTGAGACATTGATCATCAAAGAATGCCCTTCTTCAGAATCTGAATTAACAACCCTAATTAGGGAAAGTAAGGCAAATAAAACGGTATTAGCCATTATGAAAGTTGGCAAAAGATGGAATTTAGTCAGGGAAATTTTAAAAAAAGAGGATATCATCGATTCAACATTAATAGCTTTAAGTGTTGGGATGCCTGATCAAATTATTCAATATGCATCACAATATAAAAAGGAATTTATGCCTTATTTTTCTTTGATTTTGATAAGGTTCGATTAATGCATAAAAAAGAAAAATTCATTAAAAATCAATTTACATGGCCAATATGTAAAAAACTATTATTTCTTATTCTTGAAGATAAGGTTAGTGACGTATTTGTTTGTGAATTGGTTTGGGAAAGACTTTTTTATAAAATAGATCTCCCTGCGAATGATTGGGTTTCTACCGCATTAACTCCTTCTTATTGGTCAGAAAAATTTGAAAAAGCTCCTCAAATCATTTCAGAGAGACCAGCCTCAGTACATTTGACTCGATCAATTCCAAAAGACTATAAACAGGGATTGAAAAATTTTCTTAAGTTTAAAGGTTATAAGATTAATGAACTCTATCCAAGAAGAACTAGAAGAGCGACAGTAGTAAATTGGTTGATTTATTGGGCGATTGAAAATGATTGTTTTTCAAAAGATAATGGAATAATTCCAAGTCATAGTTCACCACCTGTTAATCCAGTTAAAGGACATTTTGGCGATCCAGAAATCAAATAAGTCTTTTTGAACAAGGTAAATGATTCTATTAAAGGTATAGTTGTAATAGATACTACTTTCTTTGGAGAGAAGAATTGATTCTTCCTACAATAGCAATTATCGGAAGACCTAACGTTGGGAAATCAACCTTAGTTAATCGTCTTTGCCAAAGTAATGATGCAATAGTATTTGATAAACCCGGTGTTACAAGAGATAGAACTTATCAAAATGCTTCATGGGGAGGAAAAGAATTTCAAATAGTTGATACTGGAGGTTTAGTTTTTGATGATGATAGTGAATTTCTCCCAGAGATAAGGACACAAGTTTTCTTAGCTCTAGAAGAGGCTTCACTCGCCTTACTTGTTGTAGATGGGAATCAAGGCGTTACTGATGGTGATTTATCAATAGCAAAATGGTTAAGAAGTTCAAGCTGTAAAACAATTGTTGCTGTTAATAAATGCGAATCGACTACTCTAGGAATATCCCTAGCTTCGGAGTTCTGGAAATTAGGATTGGGCGAACCTAACCCTGTTTCGGCTATTCATGGTTCAGGTACTGGAGATCTTTTAGATCTCGTTATTGGCGAACTTCCTGAAAATAATATCCAGGATGATGAAGAAAAGATAATGATGTCAATTATTGGTAGGCCTAATGTTGGTAAATCTAGTTTGTTAAATTCAATCTGTGGAGAAAAAAGAGCAATAGTTAGTGATATTAGTGGTACGACAACTGATTCAATAGATATGCTTATTAAAAAAGGTGATAATCATTGGAAAATTATTGATACTGCAGGGATTAGAAGAAAGAAAAATGTTAAATATGGCACTGAATTCTTTGGTATTAATAGGGCTTTTAAATCTATAGATAGAAGTGATGTTTGTGTTTTAGTAATAGATGCTATAGATGGAGTAACTGATCAAGACCAGAAGCTGGCGGGGCGCATAGAAGAACAAGGCAGAGCTTGCATAATTGTTGTTAATAAATGGGATCTTGTAGAAAAAAATAGTTCAACAATTTATCAAGTAGAAAAAGAACTTAGATCTAAACTTTATTTTTTACACTGGTCAAAAATGATTTTTATATCTGCCCTCACTGGTCAGAGAGTTGATAATATTTTTGAGCATGCTCTTAATGCTGTAAATCAACATAGAAGAAGAGTTACAACATCTGTAGTTAATGAAGTACTTAAAGAATCAATCAGTTGGAAAAGTCCTCCAACGAAGAGAAGCGGCAAGCAAGGTAGGCTTTATTACGGTACTCAAGTAAAGAACAAACCTCCCACTTTTACTCTTTTTGTAAATGACCCTAAATTATTCGGAATAACTTATAGAAGATATATTGAAAAACAAATTAGATTAAATTTAGGCTTTGAAGGCACCCCCCTTATTTTACTTTGGAGAGGAAAACAGCAAAGAGCTTTAAATAAAGAAGTCGAAAAGGAAAATATTGAGTTAATTCAAAAAGATTAATGAATTTGCTTACCAAATTTTCTGTTGGTCAATACGTTCATGGTAATAGAAGTTGGCTAAGAATTATAGATAGTAGATTAAAAATAATTATGGTAATGATATTTTTAATCACTCCAATTTGGGCAGGTCCAATATGGAGATTGAGTTTAGTTGGTTTTTTACTATTAATTACTTTTTTAAGTTTATTGCCATCTAGAGTATGGTGGCGATCATTATTTTGTCTCTCATGTTTGTCACTATTAATCGGATGTATATCAATACTTGCCTCGTCTGATATTCAATCTCTTGATGGCTACTTAAGAAATCCCAATGAGTTGGAAGTAGTACTGGAAAGCCAAAAAGAATGGAATATTTTGCAAATTCCTTCGCAGAAGATATGGTTTATTAATTTTGGTCCCTACAACTTATCGAGAAAAGCTTTTGAACTAGGAATAAAAACCTCCACTTTGATTTTTACCGTTATTCATAGTGTGAATTTGATGCTTTTAACCACATTGCAGGAAGATATTGTATGGGGATTAAGTTGGTTTATGAATCCATTAAGAAAGATTGGATTGCCAACTAGTAAGTGGCTTTTTCAGTTGTTAATTGCATTACGTTTTATTCCTTTAGTGCAGGAAGAACTTCAAAATATAATTAAATCAGTGTCAGTTAGATCAATAAATTTTCGAAATTTAGGACTAAAGAAATCCTTTAATGTTTTATTAATCTTAGTGGAAAGGTTATTTCAAAATATATTTCTGAGAATTGATCATGGAGCAGAATCACTACTCTCAAAGAAAAAAATTATTATAAAAACTAACAGATTTAGAACTCTTTATCCTTCAAAATCTCTCAATGTAATTGTTAATACATTATCGATTTGTTTTATTTGCATAGCAATTTTTCTTAGAAAACTGTATGGTGCATTATAAATAACACAATATTTTAGGTTTGAGTTCTGAGCGTTATTTAAACCATCCAACATTTGGCATGTTATACCAAGTATCTCCTGGGAATGATGGGAGAGACATTTATGCGACTTTATACGCTCAAAAAATGTTTTTCTTGGTAGAAGTTCGACAGAGAGAAGTTTTTTTTGAAGTTATACCTTATTTAGATGCCCGTAATCAGGCCGAATTAAACCTTCAAAAAGCTAGAAGAAATAGATCTGAAGAACTATCTAAATGGGAGAATTTATTTACTCAAACTTTCTTGTAAAAGGTGAACCCTGCAAATTATTTAAAAATAAAAAATAAAATACCATCAAATGTAAATATTCTTGCGGTAAGTAAAGGATTTAAAAGTCAAGAAATCAAGATTATTCAAAATATAGGTCAGAATGATTTTGGTGAAAGTAAAGTTCAAGAGGCATTTGAAAAACAATTAACCTTAAAAGATCTTAAACAAATAAATTGGCACTTTATTGGAAGAATACAAAGTAATAAAATAAGAAAAATAGTTCAAAATTTCAAATATATTCATTCAGTAGATTCATTTGAAAAATTGCAAAAGATTTCAAATATTTCTCGTGAAGAGAAGAAAAATCCATTAATAATGTTGCAGGTTAAGTTGAGTGATGACCCTACTAAAGGAGGCTTTAATCCTGAATTTTTAATTTTGAAATGGAGAGAAATTCAAGAGTTGAAAAATATTTCATTAACCGGTTTGATGACTATCAATCCTAAAGGACTTAGCTCTAAAGAAAATTCAGAGTTGTTCAAAAAATGTCGTGCTCTCGCTGATTCTCTGCAACTACCAGATTGTTCCATGGGGATGTCAGGTGATTGGGAGGAAGCCATTGACGCTGGATCAACTTGGTTAAGACTAGGATCATTGATTTTTGGAGGCAGATCCTAATTAGTAATTTTTTTATAAAAATCTTATCTATAAACTTGCAGTAAAGTTCAACTAACGTTATTTAAGTATAGGTAGTTTATTCATTTAAAAAATGAATCTATTACTCAAGGTTCTTAAACCTTAGTAATCAATTTCATGAGGATTTAAAAGGTGTCACTTATTTCTAGATTAAAGGCAGTTGTTGCAGGGGATGAGTATCTCGATGATGATTTTGATGAGTTAGATTATGCTACAGAGGATGAATTAAATGATATTAATAATTTCAAACAAAATCCAAAGAATGCAAATGCCCTTGCAAATTCAAATCCATTCGATTTTATGAATAACAACAGATCATCAAAAGTTGTTGGTATGCCTGGAATCTCAAATTCATCCTCAGAAGTAAGCTTAATGGAACCAAGAAGTTTTGATGAGATGCCTCAAGCTATACAAGCATTAAGAGAGAGAAAAACTGTAATTCTCAATTTAACTATGATGGATCCTGATCAAGCTCAAAGAGCGGTTGATTTTATTGCTGGGGGCACATATGCAATTGATGGACATCAAGAGAGAGTCGGTGAAAGTATTTTTCTTTTTGCTCCAAGTTGTGTAAATGTAACTAGTTCTTCTCCAGAAGAAGCTTCACCTTCTTCTGTGCCTACAGAAAACACACCACAATATAGTATGGGCAAAAATACTACTCCTGAACCAGCATGGGGTAATTCTAAATTAAGTGCTTATTCATGATTAATCTGTGACAGATCAAATTGCGATTATTGGTTTTGGAAATATTGCAAGTGCTATAGTTACCCCTCTATTAGATAACAAATTAATTCAGCCAGAGAATGTTTTTTGTATTGTAAATACAGAAAAAAGTTTAGAAAACATAAAAAATAATTATAAACATAATATAAATGTCTATAAATCAGGTTCTAAAGATTCAAAAATAATTTGGGATTGTCAATATAAACTTCTTTCGATAAAACCCCAACAATTAAATAATATAAGTGAGGAATATCATATAAAAAATAAGGACAATTTATTAGTTTCAATTCTTGCCGGGGTTTCAATAAATAGACTTACTCAAAAGTTTCCTAATCATAAATGTGTGAGAGTGGTTACAAATATTCCAATAACTATTGGAAAAGGTTTAACAGGGATCTCTTGGGGAGAAGAAATTACAGAAGATCAGAAACAATTTACAAAAAAATTATTTGAAAATACAAGTAAAATTTATGAATTTACTGAAAATTACCTTGATATATTTTTAGCTTTAACTTCATCAGGACCTGCAATTATTGCTTTAATTATAGAAGCATTAAGTGATGGAGGATTAAGCGGGGGATTACCAAAATTAATTTCAGAGGAACTTGTGATGGAAATGATACTAGGAACTATTTGTCTAATAAAGGAAAATAAACTTACTACTTCTGAACTTAAAAATTTAGTAACCTCTCCAGGTGGAACAACTATTTCTGCTTTAAGGGTTTTAGAAAAAAAGAGTGTAAGGTCAGCATTAATTGAATCAATAGTTTCAGCTAGTAATAGAAGTAAGGAGTTTCGTTAGGTTTTTCAATTATTTTTTTAAGTTCATATAAACTTTTTCAAGTGAATTTATATTTTTAGTAATTGTGTATCTCTGAAGTATACGTTCTCTAGCTTTCTCTCCAAGATCTTTTGTAAATGAAGGGTGTTCTACAAGAATTGGGATTATAGTTTTTAATTGTGCAGCCACATTATCAGTTGAAATTACTATTCCTGCTCCATTATCTAAAACTTCACCGTCAGCTCCGGCATCTGTAGCTACACATGCAGTACCAGCAGACATTGCCTCTAAAAGTGATAATGATAAACCTTCTACTAAGCTTGGTAAGAAAAAAACTTCTGCTATTTGCATGATTGCTATCCTAGTTTCTAAATCTAATTCGGCACCCCACCAAATTAATTTCTCATTACCAAGGTTAGAAAAACTATTTTCAAGTGTTGGCTTCATTGGTCCATCCCCAACAATAACTAATTTGCAATTTTGAGTTTTTGTTTGGCGCCAAGAACGTAAAAGTGCCTCGATATTTTTCTCATTTGCAATCCTTCCCATATATAAAAAGATTCTTTCATTTCCAAGTTTGTTTTTTACCTGATCATATCTTTTACTTTTTTCGCAAAAAGGTTTCCAAATATTTTCATCAACGCCGTTTGGAATAACTATTTGTTTTTCTGTAGGTACTCCTAATTTATCAAGAACATTTTTTTGAGGTTCAGAAAAAATAATTATTTTATCGAACTTTGCTAAAGATGGAGCATAAAGTTGATAGGTTAATTGTTGAGTGCTCGCAGTTAGATTTCTATTTTTTGCATCAAATGGAGGATGAAATGTTCCTATAAGAGGAACATTTATTTCATTACACAGCTCTGGAAGTCTAAAGTCTAAAGGAGATAAAGTTAGGCTTGCATGTACTATGTCAGGTTTTAATCTTTCCAATGATAGCCTAAGCTCTTTTTCTGCCCTTGGTGACGGTATTGTATAAACTTGAGATTTAATTAAATATGGGAGACTTACATCAGGATCATTTGCAAGAAATAATGGTTTTGATGAATTTGAACTAGCGGGATTGTCGAAATGAATAAAACTAATTTTATGCCCTCTGGCCTTCAATTCCTTAGTAGTTGAATTGCCATAAGTTACATTTCCGCAAAAAGGGGATTTTTTACCCAGCCAGGCAATATGAACCACATTTATTGATTTAGCTATTTATAAAGTTAACAGTAAGAGTCGCTATGATCATAATTTTTAAATTTTTTTATGATTTATGAAATCTTAACTATATATTTCTCTCAACATTTTTAGTGAAGATAATTCTTTCTCTAGTTGAGCAGAGATCCAAGTCTCAATAATAAATAATATTTTAAGCCAGACTTTTTTAGGTCCCAATAACTCTCCATTAGATTTTATTGGTAATTCGGGAAAAAGAAGTCTTTGTAATAGAGCAACTTCAGATGCATTTATTTTTAGATTAGTTCGCGGATCTTCAATTGACGAAAACCCTTCACTTGGCAAAAAATAACAATTCCATTCCCAATTTCCTAAAGGCGGAATAATAGGTTCTCCAGTTTTACAGCAATGATGAATTGGTAAATTTATACCTCCAATGGCTAATAGATGGATTAAAGATTGAATACTCATTGAGAGCATTTTAATATCTTCTTCTTTAGATTCTTCATACAAATAAATCCTATCTAGATGTGCAAGAACGCAAGATAAATAGTTTTGTTGCTTATCATTATTACCTACCAATAAAAAAGTTAATTCAGTTATTGCTTGCGCGGCTGCAAGACGTTCAATATTTTTCCCTAGACCAGAATAGCTTTTTAATATTTTAATTTGACGTACAGATTTAAGATTTCTTTTCCCAAAAATTTGCAGACTTAAATATGTTAATGGAGTAGCCGCAGCAAGACTACTTTTAGGACGTCTAGCACCAGGTACCGCTAATCGAACAATCCCCTGCTCATCAGTAAGAATAGTTATTAATCTATCATTCTCGCCTAATGGAGAAGCTTTAATACAGAGACCCTCTAGTCTGCACTCACCAGAACCAGACATTTAAAAATTTACTTCTTGGAAAATCTCACAAAAATTAGAAGTTCCAACGCAACTAATTCCATTATCAAACAAATCAATAACTTGTGTCAGTTTTTTTATACCACCTACAACTTTTATTTGATTTTGAGAGCCTGTTATTTTTAGTATTTCCGGGACATCATTAGATGTAAGAGGAGATCCAAACCCGTCCCCGAATTGAAAATTTTTTATTCCTAATTCCAAACATATTTCTATCGCATTAATAAAAACTTCTTCATGTAGTTTTGATTTATTTATGATTATTGAAACTGGTAATCCAGATAATTTAACTTGCTCAATTTCAGCAGCGAAAGTTTCTAAATTTCTTTTGGATAAATTGATAAAGTTTGGGATATATTCAATTCCTTTTGCACCCTTATCTTTTGCAAAACAAACTAATTCTTCAATAAATGAAACTGGTAAATCTGCTAAAGGGTAAGAAATAAGTGCGTTTATATCCGCACTGTAATTACCCAAACAGTTTTTAAGATCATTTAAATAATTTAGTGAAGTAGTAATATTTTTGATATTGTATTTTCTTATTAAATCGCAATTCGCACAGAAATCTTCCCATGATAAATAAGGATTAATAATAATCGCATGAATTTTCTCGTTTAATTCATATTCAATATTGGGCATTTAAAACTTATTTTTTATAGATGGCTCAGGCAGACTTGCTTCAGTTCCTTCTTTAAAAAAAGCTTTATCTAAAAAATTTGATTCCATACTTTCAATTGGCAAAGAATCTTTATTTTTAAATTGTTTATTATGAATTGTTTTATTGTTTCTTTCTTTATATTTGCGTAATTTTCTACAAAGTTTATTTGAAACTAAATCAATGCTTGAGTATAGATTTTCAGTTTTTTCTTCAGCTCTAATTACGGTACCATTTGCAAAAATAGTAACTTCTGCAGTTTGGAACGAGACTCTTGGATTCTTTTCAATTGAAAGGTGTATGTCAGCTTCTTTGACGATATCCTTATAGTGATGTGTTGCTTTTTCTATCTTTGCCTCAGTATATTCTTTTAATGCTCCAGTGAGCTCAAGATTCTTTCCATGGATTAAAATTTTCATAACAAATCTAAAAATATTTACTTACTTTCTAAATCTACTTAAATATGGATAATAGAACAGCAATAATTAAACAACCTGATAATATTTCTTCTTTTAATGATGTTTATAAATTACAAAAAGAATATCAGGAGGCATTGATCTTAGATAATTCTAACCCTGATTTTATTTGGATAGGGGAGCATCAACTCTGTTATACATTGGGGAGAGGATCTAATTACGATAATTTACTATTTTCTCTAAATGATGCTAATTATGATGTTTTTAAGATTGATAGAGGTGGTGAGGTAACTTGTCATATGCCGGGACAATTAGTAACGTATTTGGTTTTAGATTTGAAAAATTTTAATAAAGATTTAAATTGGTACTTAAGAAAAATTGAAGAAATTATTATCAAAATCCTTGGAGCATTTAATATAAATTGTCACTCTAGAAAAGGGTTTACTGGTGTTTGGATAGGAAATAAGAAAATCGCATCAATTGGAATTGGGTGTAAAAGATGGATTACGATAAATGGATTTTCAATCAATATTGACTGCGAATTAGAAAACTTTAATAAGATTGTTCCTTGCGGAATAGAAAATTGTCTTATGGCAAATATGATTGATTACAACAAAAATTTAAATATTCAAGAAGTCAAGAGAATTGTTAAAAAAACCATCGAGGAAGAATTTAATTTTGATTTTATATCAAAATAGAAAATAAAATTTCAAAATTAATTTAATATGGGTGATTTAGCGTATTGGCCTGCAGCCAAACCTCTTTCTAAAAAAAATACATTTGCCAAAAATAGAGATTTTATTAAGAACCTTGATCATATAGATCAAATTTGGGAAAAATTAAAATTTAAATGTGGTGATACTTTAGCTGTTTGCGATTTAAGAGGGAAATACAAAGAAAAATTTTCTTATTCTGAGCTGGCTGATTTAATAACAAAAGTCTCTTTTTCTTTCGAAAATTATGGTTTAAAAAAGGGGGATGTAGTTACTGTAATATCTGAAAATTCTCCAAGATGGCTAGCAGTAGATCAAGGCTTAATGCGTTTAGGAGCTATAAATGCAGTGAGAGGTATTAATTCTCCTTCAGTAGAATTAGACTATATTATTGGGCACTCTAATTCAGTAGGACTAATAGTTCAATCTAAGGAAATTTGGCTAAAGTTAAACAACAAAGAAGAATTAAAAAAAAGACTGAAATTTATAATCAATTTAGAAGATGAACAATTTGAAAGTTTAATAAGTTGGAGTACATTCATTAGTTCAGTAGAAAAAGAAAATTTACGAAATAATAATCTTGAAAAATTTAATCCAGAAATTGATGACGTCGCTACTATCCTTTACACTTCTGGGACGACCGGAAAACCTAAAGGTGTGCCTTTGACTCATGCAAATTTTTTACATCAAATAATCAATTTAGCCTATATCGCTGATCCAGAACCAGGGACCTCTGTATTAAGCGTTTTGCCTATCTGGCATTCTTATGAGAGAAGTGCTGAGTACTTCTTTTTTTCATGCGGTTGTTCTCAATACTATACAATTCCAAAATTTCTTAAAGATGATATTACACAAATAAAACCTGTTGTAATGGCTACTGTACCGAGACTATGGGAAGCAATACATGATGGTTTTTTTCAGGCTTTGAAAAAAATGCCTTCCAAAAAACAAAAACTTATTCAGTTTTTGATCAGTAATAGTTCGGTTTTCAAAAGAAGTCTTAGAAAGATAAGAAATATAGATATAAATCAAATAACTTTTAAATCAAAAATCCCCTTACTGGGTTCTGTTATTAGCCGATATCCTTTACATAAATTGTCTACTATTTTTTTATGGCCGAATATTCTTAGACAACTATGCGGAGAAAAACTGAAATTTCCCATTAATGGTGGAGGTGCATTGCCAGAACATGTAGATCTTTTTTTTGAATCTTTAGGTGTAGATGTTTTGGTGGGATATGGACTCACAGAAACTAGTCCAGTATTAACTTGTAGGAGAAGAGAATTAAATGTTAGAGGATCATCTGGGCAGCCTCTTTCATTTACTGAAATCAAAATAGTGAATGATGATAAAAAAAAGATTCTGAAGTTCAGAGAAGTCGGGAAAATTCTTGTTAGGGGGCCGCAAGTAATGAAAGGTTATCTTAATAATGAAACAGCTACAAATGATGTTTTATCCAAGGATGGTTGGTTTGATACTGGTGATTTAGGTTTTCTAATACCAAATGGTTCTCTCTTTATAACAGGAAGAGCCAAGGATACAATAGTGCTATCAAGTGGTGAAAATATAGAACCGAATCCGCTAGAGACTGAAATTCTTAGTTCTGAATTTATTAATCAGATTCAATTAGTAGGACAAGATAAGAAATGTTTAACAGCCCTTGTAGTTCCTAATGTCGAATTGGTTAAAAGCAAGTTTTTGGAAGAAGACCTTTCAAAATTAAACCTGAATAAGAAAATTGGTACATTTTTCAAATCACAAATTAATAATTTGCTTAAAAGTCGATTAGGAGCAAGATCAGAAGAACAAATATTAGATTGTTATTTTGTTGATGCCTTTACTCTAGAAAATGGGTTATTAACACAAACTCTTAAACAAAAAAGAAAAGAAATAGAAAAAAAGTATTCATTACAAATAGAAAATATGTATGAAAACAAATTTAGTAAGAAAATTTGATTTGTTCTATCTATATTGAAAAGGTAATTTAATTTTTTATGGAAACAAAAAACTCAATATCTATAAAACGCTCAATAGCTATTAAAGCTGTAGTTACACCAACTTGGAAGGAAGATGCTGAAAAAGAATTAAGTAAAGCAATTTCAAACATTGATCAACAATTATCGCAACTGGAGCAAGAGGGGCAGCAAATAGTAAATAATATTAGATCCCAATCGGTTAATCCCCTAGATCCAAGGGTTCAAGAACAGGTTAGTCAGGTGCAACAACAAGTCGCAGCAAAACGAAATGAAATTGAAGAACAAAAAAGAAATCTTCTTCAACAACAGAGTCAAGTTCGCGAATTAAAAATGGACGAAATTGTTGATCAAGGACAAGTGGATAGTTTCTGTGATGTCACTGTGGGAGACAATCTTATTGAAAAAATGCAAGTATCGATTACGGTTAAGGATGGGGTTATTCAATCTATAGATAATAATTAAAGAGAAGATTTAGTATTTTTGATAAATATAAGTAAATCTTAATTTCTAAAAGTTATAAATTCTAATCGATCTAAATTATTACTTTCTTAAGTTTTAAGAGTTCCCACTGTGAACATGATTTCGTATAATTAAAACAAGAGTTTAAAGGGTTCTTAACCAAAAAAACTTTAGGAAGTTTGGTAGAAATCCCTTGAAACTTATGCAATAACAATTTTCTTATGTCTCACGAAATATTCATGCCTGCCTTGAGTTCTACTATGACGGAGGGCAAGATTGTGGAATGGTTGAAAAATCCAGGAGATAAAGTTGAAAGAGGTGAATCTGTCTTGGTTGTTGAATCTGACAAGGCAGATATGGATGTTGAATCTTTTCAAGATGGATATCTTGCGGCTGTTTTAATGCCTGCTGGCAGCACTGCACCAGTAGGAGAGACTATCGGTCTTATTGTAGAAAATGAGGATGAGATAGCTTCTGTTCAAGAACAAAATAAAGGAAATCAACCTGAAGTTTCCAGTTCGGATCAACTTGAATTGGTAAGCAATAAAACTGAAGAAAAACCTGTGGTTCAAACTGAAATTGTTGAAAAACAAGAAAAAGAAGTCGTATTAATGAGTGAAAAGGCAGCCTCATCTTTTAATAGTGATCAAAAAAATGCTGCTACGAGTAATGTTTCTTCGAGGGTGATTGCATCTCCAAGAGCTAAAAAACTTGCCTCTCAAATGGGTGTTGATTTAGCAAAGGTTCATGGATCTGGACCTCACGGAAGGATTCAAGCCGATGATATTTTAAAAGCTAATGGCCAACCAGTCTCTATACCATGGATAGGTGAAGGTGGTTCTCCTGCAAGTATACCTGGTGCAAATTTGGGAGTTGAAAGTAAACCAGAAACTTCAGGAAATAGTTTTGGTAATCCGGGAGAAACAGTTCAATTTAATACTCTTCAAAAAGCGGTAAATAAAAATATGGAATCTAGTTTAGATGTGCCATGTTTTAGGGTGGGTTATTCCATTAACACAGATAAATTAGATAATTTCTACAAAAAAGTAAAACAGAACGGGGTTACTATGACTGCTTTACTAGTAAAGGCAGTTGCAAAGACACTAAAGAAACATCCTCAAGTTAACTCAAGTTTTTCAGAGAATGGAATTTCTTATCCAGAAAATATAAATATTGCTGTTGCTGTTGCGATGGAAGATGGTGGACTAATAACTCCAGTTTTAAAAGAACCATGCAATACTGATTTATTTGAATTGTCTAGGGAATGGAAAGATCTCGTAAAAAGATCAAGATCAAAACAATTAGAACCTGATGAATACTCAACGGGAACCTTCACTTTATCTAACCTTGGGATGTTTGGAGTTGATAGATTTGACGCAATTCTTCCTCCAGGTACCGGTGCTATTTTAGCCATTGCATCATCGAAACCAACCGTTGTTGCTAATAGTGATGGTTCAATATCGGTTAAAAAAATAATGCAAGTAAATCTTACAGCTGATCATAGAGTGATCTATGGAGCTGATGGAGCTTCTTTCTTAAAAGACTTGGCTTCCCTAATTGAAGATGAGCCAGAGATGCTTGTCTCCTAAATTTAATTGATTTCTCAAATTAAAAATGAAGAAAGAGATTATAAGCTTGAAGCTTATGATTATTTACTTGATCCTTCATTAATTGCTAGTAAACCTTCTGCAATTAGGCATGAATCAAGATTGATGATAGTTAGAAATAGTTTTTTAGAAGAAGACTGTTTAACAAATAAATTTACCAAGAATCTTTTAGATGAATTTAGAAAAGGGGATCTTGTAATTGTAAATAATACTAAAGTTATGAAAGCTAGGTTAAAGGTTGAATTAGAAAATAAGACATTAGTTGAATTATTAGTTTTAGAAAGATCCCATGAATGTGTTTGGTTATGTTTGGCAAAGCCAGCAAAAAAGTTAAAAATAAATAGAAAATTAAAATTAAAATCTCCATTAGTACAAGATATTAATTTGATTGTTGATGGAGTTGATGAAGAAACTGGAGGGAGATTTATTAAATTTCCGGAAAATATAAATGATCTCTATTCAATGAATGAACTTCTTGATAAATACGGGGAAATCCCTCTTCCTCCTTATATAAAAAATTCCGAAGAAGAATCTTTTCATGAGAAAAGTTATCAAACTGAGTATGCAACAAATCCGGGGGCAGTTGCTGCACCAACAGCTGGTTTACACTTAAGCAAAAGTCTTATTTCCAATCTAAAAAAAAAAGGCGTAATAATCTTACCGATAACTTTGCACGTGGGTTATGGAACATTCAAACCAATTGATCAAGAAGATTTAAGTAACTTAAAACTTCACAAAGAATGGGTAAGTGTTAATAAGGAGGTAGTGGAGGAAATAAAAAGAATAAAGAAAACAGATAGAAAAATAATTGCTATTGGTACAACTAGCGTAAGAGCTCTTGAAAGTTGTTATTCTCACGAAATTAATGACTTTATTCCCATAGCTAAATACGTAGATTTAGTAATTAAGCCAGGCTATAAATTTAAGGTAGTTGATGGATTATTAACTAATTTTCATCTCCCTAAAAGTTCATTATTACTTTTAGTAAGTGCAATGATTGGTAGAGAAAGATTATTAGATCTGTATAAAAAAGCCATAAAAGAAAAATTTAGATTTTTCTCTTATGGCGATGCGATGTATATTTCACCAGATTCACTACTGGAGAAAAAATAGATTTAGGCTTTGGCTGGTTCTTGAATGATTCCGCTTGGAACTTCAGTAAACATTATTGATGATAAATACCTCTCTGCTAAATCAGGTAGAACAACTACAATTGTCTTCCCAGCATATTCATCTTGTTCAGCTAATCTAACAGCAGCAGCAGCGGCAGCCCCACAAGATATTCCTACTAATAGACCTTCCTCTTTAGCTAACCTAAGAGCCATCTCAATTGATTCGTCATTTGTTACTTGTTCGACCTTATCAACAATTGATAAGTCAAGGTTCTTAGGAATAAATCCTGCTCCAATTCCTTGGATTTTATGTGGTCCGGATTTAACCTCTTCTCCATTCATTGTCTGTGTAATAACAGGACTGTGTGATGGTTCTACAGCTACAGAAGTAATATTCTTGCCCTTCTCTTGCTTAATGTATCTTGAGACTCCTGTAATTGTGCCGCCAGTTCCAACCCCTGCAACTAGGACATCAATTTCACCATCGCAATCATCCCAGATTTCTGGTCCAGTAGTTTTGAAATGAATTTCAGGGTTTGCTGGATTATCAAATTGACCTGGCATGAAATATTGAGAAGGATTACTTTCTGCAATTTCTTTAGCCTTAGCTATTGCTCCAGGCATACCTTTAGATGCCTCTGTTAAAACAATTTCAGCACCCAACACTGCCATAACCCTTCTTCTTTCAATTGACATGGATTCTGGCATTGTAAGGATCAGTTTATAACCTCTTGCTGAAGCAGTAAAAGCTAGAGCAATTCCTGTATTCCCAGAAGTTGGCTCAACAATAGTTTTGTCTTTTGTAAGTTTTCCACTTTTCTCGGCATCCCAGATCATGTTTGCGCCGATCCTACATTTGACACTATAAGCGGGGTTTCTACCTTCAATTTTTGCAAGTACTGTAGCTTTCGCGTTTTTAGTAACTGATTTTAATTTTACTAATGGAGTGTTTCCAATAGCAAAACTGTTGTCCTCATAAATTTTTGCCATTTATATATTGAGAAAATATATATTTATATTAACTATTATTCAGAAAAAGAGTATATAAGTTTCTATACGGTAAATACTAGGAATTTAGAAATTATTTAGTGCTTCAGAAAAGGTTTTCCATAATTGATCTTGGTCTTCTAATCCAACTGATACTCTAATAAGGTGCGAGGGTATACCAAAACTTTCAGCCCAATCCAACTCGTCATAATGAGCTAGTAAAACATAAGGACAAACTAGAGTAAATTTTGTACCTAAACTAGGTCCTTTAGATACTTTTAGAGAATCATAAAATTTTTTAGCTTTGTTCAATCCTCCATTTAATTCAAACGATAATAAGCAGCCGTATCCCCCATTAGAAGTAAGTAAAGAATTAAAATTTGGACAATTTTCAGGATGGAAAATATTTTTAATCTCGCTATGAGTCTCTAATCTTTTTTTTAATTCTAAACATGCTTTATTTTGTTCAAAAACTCTTTGATTTACATCTCTACTAACTTTTTCTAGATAGACTATATCTCCATCGGAAAGTATTGGAATATTAATCTCGTTTAATGCATTTCTAAAATGATCAATCCATTTGCTTTTTGGATTTAGTATTAATGATCCGGCAAGAATATCACCACTACCTGAAAAAATTTTTGTAAGTGAAGTAAAAACTATATCTGCATGTTCTATAGAATTTATATTTAAATTCGAACCAATTGTATCGTCAACAATTAACGGAATATTTAGCTTTTTTGCAATTTTTGAAATTTTTTTAATGTTTACACATTTGAGCATTGGATTACTTGGAAGTTCAATAATTAATGCTGATGGATTTATTCTTTTGATTTCTAATTCAATATCCGCGCAATTTTCTTCTGTAATTAACTTTGCTCCGTGAAATATTTTCATTGGTAATTTAAGTACATCTACATATGGAAAACCAACTTGGAGTGTTGGTTTAGTTGGAAATAATTTATATATGATTTCTAATGATGTATGCAATGCAGACATTCCAGATGAAGTTAAGTGAATATCATTAGAATCAACTTTTGTAGATTTAGAAATTCTATTTTTTATTCTTTGAGAACATTCATTTACGTAAGATTTTGGAGGGCAATCTTCAAGACCTAGTTCTATAGCGGCAGCTCTTGAAGATAGACCAAGACCAGTATGTTGCCAAAAATATTTTGCATAAATACTTCCTTCTTTTTCAGTTATTAAGAAAGCTAAATTATTTCTTTTTTCTATTAACGAGAATTGTTCAGAAGTATTTCTATCAATGTATTTTTTAGCTTTAAAAGCTATGCTTTCACTCGGATATGGCCAGATACTTTTATTGTTGTAATAATTTTGCTTTTTTACTTTTTCGCATAATCTTTTCACTATGGGGTTTAGCCCGAATCGTGGGTAAATGGACTTCAATAAATTCATGCATTCTTGATCTTTTTCCTCGTAATTTATTACATCATTCCAAGTTGGTAATGCTACAGAAACAGCATGAATACTATCAGGAATTGCATATCCCAACTCTAAATTTTTCCATATAGGTTTTTTAAGTAAATCTCTCAATTTTCAGAATTTATTTAAAGCAAATAAAATGTCCGAGATTAAATCGTTTGTATCTTCACATCCAATTGATAATCTGACAAGAGCATCATCTATCCCTAGTAGATTTTTTGTTTTTTCATCAACAGAAGCATGAGTCATCGTTGCAGGGTGACAAATTAAACTTTCAACTCCTCCAAGGCTTTCTGCTAGAGAGAAATATTTGAGAGATTTGCAAAATTTAAAAGTATCCTCTTTATTTAAATTTAATTTTAGGGTGATTATTGAACCTCCAGATTTCATCTGCGATTTTGCTAAATTAAATTGCGGATGTTCTTGATTAAAAGGGTAAATTACTTTACTAATAATTTTATGATTACTTAATTCTTCAGAAATAAATTCTGCACTTTTAGTTTGTTGTTCGATTCTTAAAGGAAGGGTTTTTACTCCTCTCGTAATGAGCCAACTATCAAAAGGAGATGGTTGAAGCCCGAGAGCTTTTTGAGAGAAAAGCATCTTACTATTCCATTCCTCATTGTTTGTAAGTACTGCTCCGCCAAGTGCGTCACTATGTCCATTAATGAATTTTGTGGTGCTTACAACCGATAGTGTTGCACCAAGGTCCAATGGTTTTTGAATAAGCGCTGTAGAAAATGTGTTGTCTACAACTACTGGTATTTCGAGTTTATTCGCTTCATCACAAATCGCCTTAATATCGAGTACCTTCAAAAGTGGATTAGTTGGACTTTCTAGCCATATCAGGGTTGGCTCGAGGTTTGAAATCTTTTTGACATTATTTTCAATTGTAAAATCTGTGTATAAAACTTCTAGTCCAAATTTCTTGAAAACTTTTTCGAACATCCTCACTGTACAACCATAGAGATTTGACTCACAGAGTATCTTGTCACCTGATTTCAGTGTTGATGAAATTGCAGTTACAGCGCTAATTCCAGATCCAAAAACTGTACAGTATTTAGAATCTTCTATTGATTTAAGGATGTTTTCTAGAATTCTAAAGTTTGGATTGCCTGATCTGGTGTAATCGAAATTATCTTTATTTCCATGTTTGAAAGTAGATGTAGAAAAAATAGGAGGCATAACGCATCCAGTTTCTTCAGCAAATGTTTCCCCATGGTGAATAGATAAGGTCTTAAAACCTGGTTTTTTATTATTTTCCTTATTTCCCATTATTTTTAAAAATAAGAATTAAATTAAATCTCTCTTTTAAAAAATGAGAGATTTAATAATCCAAAGAAAAGTATTAAACTTTTCTTGAATAATATTCAACAACTAGTAGTTCGTTTATTTCAAGAGCCACCCACTCTCTATCGCATTTTCCATTTATTTTTCCCGTTAATTTAGGCTTGTCTAAATCAAGATGAGGTGGGACATTTGCTAAGCCAGGGAATTCTATATTACCTTCTACAAGTTTTTTGCTTGCTTTGTTTTCTTTAATTCCGATTACATCGCCTGATTTGCATTGATAACCAGCAATATCAAGAACCTTTCCATTAACAGTTACATGGCCATGATTTACTAATTGTCTTGAGCCTGGAATAGTACCTCCAAAACCTAATCTAAAACAAACATTATCAAGTCTGTTTTCTAAAAGTCTTAATAGGTTAGTACCTGTAGATCCATCTTGAGCTCTAGCTTTTTTCACATAACGTACTAGTTGTTTTTCAGAAACTCCATAATTAAACCTAAGTTTCTGCTTTTCTTCTAGACGAATTGCATATTCTGATCGCTTGCGACGGGCTTGGCCGTGCTGACCTGGAGGATTAGACTTCTTTGAAGCTTTCCTGGTGAGACCTGGTAGTTCTCCCAAGCGACGCGTAACCCTTAATCTGGGGCCGCGGTATCTTGACATAATTTTAAATTAAAAGAAAATTGCAATAAATTGGATAATTGATTAAATTCAATTAAACTAATTACTACTGGAAATATTATTTTACATCATTAAAGTGTTCAAAACTATTAATAAAGCAATTACTTCTATACTTCTTTTTATGATTTCGTTTTATCAAAAGTGGTTTTCTCCTTTTTTTGGACCAAGATGCAGATTTATTCCAAGTTGCAGCTCTTATGGATATGAGGCAATTACTAGACATGGTCCTTGGAAGGGAGGGTGGTTAACTTTAAAAAGATTAAGCAGATGTCATCCTTTAACTCCCTGTGGATGTGACCCTGTGCCTGACTAAATGAATGAAAATATTTATTTTTGTTAGGCAGGGATGTTGCCTTTGTGATTCATTAAAAAACAAACTGGCAAAAATAAATCTTGATGAGTTATTCCCTAATCTAGAGGAGCTTAAAGAAATTGATATTGATAGGGTCGATTTATATAAAGATAAATATAAAAAATATGATTATGAAGTACCTGTTATTGCTGTTGTAGGAATTAAGTCTGAGGAGATTATAGAATTGCCTCGCATTTCTCCAAGATTAAAAGATGATCAATTAAAGAATTGGTTTCAAAAAAATATTATTACCATTCTGGAGAAATAATTTTTCATATGAGATCTATAAAATTACATAAACTTTTAGATTTGGTAGGCATTATTCCTTCATTAGATTTAATCGATCATGAAATAAATAATATTTCTTTTAACTCTAAAGAAGTACAAAAAGGAACTTTATTTTTAGGTATGCCTGGTTTAAATGTTGATGGAGGAAAATATTGTATTGAGGCAATTGAAAATGGTGCAGAGGCTGCCATTATTGGGTCTGCTGCAAAAGAGAAAATTGGATCTATTGATCGAGAAAGGATTTTGGTTATTGAGGATAATTTAGATTATATTTTTGGTCAAATAGTAGCTGAGTTTTGGAATAGGCCTTCAAGAAAACTTAAACTTATTGGTGTTACGGGTACAAATGGAAAAACGACAATTACTTTTTTATTGGAATATCTTTTAAAAAAATTAGGGAAAAAGACTGCATTATTTGGGACCTTGCTCAATAGATGGCCAGGCTTTTCAGAAGTGGCTCTTCATACAACTGATTTCGCCGATAAACTTCAAAAGAAATTAAATGCTGCAGTTGAGGCAGAATCTGAATTCGCGATATTAGAGGTAAGTTCTCATTCTATTGCTCAAAACAGGATATCAGGATGCGAATTTGAGGCGGCTATTTTTACTAATTTAACTCAAGATCATCTTGATTATCACTCAGACATGGAATCATATTTTCAAACAAAAAGAAAATTATTTTTCCCACCTTACCTAAAAGAAAAAGATGGGATTTGCGTATTAAATCATGATGACCATTGGATATCTAAATTATCATCTGATCTTGAAAAAAGATCTTTATTAGTCTCTACAAAGATTACTGGAAGTGAATTTGAAAATGATGATTTTTTTTTCGTAACAGATAAAAAATTTACTGAAAGTGGTTCCACCTGTATTTTTCATACCCCTAGGGAAAAAATTCAACTTTTTGTTCCACTTGTCGGTGAATTTAATTTAATGAATGCGATTCAAGCAATAACAATTTTGTATAAACTTAATTTTTCTTTAAAAGATCTATCAAAGTTAATACAATCTTTCCCTGGTGCTCCTGGAAGAATGGAGAAAATACAAATTGATGATAATGACGTTTCAAGATCTCTTCCAACAGTAATTGTTGATTATGCCCACACTCCTGATGGATTAAAAAAAGTTTTGCAATCAATTAAAAAACTTTGTGAAGGGAAACTAATAACTGTTTTTGGCTGTGGCGGAGATCGTGATCGGAGTAAAAGGCCTCTAATGGGATCAATAGCTGAAGAGTTGTCTGATCAACTTTTTATAACTTCAGATAATCCAAGATCAGAAGAACCTCAAAAGATAGTAAATGATATTTTGATGGGAATAAAAAAAAGAGAAAAAATAACAATTGAAATTGATAGATTTAAAGCAATCAATGAATCTATTAAATTTGCCAAAAAAAAAGATATTGTTTTAATTGCAGGAAAAGGTCATGAAGACTACCAAATTCTCAATAATAAAGTTATTAATTTTGATGATAGAAAAATAGCTTATAAATTATTAAAAGAAAAAAATAAATCTCAATAAAATTTCCTTATCAAATAAGAAGGATCTTTACGCAAATCACAAGAAAAGTTTCTTAGAATCAGTGGAGTTATTTTTAATAAAATGAAAGGCTTAGCCTTAGTTGTAGGAGCAGGAGGAATTGGAACACAACTAGCTAAAGATCTGAATGAAAGTGAAAAAGATTTAGATGTTGTTTTGTGTGGAAGAAAAAGTGAATTTAATCCTTTTTGGGAATTAGATATAGAGGATTCTCAATCACTTTTGCAGTTGAAAAACAAAATATCAAATCATCCTTCAAAATTAAGGCTAGTTGTTAATGCTACAGGTAGACTTCATAGTGATTCTCTTCAACCGGAAAAAAGATTACAACATCTTGATAAAAAAAATATGATAGAAAGTTTTTCAATAAATGCCTTTTCTCCTATTTTATTAGCTAAAGCGATTGAAGAATTTATACCAAAAGATTTTGATTTTAATTTTGCAAGTATAAGTGCAAGAGTTGGTAGCATTGGAGATAATCAAACTGGAGGTTGGTATTCATATAGAGCTGCAAAATCTGCGCAAAATCAGTTTTTTAAATCTTTAAGTATTGAATGGGCTAGACGTTTCCCAAAGGCTACTATCACATTGCTTCATCCAGGAACAGTAGATACTGATTTGTCTAGACCTTTTCATAAATTTGTTCCAGAACATAAATTATTTAGTAAAGAAAAATCCTCCCAATTCTTGATCAATATTATGAAAAATCAATCACCAGAATCTACAGGAAAATTTATTGCATGGGACAACTCGGAGATACCTTGGTAAACTAAATTTTTTTATATCAATAGATCTATAATTCAATATTTTTTATTTCTCTAGCAAGTAAATCAATCTCAGCTTCTGTAGTCATTTGATGTACGCATGCTCTAAACCATTTTGGATCTTCTAAAACTCTAATCCAAATTTTCTTTTCTCCAAGTTTCTTTACAAATTTATCTTTATCTTTGATATTTTCGATATTAAAACTAACAATCCCATTTAAATATTTTTTTTCTAAAACTAATTCAACACCCTTTGATTGATTTAATTCATCCCAAAGTTTTCCACTTAATTTTTTGATATTTTTGTTTTTTTCTTTTTCATGGCAGTCTTTATCCAAAAGATCTAAAGAATTCCGGAGACCAGAAAGTAAAGGAATACAAGATGTAGCTATTTCAAATTTCCTTGCATCATCATGAAAAAGATTATCTGAAGGCTCATAAATGCCCTGTTCTTTTTTTAATGATTTCCAACCAATTATTGTTGGATCTGTTTCATGAATAAATCTATCTGAAACATAAATGGCTCCAAGTCCTTCTGGTCCACATGCCCATTTATGAGAAGTTATTGAATATAAATCAGAATAAAAAACTTCTTTTTCAATATTTATGTGCCCAAAGGTTTGAGCACCATCAATAAGTAAATAAGAATCTTCTCGATTATTTTTTAATTCGATAGAAATTTGTTTTAAAGGAATTTTATATCCAAAGTTCCATAAAATATGAGAAATAATTAGGATCTTAGTCTTACTATTTAGATTTTTCAAAATCTCTAAAATTATATTTTCGTCTTTTAGATTTTTAATTTTTTGGATTGGCAAAATTTTGAATATTAATTTATTTCTTCTGCAAAATTCTCGACTTGCAGCCACTACTCCAGGATGTTCACAGTCACTAATTAACAACTCTTCTCCCTCTTCTACTTTTATTCCCCAAAAGGGCAAAATCATACCGGAAGAGATATTTTCGGTAAAAGCTACATTCTTTGGATTGACACCTAATTTTTGAGCTATGATTCTTTTTGTGGTCAATATTTCTTTATAGATAAAAGGCCACATTTCATTGGTAAATGGTCCTAAATCTTGGATAATTTCCCAAGTTTTAACTATTGCTTCTAGAGAAGATTTTGGTAATGGTCCTTGACCGCCGTAGTTGAAATAATACTTATTTTTTAAAGCGGGTATTTGATTTCTTAGATTATTTCTCATGGAAATTTATATTATATTTTCAACTCTTGTTTTTTTAAATATTACCCACTAAAGTTACTGTTCTAAATTCAATATCCTCAATTACTTTCCAAGGTTCATCACTCCTTTCTGCAAATTTTAAATTTTTAAATCCTAGTTCTTTAAAATCACTTATAAACTCTGGCTCATACCATGCGCCACTAATACATCCTGTCCATAAATCATGATCATTTTGCAATCTTAAAGGAACTTTTTTGTTAGAGACGATGTCGCTAATTGCAATTCTTCCATTATCGTTTAAAACTCTTTTGATGTTATTTAGAAGGTTATTTCTAGATTCTGGACTTACCAAGTTTAAAACGCAATTACTTAAAATAATATCAACTGATTTATCTGCGATTAATGGATTTAAATCTTTATCTAATTCATCAAGTTTTTCAATTGAACCTTCTAGAAATTCTGTATTGTTGAAACCTATATTTTTTGTAACTTCTTTAGAAGCTGATCTTGATAAACAAAGCATGTCAGGATTCTGATCAACCCCAATAACTTTCCCTTCTTTCCCAACAATTTGGGCACAAATGAAAGCATTTTTGCCGCTACCACTTCCAAGATCTAGGACTATATCATTTTTTTGAACATATTTTGTTGGATCACCACACCCATAGTCTCTTTCTATAACCTCTTGAGGAATTGCTTCAAGTAAAACAGGATTAAACCCAACTGGTGTACAAAGACAACTTTCTTTTTCTTGTGCGGCTGAGCCATATCTTTCTTGAATCGCATCTTTATGATCGAATTGATTAGGTGCTTTATTTGATGTGTTTGTATTACAGCAACTTTCAGACATATTTTTTAAAAGGGCTCTTGATAAATATAGCCAAAAAAAAAAGCCCCTGAAAAAGGGGCTTTTAATTTGTTTAATTAAATTATTTAGTGTAATTAACACCTCTGTAATTTAATTCTGCTTTTTCATTACTTGAAGAAGCGTCATCCATTCTGTTGGTGTATACGTTTCTTCTGTAGGTAAGTTCAACAAGTTGCTTTTTAGCAGCTTCTTTGTTTTGAACGTAGTTTTTACCTCTGTAAGTTAAAGTAGTCATGTTTCGATGTGACAACACGGCCATCCCCCGTTCCATGGTATGACTCGAACTGCGCCCTCATTTGAGGGTGAACGAAAAAGTAGCGATTGCTACCAAATAATTATAAGCGTATTTTTAACTGCATGTCTAGCTTTTACAAATAAAAACGAATATTTAATGTTTTTTTAATTATTATCTAAGGTAAATTTTTTTATAAATAGTCTCTAAAAGGGTTTATGTTTATATTTGGTTTAATCTTCATGTAACTATTTATTTATGACAGGTTTTTTATATTTCTTGGGAAATACTTTAAGGTGGCCAGTGTTAAAGCCAAAAGAATTTTTTTCACTACATGCTTATTTTTCAATTATTTATTTGATAACTTTTACTTTGAGTAAATATGATGTAAGCCAATCAAATTTAGTTTTTACTTTAGGAATTCTTGCACCTCTTTTAATCGCTATTGGTCAAGGTCTTCCGATTGATTGCCTTGATATGGAATCATCTTTGTTGAAGGAATTAAAAACTAAATAATATATATTTCGGTTAAAAATTTTTATAAAACCTGTACAACTTCGCTTATTTCAGGAATCATTTCTTTTAACTTTCTTTCAATACCCATTTTGAGAGTCATAGTGCTGCTTGGGCAACTACCACATGCGCCTTGAAGTCTGACTTTGACAATTGGACCATCTATTTCTGCAATCTCTACATTACCTCCATCAGAAATTAAAAAAGGTCTTAGCTCGTCAAGGACTTTTTCTACATTTTCGTTTGTCAGCGAGAGTGTTTCAGTACTCATAATTTTGGATTAACTTTATAATAAGCCTAGAAAGAAATCTGATTAATTGCAAAAAAGATAATTTTCTGTTGTGACTTCATCTAAAAATCCCACTAATGACAATAGCTACTTTGATGCAGTCTTAGTTGGAGCAGGGATAATGAGTAGTACTTTAGCCCTCCTAATTTCAGAAGTTTTACCAGATATAAGATTACTTATTATGGAAAAATTAAATGCTCCGGGAAGTGAAAGTACTGGCGCTTTTAATAATGCAGGTACAGGACATGCGGCTAATTGCGAATTAAACTATACCCCTTTAGATGAAAAAGGAAATCTAAAAATAGATAAAGCACTCTCAATAAATCGTTCTTTTGAAACATCCATGTCTTTATGGGCCTCATTGTATGAAGCAGGGAAAATTGATATTAAAAAGTTTCTAAAATTTATTCCTCATATTAGCTTTGTGTCTGGTCAGGATAATATTTCTTTTTTAAAAAAAAGATTTCAGAAAATGACCGAAAATCCTGAATTTTTCGATATGGAATTTTCTACATCTTTTGATGAAATTTCATCATGGGCTCCTCTAATAACAAAAGATAGAAATCCATCTACTCAAATTGCTGCTACCAGAATAGGTAGAGGAACTGATATTAATTTTGAGGCTTTAACTAAAGAGTATTTGTCATTAGTTTCTTTAAACAAAAATGTTGAAATAAGATACAAAACAGAATTAGTAGATTTAAAGAAAATTGATAAAAAACAATGGGAACTAGAAATCAGTTCAAAAGGTAGAAAAACTTCAATTAGAACTGGCTACGTTTTTCTTGGCGCTGGTGGAAAAACAATTAATTATTTACAAAAATCAAAAATTCCAGAAGCAAAAAGTTATGGTGGATTTCCTGTTAGTGGTAAATGGCTTATTTGCGAGAAAAAAGATCTAACAGAAAAACATAACTCAAAAGTTTATGGTAAAGCGGATATTGGATCGCCACCAATGTCTGTGCCTCATTTAGACACCAGATGGATTGATAATAAAAAACTCCTTTTATATGGACCTTTTGCTGGATTTACAACGAAATTTCTAAAACAAAGTTCATACTTTGACTTATTTAGTTCTATTAAAAAGAATAATATTTTTTCTATGTTAGACGTTGGTTTCAAGAACAACGATTTAATTAATTACCTAATATCACAATCATTAAAGAACCATAACTCAAGAGTTGAGAATTTAAAGAATATGATGCCATCAGCTAATCCTTCTGATTGGTATTTAAAGAATGCTGGTCAAAGAGTCCAAATAATTAAACAAACTGAAGGTGGTGGTTCTTTGAAATTTGGAACTGAGATCGTAAATTCATCTGATGGATCATTGTCTGCTTTGTTAGGAGCCTCTCCGGGAGCAAGTACTGCGGTTTCAATTATGGTTGAGGTTCTAGAAAAATCTGTTTTATTTTTAAACGATAAGCATAATCTTCAGAAAAAAATAAATGACTTAATTTATCCAGAACTATCAGTCTCTGAAAATTATAGTATCTTCATAAAAGAAATTAAAAAAAGAAATAATTCCATTTTTGGTTTCCATCCATAATTCTAATTAGCTAATATTGATCAAGATGTAATAAGAGGAGAATTTTTCTTTCTATATGACTGATATATTGGTTTCAAAAATTAGAAATTTCTGCATAATCGCTCATATTGACCATGGTAAATCTACCCTTGCAGATAGGTTGCTTCAAGATACTGGTACTGTGAAGCAAAGGGATATGCAAGAACAATTTTTGGACAGTATGGATCTTGAAAGAGAGAGAGGAATTACTATCAAGTTACAAGCCGCTAGGATGAAATATAAAGCTGACGATTCCCAAGAATATGTTCTGAACTTAATAGATACTCCAGGTCATGTTGATTTCTCTTATGAGGTTAGTAGATCTCTTCAAGCTTGTGAAGGCGCCTTACTTGTTGTTGATGCAAGTCAAGGAGTAGAAGCTCAGACCTTAGCTAATGTTTATCTTGCCTTAGAAAATAATCTTGAAATAATTCCTGTTTTAAATAAAGTTGATTTGCCAGGGGCTGATGCTGAAAAAATAAAACAAGAAATAGAGGAAATTATTGGACTTGATACATCTAATGCAATAAATTGTTCAGCAAAAACTGGAGTTGGTATTAAAGATATTTTGGAAGCAATCGTAAGAAGAGTACCTCCTCCTCAAGATGAAATTAAACTACCTACAAAGGCACTGATTTTTGATTCCTATTATGATCCTTACAGGGGAGTTATTGTTTATTTCAGGGTGATATCTGGGTCTCTAAACAAGAGAGAAAAAATATTATTAATGGCAAGTAAGAAAAATTATGAACTAGATGAGATAGGAATAATGGCGCCTGATCAGCAGCAAGTTGATGAATTACATGCAGGAGAAGTTGGATATTTAGCTGCTTCTATAAAATCAGTTGCTGATGCAAGAGTGGGAGATACGATTACTCTTTTAAATTCACCTGCCAATGATCCTTTGCCTGGATATAAGACAGCAAATCCTATGGTTTTTTGTGGCTTATTCCCGACTGATGCTGATCAATTCCCAGATTTAAGAGTATCACTCGAAAAATTACAATTATCTGATGCAGCTTTAAAATATGAGCCCGAAACTAGTAGCGCAATGGGCTTCGGATTTAGGTGCGGATTCCTAGGACTTCTTCATATGGAGATTGTTCAAGAAAGATTAGAAAGAGAATATGACTTGGATCTAATCGTAACGGCACCATCAGTTATTTATAAAGTTAATTTAAATCAGCAGGAACATATCTTTATTGATAATCCTTCTACAATTCCTGATCCACAACTTAGAGAATCAATAGAAGAGCCTTATGTGAAAATGGAAATTTATGCTCCCAATGAATTTAATGGAACATTAATGGGTTTATGTCAGGAAAGAAGGGGAGTATTTATAGATATGAAATACATAACAACAGATCGAGTTACCTTGATTTATGAAATTCCATTAGCAGAAGTTGTTACAGATTTCTTTGATCAAATGAAAAGTAGAACCCAAGGTTATGCATCAATGGAATATCATTTGATTGGCTATAGAAAAAATGACCTTGTTAGATTAGATGTTCTAATAAATTCAGAAAGAGCAGATCCATTAACTTCTATTGTTCATAAAGATAAGGCTTATGGAATTGGCAGAAGTTTAGTTGAGAAATTAAAAGAACTTATTCCAAAACAACAATTTAAAATACCTATTCAAGCATCAATCGGTAGCAGGATTATTGCAAGTGAAAGCATAAGTGCTTTGCGAAAAGATGTTTTATCTAAATGTTATGGAGGGGATATTTCTAGGAAAAAGAAACTTTTAAAGAAACAAGCCAAAGGCAAAAAGAGGATGAAGGCAATGGGTAAAGTTGAAGTCCCTCAAGAAGCTTTTATGGCAGTCTTGAAATTAAACCAGTAATTTCTTTTAATTTAAAATTTATAACTATTTATTTTTAAAAGAATTGGGTATATTTCATTTATATCTTTAAAAAAGATTTTGGATATTAAATCATTTAATCGTGTCGGCGCAAATATCAGAAAAGCTGGATTTTTAATTGTACTTTTTTATCTTCTTGTTGTTTTAATAATGAAATTTTTAGAGGCCAATAATTTTTTTGGCTATTCATTTTCAATGTTAAGCAATGATATCTTTGCCCCTCCTTCTCTTAATCATTTTTGTGGCACAGATAGATTAGGAAGAGATGTTTGCTTAAGAACTTTGCAAGGATCATCATTAGCTATAGAAGTTGTATTCTTAGCTATTCTTTTTTCATTAAGTTTGGGTTTGCCATTGGGATTATTAAGTGGATATTTTGGCGGTTTTTTTGATAAATGCTTATCACTAATAATGGATACTATTTTTTCAATACCTGTAATTTTGCTTTCAGTTGTTGTGGCTTTTGTATTGGGTAAGGGTATCCTTAACGCGGCTTTGGCATTGTGTATTGTTTACTCTCCTCAATATTTTAGATTAATCAGAAATCAGACAGTATTGGTTAAATCCGAAACTTATGTGGAGGCAGCTCAAGTTGCAGGAGCTGATGTTAAAAAAATTATTTTTAAATATATTCTCCCAAATGTAATAACACCATTGCCTATTCTGCTTACCCTAAATGCTGCAGATGCTGTTTTGGTATTAGGAAGTTTAGGATTTTTAGGCCTTGGCGTTCCTGCAGATGTCCCAGAGTGGGGAAGTGATTTAAATCTGGCTCTTGCCGCTTTACCGACAGGTATCTGGTGGACGGCTTTGTTCCCAGGTTTGGCAATGTTTTTTTTAGTTTTAGGTCTTTCTTTTTTAGGAGAGGACCTTGAAGAAATTATTGATAGTCAAAATTCTGAATAAATTTAGTTATCTGTAATAGGATCAAGTTCTCCTTGATCATTCAACTTTGGATATTCTTTAGCTGATTTTTTATACACCGCAGCTAATTCTGGGTAACACCATTCAAAAAGTGTTTTTTGATATTCATCAATATTTAACCCTTCTCCATTATCGGGCAATATACCTTTATTTTTTCTTTGGCGAACAGCTTCAAATAATAATATAGAAGCAGCAACTGAAACATTCAGAGATTGAACCATACCTCTCATAGGTATAAAAATTGATTGATCAACCATTGATATAAGTTCATTACTTAGTCCCCATTTTTCTGCTCCTAAAACAAAACATGTATTTTGAGAATAATCAAAATTTCTATAATCTACTGATTCACTATTAAGAGTCGTTCCATATAATTTAAAACCCTTATTCTTTAAATCAGATATTGCCGTGATAGTGTTTTCATGATTATTAAGCTTTACCCATTTTTGACTTCCTTGAGCAGTACTATTAAAAGTCTTAACAGCATTTGTTTTGCTAATAAAATTTGCTTCGAAAACTCCTGCTGCATCACATGTCCTTAATATCGCAGATAAATTATGTGGTTTATTGACATCCTCAACTAAAACAGTCAAGTTTTTCATTCTGCAATCTAAAACACTTTTGATTCGTTCAAATCTTCTTGGTAAAATTGACATTTATAATTTTTTCACACCTTTAAATTATATTCAAAAAATATTGATTACCTATTAAATCTCTTGGTTTATAATATTTTGGTAGTTTAAGTTAACTCAATGGCATACATAGAGTGGGACTATACAGTAATAACAAGTATGGTAGAAAAACAAGGGTGGGATTTACCTGATCGTGAATCGGAAGAATGGAATAAATTTAACGATGAATTAGGAGAAAAAATGAGGGGTGTTGGACTTGTTTTCGAAAAATATTGTAAATTTACTCCTGACGTAGGAGAAGGGGTTCATCTTCTAGATGACTGAACATAAATAGGTTTAAACCATTGATGTATCCCTTAATCAATGGTTTATTATTTAATAAGATAATATAATTTCACTAAATTAGAACTGGCAATTATTAAGGCATTATAAAGCTTGTACTCAAAAAAAAATTTTTTATTCCACAAAAAAGTTATTTAATTTCTATATTTGAATAAAAATATGAAAAATAAATTAACTTTTTTATTCGATGGTGGTTGCCCACTTTGTTTGAGAGAAACAAATTTTCTTAAAAAAAGAGATACCTTAAATCAAATTGCATTTATAGATATTAATAGTAATGATTATGATCGTAGTCTTTTTAATGACATATCATATTCAGAAGCTATGTCAAACCTCCATGGGATTGTTGAAAATGGCGAAATCATTAGGGGACTAGATGTACTTGCATATTCTTATGAATTAGTTGGTTTAGGCTGGGTTTATTATCCCTTGAAGATTAAGCTTTTATCTCCATTATTGAGATTGGTTTACAGATATTGGGCAAAATATAGACTTCAAATTACAGGTAGATCCGATATTGAAAAACTTTGTACCTCACAATGTGAAAAATAAATATGGAAATTATCGATATAGACAGAATAATAGAAATGTGTTGGGAAGATAGAACACCCTTTGAAGCTATCGAGTATCAATTTGGTTTAAAAGAGGAAGATGCGATAAAAATTATGCGTCAAAATCTTAAACCCAAATCTTTCAAAGTCTGGAGAAAGAGAGTTTCGGGAAGAAATACAAAACATATGGCCCTTAAAGATTCAACTAGATTTAAATCTACTCATAAAAGAAAATTATAAATTTTGAAAAATCTTTCTACTAAAACTTGTCCTGTTTGCAATAGGCCGTTTGAGTGGCGTAAAAAATGGAAAAACTGTTGGGATGATGTTATCTACTGTTCAAAAAGATGCAGTAACAGGAAGTCGCAAAGATGAAACAAGTATCAATTATTTTCCCGAATCAACTTTTTAGAGAAAGCCCAATCTTAAAAATAAATTGTGAAGTTTTGATTTTGGAAGACTCATTATTTTTTGGAAATGATAAATTTCATAAATTAATTAACCATAAAAATAAGTTAGTTTTTCATAGAGCATCTATGCTCGCTTATAAAAATTATTTAGAAATATCTGGCTTTAAAGTTTTATATATCGAAAACAAGAATAATGTTTCTACAATTGATTACTTATCGGAATTTATTAAAAATAAATATCAGAAAATAAATCTCATTGACCCTCATGATTTTTTAATAATGAAGAGGATTAATAATTTTGTTAAAAGTAATAATTTGGCTTTAAATATTTTACCTTCTCCTATGTTTATGAGCAGTGAAGATTTAAAAGATTTATTTGCATCAAATGCAAAAAAACCTCTTATGGGGAGATTTTATGAGAATCAAAGAAAGAGCCAAAAGATATTAGTTAATCCTGATGATACACCTGAAGGTGGTAAATGGAGTTTCGATGAAATGAACAGAAAAAAATTACCAAAAAAAATAAATATACCCGATACACCTAAATTACAAAAAAATAAATTTGTAGTTAATGCAGAAATGTCATTGGCCAATTTTGATATTGAGTTTATTGGAGAAAGTAATAACTTTTTATATCCAACTAATTTTGAAGAGGCAGATGAATGGTTAAATGATTTTTTTAAACATAGATTTTTCTTATTTGGAGATTATGAGGATGCTATTTCTAAAGAAAATTCTTTTTTATGGCACAGTTTACTTTCTCCTCTCTTAAATAGCGGCTTATTAACCCCAGATGTAGTAGTAAATAAAGCATTACTTTTTGCAAAAAATAATAATGTTCCTATTAACTCTCTAGAGGGTTTTATTCGTCAAATTATTGGATGGAGAGAATTTATTTGCCTTGTCTATAAAAAGTACGGAACAAAGATGCGAAATAGTAATTTTTGGAATTTTGAAGATAAGCCAATTCCAAAATCTTTTTATCAAGGAAATACAGGAATTGAACCAGTAGACGTTGTTATAAAAAATATTATTAAATTTGGTTACTGTCATCATATTGAGCGGCTAATGATTGTTGGCAACTTTATGCTTCTATGTAGAATTCATCCCAACCAAGTTTATAAATGGTTTATGGAAATGTTTATTGATTCCTATGATTGGGTTATGGTCCCAAATGTTTACGGAATGAGTCAGTTTAGTGATGGTGGTATCTTTTCAACAAAGCCATATATATCAAGTTCTAATTATGTAAAAAAAATGTCTAATTTTAAAAGTGGCCCATGGTGTGAAATATGGGACGGCTTATTTTGGAAATTTATTAAAGATAATGAAAGCTTTTTTAGAAAGCAATATCGTCTGGCAATGTTAACGAGAAATCTCGACAAAATGTCAGAAGAAAAATTAAATAATCACTTAAAAACGGCCGATAAATTTTTAAGAGATATTCAATAAATTAAGAGTAATAACCTACAGTTGTCTTTGAAAAATTAAAAGAATATTATGTTATGAAGAAATATTAAGTACGGATGTTAGCTTAGAAAAAATTAGATTTATCTAATGGAAATTGGAACACTTTTTTTAAAAAGTAATTCGACGGGAATTATTACTTTTTCTGAATTAGATTGGATAACTATACATCAATCTAATTTCACAAGATTGGAGGAATCTATAGCAATTAAATTAGGAAGAATGCTTGATGCAGGATCTATAAATATAGGTTGTCGTTTAAATTCCTGATCAGGTTTTATTTTATTAATGAACTATAAAGAAGAGAAAAAATTATTTTTTCGGGAAAGAATTCACTCTTTAAATATTTTCCTTTTTTTTGGATTTAATCTAACACTTATCTCTATCTTAGGTTTTATTTGGTTCAATTCCTCAATTGAAAAAGTAGTTTAAATTTTTAAATTTTTTGTATATTAAAGTTATCTTTAAAAAATTAATTATATTTTGAGCAGAGGATATTTACAAAGAAAGGCAGCTTGGGAAATTTTATTAAAAGTTAGTTCTGGTGATTTTTCTGATCATGCCCTTGAAAAGGTTTTAAAAAATTATCAATTTAATCCTCTTGATATAGCTTTTATTACGGAATTATCTTTTGGATGCATAAGGTATAGAAAATTTCTTGATCTTTGGACGGATCATACATCAAAAATTACTCATAAAAAGCAGCCTCCAAAGTTAAGATGGCTTCTACATATAGGTTTGTATCAACTATTGAAAATGGATAAAATCCCATTTCCTGCTGCTATTTCAACCACTGTAGAAGTAGCTAAAAAAACAGATTTAAATGGTTTAGCGGGAACTGTAAATGCGATATTGAGAAATGCATCAAGAAAATTAGAACAAAAAATCTTTCCAGAATTATCTTCTGATAGAAAAGAGAGAATTTCATATCTTGAATCATTTCCATTATGGCTTGTGAAGGATCTTTATAAATGGGTCGGCAATAGCGAGGCTGAAAATATCATTAAGGCATTTAATAAAAAACCATCAATTGATTTGAGAATTAACCAATTAAAAACTAACTTAGATCACTTTTTGAAAGTACTTCATGAAAATAATATTGATGCTGAAATTATTAATGATTTACATAATGGAATTACTTTAAAATCTAATCCAAGATCTATAAAAAATTTACCAGGATATAGTGATGGAATTTGGACAATTCAGGATAGATCTTCTCAGTGGATAGCACCTCTCTTAAATCCAAAAGAAGGTGAAAAGATTTTAGATGCTTGTGCAGCCCCAGGAAGTAAGTCTACCCACCTTGCAGAATTAACAAATGATAGTGCTGAAATCATCGCTGTAGATAGATCAGCAAAAAGATTGAAAATACTGCAATCAAATTTAGAAAGATTAAATTTGAAATCTGTTAATACCCTTAAGGCTGATGCTACGAGTTTGATTGAATTAAATCCTAAGTTTATATCTTATTTTGATAAAATTTTATTAGATGCTCCATGTTCAGGCATTGGAACTCTATCCAGGAATCCAGATTCTAGATGGTCTTTAAGTAAAGAAAAAATAAAATCTTTAACTTTATTACAGGAAAAACTGTTGGAGAGTATTTTCCCTCTTTTGAAAAAAGATGGCACTTTAGTTTATTCAACTTGTACTATTTGTCCCGATGAAAATAATCTATTAATTGAACGATTTATTGAAAAAAATAAAACTTTAAAATTAGTTAGCCAAAAGCAAATTTTACCTAGCTTGGATTATCCTGGTGATGGATTTTATTCTGCAATAATTTCTTATAAATCTTAAAAATATAATTTATTTTTTAATTGGAATTTTATAAATTTCAGATATGAACTTCTTCCATAAATAAGCTGCATTCCCACTAGATAATTCAGATTCCTTGTTATCGTCGTAACCTATCCAGATCCCTGTTGTAAGGTTATCAATGGAACCAATAAACCAGAGATCTTTATTTCCATCTGATGTTCCTGTTTTCCCATAAATTTTCTTTCCTTTTATAGAGGCTGCTTTTGAAGTGCCTTCTTTTACAGATTTTTCAAGAAGTTTATTAAGTTTCTTGTTTATCTTTAAGTCTAATATTTTCTTGGAAATAGATTTGTTTTCCCAAATCGGTTGTTTTTTAAATGTTTCTATTTTTTCTATGATTTCAGGGCTTTGAATCTTTCCATTATTGTTTATTGCAGAATACGCATTTGTTATGTTTAAAAGATTATCTCCGTAAGAGCCAATAGCTAATGATGGGAATTCTTCAAATTCTTGCTCGTAACCTAGTCCAAATGAATTAGCTAAATTAATAATATTTTTTAAACCGATTTTTTTTGTTATTGATATCGGAACAATATTTGAAGAACTTTTAAATGATTCAATCAAAGATATTGAACCTCTATAGTCTTCTGAAAAATTTTTTGGGCAATAACTTTCCCAGCATATTGGCAAGTCTTCAAATTTATCGCTTAATTTTATTCCATCTATTAATGCAGCAGCATAAGGGATTATTTTAAAAGTAGAACCCAAAGGTCTTACAGATGAAGTCACTCTATTGTATTCATTAATTGATGGATTTTTGCTGGTTATCATTGTCCTGATTAGTCCTGTATTTGATTCGATAGATAACAGACCAAATTCAAGTTCTTTAGGCCCTGCATATCTTGATATTTTTTGACCTTTTTCTTGCCAATCTTTGTTGATAGATGATTTAATTTTTAAAAACTTATAATCATTTTTCCTTCCAATTCTTTTATCTGTCTCCTGAAGAATAAAGTTTATTAGTAATTTATCATCTAAAAAATTATCATCTGTTTGATAATTTAATTTTATTTTTTCTTTAATAGCCTGATTCTTATTTACAAGAGAAATATATCCATCAACATACATTGATTCAAGAACTTTATTTCTATTTTTAATAGCTAGTTCTAAATTTTGATAAGGTGAATAAATTGATGGAGCTGGAGCTAATCCTGCAATTAATGCGATCTCTGATAATGTCAATTCTTCTATAAATTTTCCAAAATAAACTTGGGCAGCCTCGTCTACCCCGTATGCTCCTGACCCTAGATAAATATTATTTAAATATAATTTTAAAATTTGATTTTTGTCATATCTAAATTCAAGTATGAGTGATATAAATATTTCTTTGATTTTTCTTTGAAAACTTAAATCATTATTTAGAAAAAGTAATCTAGCAACTTGTTGTGTAATCGTACTTCCTCCCTCCTTAACATAACCACTTCTAATATTTTGGATGAGGGCACGTGAAATACTTTTTAGATCTATTCCATTATGTTTATAAAATCTTTTATCCTCGGAAGATATAAAAGATTGTTTAAGAAAAAATGGAATTTTATGATGACTATTATTTATTTCAAATTTGCGGCTTAATTTGCTTAGTATCTTATTATCAGAAGATGATATTAAATAAGAATATTTGGTTTCCCGAAACTTTTTATTTTTAGATACGTCAAATTTTAACGTACTAAATATTAGACTAAAAAAATAAAAAGATATTCCAGACAAAATTAATATTGGAATTATTAAAACAAAAGATTTGAATTTAATCTTTTGCACCTTAAGCAACTAAAAAACTATGTCCTATTGCTAAAGCTGTAACTAACATTCCAGTTATAAGGAAGGGTTGGGCACTCGCTTGATATTTGACATCAAACTTTAGAGGATCTCTTAGTAACCACATATCTTGGAATGTAATTTGTGGAATTACCAATAAAACCAAAATTACTGAGGCTAAATGTTGACCAATAATGACTAGTACTATAACCATTGCTAATTGAAAAATGTCAATCAGACCTGCACTTATTCTACTTGCATTTTTAATTCCAAATACTACTGGTAGAGAATTTAAGCCTAGCTTTGAGTCTCCTTCAACACTTTTGAAATCATTAATAACAGCAATTCCAAGTCCTGAGAGGCTATAAGCAAGTGTTAGTATCGCCGTCACGATAGTTAATTTCCCAAACAAGGCCTGTCCTGCCCACCAAGGTAAAGCTATATAAGATGCTCCTAATGCATAATTTCCAAGCCAACCATTCTGTTTTAATTTGAGTGGTGGAGCAGAATATATATAACTAACAAAGGAACCTCCTAATGCCAAAAGTAAGACGGAGGGGAAGCTGTGCTTAGCATATAAATCTAATAGAAAAGCAACTATTAAACCCGCTATAAGTAATACCCAGATTTGTATTTTTACATCTTTAATTGAAATTTTGCCGGAAGGAATTGGTCTATTTGGTTCATTAATTGCATCAATTTCTTTATCAAAAAAATCATTTATGGTTTGGGTATAACCAGCCAGAAGTGGTCCACTCATCAACATACATGCTAATGAAGCTAGAACATTACTAAATGTCCACTCAAAATTCCCACTCGCAGCTGCTCCACAAATAACTCCCCATATCAAAGGGATCCAAGTTATGGGTTTCATTAACTGTATACGGAGTTTCCATATACTTGATGTTTCAGAGGCACCCTTAATTCCTAATAGTTGTTTTGGATCATTCACTTTACTCTTTAACCTTTCTCAATTTCTTCTGGGAAAAACCAATTTTGCTCACCATTCTGAAATTTTGCGGTGATCCCAATACTTCTGCCGTCTGTCATTTTATAGCCTGTTATTACGGCTTTAGGATTCGAGGATATTTGATCGATTAATTTGGCTGGTAGTCTATCTTTTACTTTGTTAATGTTAATTTTGATTTTACTACCGATTTTGGGTAATAATTTTGTTTCAGCCATAAGAGGTAAAATGGAAGCTATTATGCAAGATTAACAGCATTTGGACAATTTTTACTAAAATGGTAGCTCTTCGTTTAATTCCTTGTTTAGATGTCGCCCATGGCAGAGTGGTTAAAGGTGTCAATTTTATTAACTTGAGAGACTCAGGCGATCCTGTTGAATTGGCTTGTAGGTATTCTGATGAGGGCGCAGATGAATTAGTATTCTTAGATATTAGAGCTAGTGTAGAAAATAGAAATACATTACTTGACCTTGTCTCGAGGACCGCAAAATCAGTAAAAATCCCATTTACAGTGGGTGGAGGAATAGATTCTGTTTCTTCAATTAATGATCTTTTAAGAGCTGGAGCGGACAAAGTGAGTTTGAATTCTTCTGCTGTTAAAAATCCAGATTTAATTTTTAAAAGTTCTAGAGAATTTGGTAATCAATGTATCGTGATAGCAATTGATGCTAAAAGAAAAGTTAATAAGAATGATGAATGGGAGGTATATGTACAAGGAGGGAGAGAAAATACTGGTATAGATGTATTAAGTTGGGCAAAGAAAGTTGAGGAGTTAGGCGCAGGGGAAATTTTGCTTACTTCAATGGATGGTGATGGAACGCAGAATGGATATGATTTAAATTTGACAGAATCTGTTACCAATATTGTTAATATTCCAGTGATTGCTTCTGGAGGAGCAGGTTGTTTAGAAGATATCTATGATGTTTTCAATAAAGGCAGTGCATCAGCAGCACTTTTAGCATCATTACTTCATGATAAGAAACTTTCTTTAAGAGAAATAAAGACTTTCCTACTCGGAAAAAAACTTCCAATCAGACCATATGAATAAAAAATTTTATTAAATACTAAAAAGAAATAAGTTAAAAATTTAAAAATGAAATTCACGAAAACTATCGAAGTCAAAAATATATTTAATAAAATTTCATATAAATATGACTTTTTAAATAATCTATTAAGTTTTGGGCTGCACAGATTATGGAAAAGGAAATTAGTTAATTTATTGGAACCTTTAAATGGTGAAGATTGGGCTGATTTATGCTGTGGAACTGGAGATTTAGCATTCTTAATTTCTGAGAGAGTTAGTCCAAAAGGTTCAATTACTGGGATTGACAGTGCAGAGGATATCTTAAATATTGCAAAAAAAAAATCAGTTCTTAAAAAAGATAAATTTATTAAGTGGGAAATTAAAGATGTATTAGAAATTAATGATTATTCAAAAAATTTTGATGGGATTTGCATGTCATATGGACTTAGAAACTTGAATAATGTTGAAGAAGGAATAAAAAAAGTTTTTGATCTTTTGAAGGATAAGGGAAGGGCAGGATTTTTGGATTTTAATCACTCAAAAACAAATTCTTTATCCAATATTTTTCAGAAAATTTATTTAAGGTTAATTGTAGTAACCATTTCGCGCCTTTTTAATTTAGGTCCAGAGTACGCATATATTGAAAAAAGTATTAGTAATTTTCCAAAGAAAAATGAGCTTATAAATATTGCTAAGGAAGTTGGATTTAAAAAAGCTAAATATAGAACTATTTGGGGGGGGCAAATGGGAATACTAATTTTAACTAAATAAATAATTTAATTTTTTATTTTTCTCCAACAAAAAGAACACTTTCCCCATCTTTTGATTTCGCCCTCAGGAGTAGGGGAATTGCAAAGAGTACAAATGCACATATTATTTTGATTGATTCTGCTTGGATGCTTTTCCCAAACTATCTTTGCATTAGTAGCTTTGATATTTTTATTTTTAATTTCATAATTTTGGATTATTTTTATTTCATTCAAAGTTATTCCAATTTTCTCGATTCTCTCTTTTAATTTATGCTTGTTATAGATTAAGGCTTGGCGCCACTGTGGATGATTTACTGCAATAGTAAGTATTTTTTTTTCAATATTTAATGGTTTACATTCTTGAAATAGTTCTAAGCCGATTAAGTTCCTCCAGTTTTCGTTGATTTTAGAGAGTTTATCTAAGTCTCCGCATGATTTTTTGAAATTATCAAGACAATTTTTTAATGGATGTGGATTCCTGCTATTCACTATTGGCAAATACTTTTTGTCCAATTTGTAAAATTTACTTATTAAGACTAAAGTTAATCTAATCTTTTAAAAGATGCTCGTTGTTTTAATAAAGAATTTGTGAAAGTTATTGGACCTGCAGCTAAGACAGTTTTTTATTTAAAAAAAATTCAGGGTCAATATCCAACCTGGACACTTCATTACAAAATAAAATGTAAAAATACCGAAAATGAGCTAACAAACTTGCTTGAATATTCTGAAATAAAGAAAAACCAGCCATTAGCGATAATTGCAAGAGAACAGTTTTCAGGGGTTGGCCAAAACTCAAAAACTTGGGTTTCTCCAAAAGGCGGGATTTGGTTAAGTGCAGCTTACCCAATATTTTCAAAAGAATTTGCATGTCAAATATTTAATTTATCTTTAGGTATTAAGTTATGCGAAATGCTTAGACAAGAAAATATAAATGTTTGTTTGAAATGGCCAAATGATATTTTTTTTGGTTCAAAAAAGTTAATTGGATTTTTACCAAGGGTGATAACACGAGGCAAAGAAATTATCTATGTAAGAGTAGGACTTGGCATGAATGTTTTTAATTACACTCCATCAGAGGGTATTTCATTATCAAAAGTACTTCAGACTAAGAATATTAATCAACATTATTGGACAGCCAAAGTTCTTAAAGCTTTTCATGATTCAATTGAATGTAATAAGAAGAGAGAATATGTGATTAAATCTGCAAATAAGTTTCTTACTAAAAGTTTTTTACCTAGTGGTTATTCTCATAATACATGGAAAATTAAAGATATTGATTCCAATGGGAATTTAAGAATTGAAAATGAAACTCAACTGAAAGTAATTAGAAGGTTTTGAATTTAATTTACTTTTAATTCAACTATTCTTCCATCTTTAAATTTGGCTATTTTTTTTGCGCGATTTGCAACTTCATCTTCATGGGTAACTAAAACTATAGTTATTCCAGATTCATGCAGTTTGTCAAAAAGATCTAATACATCTTCAGTGGTTTTTGAATCTAGTGCTCCAGTAGGTTCGTCTGCTAATAAAATTGCAGGGTTATTTATAATAGCCCTCGCAATAGCAACTCGTTGTTGTTGACCTCCGGATAATTGGTTTGGACGATTATTCATTCTTTCTGAGAGGCCAACTTTTGTTAAGGCATTCTTACCTCGCTCTAATCTTTGCTCAGGATCAATACCAGCATAAATCATTGGCAAAGTTACGTTTTCAAGAGCAGTTGCGTCTGAGAGAAGATGAAATTGTTGAAAAACAAAGCCTAATTTTTGGTTACGTATTTCCGCGAGCTCATCATCAGATAAATTCTCAACAGGAATTCCATTTAATTTATAAATACCTCCAGATGGTCTATCTAGACATCCAATAATATTCATAGCTGTACTTTTGCCTGAGCCACTAGCTCCCATTACAGCTAAATAATCACCTTTATAAATTTCTAAGTTTATGCTGTCTAAGGCTTTAACAGTTAGATCTTCTTTCCCATATGTTTTAGATATATTTTTTAAACTCGCGACTTTCTTAGACATTTATTAAAGAATTCTTCTAGGAAATACTGTTTGCTGTAGCAATAATATCTTGCAAGAAAGGAGTTTCTGAAACAGCTGTATTAGCTAATTTAAAAAGAGGATTAGACAGTATTCCTCCAAGAGCAGTTACTGCGACACAAGTATAAAGTGCAATTCTCAAGGGAGGTAATCCTACAATTCTCCAATTAATTTCAGGATATGATTTGACTATTTCAGAAGCTTCCTGTGGTTCTTTAACTACCATCATTTTTATCACTGAAATGTAGTAATAAATAGATATAACTGAAGTTACTAATCCAACAATTACTAGTAGATATTGATGATTCGCCCAACCTGCAAAGAACAAGTATATCTTTCCAAAAAATCCCAACATTGGAGGTAACCCTCCAAGAGATAGCAGACAAAGGCTTAAGCCTAATGTAATGAGAGGATCTTTTTGGTAAAGTCCTGAGTAATCAAGAATTCTGTCAGAACCAGTTCTTAGTGAGAAAAGTATTACACAAGAAAATGCACCCAAATTCATAAATAAATATGCAGCCAAATATAAAACAGCAGATGATAAACCATCTTGTGTGCCAGATACTATTCCAATCATTACAAATCCTGCTTGTCCAATAGAACTGTAAGCTAGCATCCTTTTCATTGAGGTTTGAGCTAGAGCTACAACATTTCCCAGAGCCATGCTCAATATTGCCAAAATGGTAAATAAAAGTTTCCATTCTTCGTCAAAAGAAGAGAAAGTTGTGCTTAATATTCTTATTGCAAATGCAAAGCCCGCTGTTTTTGAACCAACAGATAAAAAAGCTACTACAGGTGTAGGTGAACCCTCATATACATCAGGAGTCCATTGATGAAAGGGAACAGCAGCAATTTTAAAGGCAACTGTCGATAAGACAAATACAAGAGCTAGTGAAGTAATAAAGGATGGCTTATTGATAATTTCTAAACCTATGGTCGTTAAGTTTGTTGAACCACTTAATCCATAAAGAAAAGAGGATCCATACAAATAGACCGCAGCAGCAGCTGATCCAACAAGGAGGTATTTTAAGGCCGCTTCTGAACTTCTTGGATCTCTCTTGAGGTAACCAGAAAGTAAGTAACTTGCTACGGATAAAGTTTCCAGAGATATAAATACACTAATAAGGTCAGTAGATCCACACAAAAGCATTGCTCCAAGGGTGGCCGAAAGAACTATTGCAGCAAACTCGCCAATTGGGCTACCACTTTGTTCTGTATACCGCCAACTTATAAGTAAAGATATTAAGGTTGATAAAGAAATTATTGCTCTAAATGCGATTGCCAAATTATCTGAATTAAAGGACCCAAGGAATGCGCTTTCTACAGGATTACTCCATTGCAATGCCAAACTAACGAGAGAGCTGCCAATTGATAAATAGCAAATTATTGGTGCCCATTTTGATGCAGTTTTTTCTCCAGCTAAATCTACAAGAAGTGTTCCAACAATACCTAATAAAATAAAAGCCTCTGGAATAATGGCTTGAGCATTTAAATTAATTGTAAAGATTTCGTTGGGCACTTTATTAAATTGGATTAAATTAGATGTTTGATTGTAAGGGTCTAAGAGTTAATCTTAACTTTATTATAATTTGTGGGTATGATTTTTGAAATTTTCAGAAGAAAATACTTGAAAAAGCTTCAAATAATCATAATATGCCCTAACAGAACAAAAACACCAATTTTTGAAATAAACCTTGGATCACACACTTGTTATTGTTGAAAGTCCCACCAAAGCAAAAACCATAAGAAAGTTTTTGCCTCCTAATTATGAAGTTCTCGCTTCAATGGGACATGTAAGAGATCTTCCAAAAGGAGCTGCTGAAATACCTGCTGCGGTTAAAAAGGAAAAATGGTCAAGGATAGGAGTTAATACAACAGAAGATTTTGAACCCCTTTATATAGTTCCAAAAGATAAGAAAAAGGTTGTTAAAGAGTTAAAAGATGCATTGAAAGGTGCGAACCAGCTATTACTGGCAACTGATGAAGATAGAGAGGGAGAGAGTATTAGCTGGCATCTCTTGCAAATACTTAAGCCTAAAATACCAACTAAGAGAATGGTTTTTCATGAAATCACAAAAAAGGCAATTAATAAAGCTTTAGACCAAACAAGAGAAATTGATATGGAACTTGTTCAGGCTCAAGAAACAAGAAGAATCTTGGACAGGCTTTTTGGATATGAATTATCTCCTTTACTTTGGAAGAAGGTAGCCCCCCGACTATCTGCTGGTCGTGTCCAATCAGTTTCTGTAAGACTTCTTGTTAGGCGAGAGAGAGAAAGAAGATCCTTTAAAAAAGCTAGTTACTGGGGGATTAAAGCTTCCCTAGTAAAAGATAATATTACTTTCGAAACTAAATTATTCAGTTTAAACGGTCAAAGAATTTCTAACGGTTCCGATTTCGACGAACAAACCGGTAAATTAAAAGAAGGAAACAAATCTTTAATAATTGGAGAAGAACAAGTAAATGATTTATTGAAGACTTTTTCCTCAGAGGATTGGTTGGTCTCAAAAATCGAAAAAAAGCCATCCACTCGTAAGCCAGTTCCTCCATTTACAACTAGCACATTACAACAAGAAGCAAATAGGAAGCTTCGTTTGTCTGCAAGAGAAACTATGAGATGTGCACAAGGTCTATATGAAAGAGGTTTCATAACATATATGAGAACTGATTCAGTTCATCTCTCCGAACAAGCCACAAGAGCTGCTAGAGAATGTGTCAGTTCTATGTATGGAAAAGAATATTTATCTAACTCACCAAGACAATTTAATTCAACTGCAAGAAATGCTCAAGAAGCACACGAAGCTATTAGGCCGGCAGGTGAGGTATTTAAAACACCAAAGGAAACTAATCTAACTGGTAGAGACTTATCACTTTACGATTTAATTTGGAAAAGAACTGTAGCTAGTCAAATGGCGGAAGCTAGGTTAACAATGATTAATGCTGAAATTAGCGTAGGGGATGGATTATTTAAATCGAGCGGGAAAAGTATTGATTTCGCAGGATTCTTCAGAGCTTATGTCGAGGGAAGTGATGACCCAAGTTCATCCCTTGAACAACAAGAAATTATTCTCCCAAACTTAACAACTGGAACATGTCTTGAAGTTACTAATAAGGAATCTACTTTTCATGAAACCAAACCTCCTGCAAGATATACAGAGGCTGCATTAGTTAAAGTTCTTGAAAAAGAAGGGATTGGAAGACCTTCTACCTATGCCAGCATTATTGGGACCATAGTTGATAGAGGTTATGCGAATATATCTTCCAATACTTTGGCTCCAACGTTTACAGCTTTTGCTGTTACTGCTCTATTAGAAGAACATTTTCCTGATCTTGTTGATACTACTTTTACTGCAAAAATGGAATCTTCATTGGATGAAATATCTTCTGGTAATCTTGAGTGGCTACCATACCTAGAAACTTTCTATAAAGGTAAAAATGGTTTGGAGGTAAAAGTTCAGAAAACAGAGGGTGATATTGATGGTAAAGCTTATAGACAAGTTGATTTCGAAGACCTTCCTTGCGTAGTTAGAATAGGCTCTAACGGACCTTGGCTAGAGGGTACAAAAATTGATGAATCTGGTAATGAAATTCAGGCTAAAGGTAATCTTCCAATGGATATTACTCCTGGAGATTTAGATATAAAGCAAGTTGATCAAATTTTAAGTGGCCCATCAGATCTTGGAACTGATCCGAAAACTGGGGAAAAAGTCTTTTTAAGGTTTGGCCCTTATGGACCTTACGTACAATTGGGAAATAATGATCAAGATAAAGCTAAACCAAGAAGAGCGTCATTACCCAAAGAATTGAAAACTGATGATCTAACCCTAGATGAAGCTCTTGTACTTTTAAGTTTACCTAGATTGTTAGGAGTTCATCCAGAAGGAGGAGTTGTTGAAGCTGATAGAGGAAGATTTGGCCCTTACATCAAATGGATTAAAAATGAATCTGAATCTGAAAATAGATCCTTAAAAAAAGAGGATGATGTTTTTACTGTTGATATAAAACGAGCTTTAGAAATTCTTGCGATGCCAAAAATGGGTAGAGGTGGTCAAGAGGTACTTAAAGACTTTGGAAAACCGAAAGAATTTAAAGAAAAAATTCAAATATTAAATGGAAGATATGGTGTCTATTTAAAATGTGGCAAAACTAATGTTTCGATTGCCAAAGATACTGACATAGAAAAATTTACCATAGACGAAGCAGTATCTCTTTTAGAAGAAAAACTAAAAGATAAAAAAGGCGCAATTTTAAAAAAAACAAAGATTAGTAATAAAAAAACTACAAGGAAAAAGAAAAGTTAGAAAAAATATGATTTTAAAAAAAAAAGAATTTTTTTTATTAATTTTTTTAATTTTCTTGCAATCATGCTCTGGAGGGAGGATTGGAAATTTTCTTGAAAGTAGTTTTAATGATTTAGAAAAAACAAGCAAAAATGAAGATTTACAAAATAACTTATTAAATAAAAAAGATATAAATTTAGAAAAAGAAAACAAAAAATTTGATGATAAAAAAAATAAAAAAATTAAAAAAGTAGTGCAGCCAAAAAATGTTCCAGAAAATAAAAAAGATATAAATTTAGAAAAAGAAAACAAAAAATTTGATGATAAAAAAAATAAAAAAATTAAAAAAGTAGTGCAGCCAAAAAATGTTCCAGAAAATAAAAAAGATATAAATTTAGAAAAAGAAAACAAAAAATTTGATGATAAAAAAAATAAAAAAATTAAAAAAGTAGTGCAGCCAAAAAATGTTCCAGAAAATAAAAAAGATATAAATTTAGAAAAAGAAAACAAAAAATTTGATGATAAAAAAAATAAAAAAATTAAGAATCTTTCAAAAAAAAGAAAAATTGAGCTTCAATCTTACAAAATAATATTCATTTTAAAAGATGTAGATCCAAAAGATCCCACTGAAGAGTTGAGTTCCATATTGAGTAATTCTGAGGTAAATTTTGAAATAGAAAAGATTGAACGTATCTTAGATTCAAAAAATAAAAGTATGAATAAAAATTAATTAAAAATATTCAACAAAAAATGAAAATAACAACAAAAACTGAAGCATTAAATATTGTCGAGACCTCTTATTTAGCATCTCTTTCGTCTTTATTATGGGTTGCATTGTATTATCTGCCAATTGGGGGAGCTTTATTAAGGTTGATTTTGCCCCTCCCAATGATCTTGTTGCACTTGAGAAGGGGAAGTAAAATTGCTTTGGAAGGACTTTTAATACAATTTCTACTTTTATTCATAATTATGGGTCCTGTTAGAGGAACTTTATTTTTATTTCCTTATGGGATTTTGGCTTTTTGGCTAGGTTGGTGTTGGTTTAAAGAAAAGAGTTGGAAACTTAGTTTAACTGGGGGAGTTGTTATTGGAACCCTTGGCTTTTTAATAAGAGTAATAGCATTATCTACTTTGGTTGGAGATAATCTTTGGGTGTTAATTACTAGAGCGAGTTATGGTCTAATAGAAAAGTTAATTGGATTATTTAATTTACCTTTATATCCCTCGATTTTGAGTATACAACTAGGTGCAATTTTATTAATAATTTTTCAAGAAATAGTTTATGTTTTAACTGTACATGTAGTTGCCTATTCTCTGTTTCCTAGATTTAAATTAACCATCCCAGATCCTCCAAGATTGTTAAATAGCTTAGTTGATTTTAATAATTAAAAAAAGTAAGAATGTACAGTACAGAATTAGGGATAAATTTTTTTGGAAATGAATCCAATAAAAAAAGACAACTCAATAAGATAGAAATACTGAAAAAGAATATTAAAAATTTAAAAATATTTCTTATAATTGCTGGTACTAACACATCACAAATTCCAGGAATTTCCGCAGCAGGTATTAATCCAAAATCGAGGCGAACAACTGCTCTCGCAGATGCTGAATTTTTACTTGAGGGTGCTTCAAAAGATCATAAATACAAATTGCCTCTTCTCAATGCAGGAGTAACTCCGGCCCTAATCAGTCATGTTTGTTCAAAGCTGATAAATACTTATCCAATTATTGTTCCGCTGGGAATAGGAGCAAAGCCTTATTTTAATCATTTGGTTATAGAAGATAGAAATTTGGGCCCATCAAATTGTCTTACTACTGGTAAATCGATGACTAAAGAGAGAGTTTTAAATCTCTATGAGAAAGGTCTTGCGATAGGAAAATCCTTAAAACAATCAGTTTTAATTTCTGAATCTGTACCGGGGGGCACCACAACTGCTCAGGCAGTAATGGAAGCTTTTGGTTTGGAGGTATCTAATTTAGTAGGGAGTAGTTTATTTAAAGCTCCAAGAGAACTAAGAAGACAGGTAATTAAAAGGGGACTTTTAAATGCGAATTTCAAGGCTGATTCTGACTCTTTTGATGTTGTCGCGGCAGTAGGTGATCCTTTCCAAGCTTTTTCAATGGGTCTATTAATTGGTGCCAGGTTAGCAAAACAACCTGTAATATTGTCTGGAGGAAGTCAGATGTTAGCAGTCATTTTGCTTGTATTAGAATTTTTAGGTGAAAAAAATAAAGATGAACTTATTGAAGATGTTTTTATTGCGACAACTGGGTGGCTTGTGAAAGATAATTCTCTAAATGATTTAGTAAATCTAATAAATGAAAAATATGATGTCAAATTATTAGGTTTAGCGAGTCCTTTAAATTTTAAATCTTCAAAATACAAAGAATTGAAGGATTATGAATTAGGTCATGTAAAAGAAGGTGTAGGTGCTGGTGGAATATCATTGCTTGCTTTCTTAGATGGATTTAAGAATGAAGAAATAGTTTCATTGTGTCAACAAAATCTGGTAATGATGAAAGGCCTAGGTCAAATTTCTTTAGAGAAGGATTGCTGAATGTTTTCAAAATTTGCAACCAGAAGAGAATTTTTAAATTGTGGTAAGCTTTCGCTTTTATTTTTCTTAAACTCTTGCAGTAATCTACCTAATAAAGTAAAAATTGCATTACAAAATTCTTTTTATCCAGAATCTTTTAAAGATACGATTCCAAAAGATTGGAAGCAGGAAAAAATTAATTTTGAAAATATTCAGCTACAAAAAAATAGAAACACAATTTTGAATTCTGACTTTACTTTAATAAATGATGGATGGATTTCTAGTATAGATTTTTCAGAATTTGAAAAAATAAATAAATATGCACTGTTCGAAAATTTGGATAAGAGATCGATAGATTTTTTGGGAAGCTTTAATCAAAATCAGAGGAGTAAATTATTTCCTATTGGCGTAGTACCCTATACAATCATCATTAAAAATAATAAAGAATTAATAACTTCAGCAAGAACATCTTGGGATTTTCTTCTTTCTGAAAAATTAACTGGGAAAATTATTTTTCCTCAAAGTCCCAGAATAATATTTTCAATTGCTCAAAAAATTAATTCATCTAATTCTTTAAAAAAACTCAAAAGCCAAGCTATGTTATTTGATGATAAAAATATGCTCAATTGGTTGATTAATTCTGATGCTATTGTCGCAATAGTTCCTTATAGTCTTTGTTCAAAATATTTAAAAATAGATCCAAGGCTTTCTTTAGTTTTCCCTAGCCAAGGCGTACCTTTGATGTGGCATTTTCTACTTGGTCGATCAAATCTAAATAATGCAATATTAATGAAATGGATTAAATCTTTAGAAAATAAATCAATAGTAGATAAATTAGTAAGCCAGGGCTGGTATCTTCCATTCAATAGTGATTATTTGCAAAGCAAATATAAAACTGAAATTCTTCCCATATCAGGACCTTCTGAGAAATGTTGGGAAAATAGTTGGTCTTTCCCTGTCTTAACAAATGAACAAAAAATTAATCTTAAAAATATCTGGAATGAGACCTTATCCCCATAATCTTTTTGTAGGATTCTCAATTAATAAGTTATGAGTTTCCTTTAATAAATTTGGTATATCTAATTTACTAGGACATTTAGGAACACATATATTACATTCTTGACAAAATGATGAATTTTTTTCTTCCCACCAGTGGCCAGCTTTTCCTATTAAATTGTATCTTTCTTTTGAAAATTCTAATTGGCCATAACCAATAGATATATTTCTTAAACGAAGTATTTCTGGAATAGGCACGTCATTTGGGCATGGAAGACAAGATCTGCATTGTTCACATTTGGTTGAGTGCAATCTTTCATTAGAAACGTCCTCAATTTTATTCAGGGCGCTTTTTTCAAGTTGTGTAAGCTTCTCGAATGAATTTCTAAGTTTATAAGCAAATTCAAAATCTTTTTTATTTGTCGCTCCCAAGGATAAAGTTGTAATGCCTTTTGCCAACAGAAATCGATACACTAATTCTAATGGATGAAAAGGCTTAGAGGCCTCTAACAAAATATCACTTGGAGAATACAATCTACCCCCTTTATCAGCAGGTGATATTGCTAAAACTCCCATACCTTTTTTTATAGCTTCCTCTGCTAAAGCAATCTTAGATTGATCTAAATAATGTAAATGCAGACTACAAAAAGTAAAAACTTCACAGTTAATTGCATCTTTAATTAGTGAATAACTTCCGTGAGAACTAAAGCCAATTTGATCAACTAGTTCCTCCTCAAGTATCCAAGATATGAATTTCTTACCCTCTCCAGCAAGAACCCAATCTAGATGTTGTTTTAAGTTGAGTCCATGAATTGCAAGATTATTAATTTTCTCGCGATTTAAATTTTTAAGAGACTTTTTAAAATTATTTTTTAGAAAGTCAAAATCGCCTTTTGGTAAAACTTTGGAAGTTATCACCCAATTTTTTTCTTTTATATTCTCTTCTATTGCTAATTTTTTTATTGAATTTCCAATAAGTGATTCAGCATCACCATAAGAGGGGGCCGTTTCTATGTGGTTAATTCCTACATAATGTGCATTTTTTATTATGCTATACATTTTTTCGAGACTTTCAGTTGCTCGCATTGTCCCTAAAGTGAATAAGCTCACTTTCGCCCCTCTACCAAATGATCTTTTTTGTGAATTAATAATCATCTAAATATGATCAATTTCTTTTTATTTACTATTTAATTTATTTATAGTTGAAAATCATTTAAAGTAAATTAAAGTAAATACAAAATTTTGCAAAAATATTTTTCTTAAATCTATGTTTACAGGAATAATTCAATCAGTTGGAAAACTAAGACAAGAAAAAAATATTTTAGAAATTGAAATTCTAGATAATTTATTTGATATGGCAATCGGAGACAGCATAGCTGTTGATGGAATTTGTTTGACAGTTAAAGAGATTTTTCAAAATAAATTTACTGTTGATATAAGTGAGGAGACATTAAAAAAAACAACTTTGGGAGTAAAGTCGAACCTCAATCAGATTGTTAATTTGGAGCCCGCTCTTAGGGTGTCTGATCGTTTAGGAGGGCATATAGTCAGCGGACATGTTGATGGCCTTGGAACAGTTGAGAATATAGAAAAATTAGAGAAATCTTGGCTCTTATCAATAAAGTGGAAAAATAATAATTTTTCAAAATATGTAGTTAATAAAGGGAGTATTTGTGTAAATGGTATTAGTCTTACGATTGCAAAATATGAGCAGGAAGGTGAAATATTTACTATTGCGATAATTCCTCATACTTGGCATAACACAAATCTGAATAAATTAAATATCGGTGACAGCGTAAACCTTGAGGCAGATGCACTAATTAAATATGTAGAGAAATTACTTTTAATTAATAAAAAAAGTAATCAAGATTTATCTTCAAATAATATTTCTTCCGAGTGGCTTAAAGAAAACGGTTGGTAAAATATATTTTTTAATTTAATGGAATCAAATAAATTGTTTTTGACTCTTTTTTAAGATCGATTTTAAATTCCTGACCAGGTTCTAGACCTAATTTTTTGGTGTAGGCATGACCAATTAATAGGTTCCCATTGCCATGAACTTTAGTTTTGAATTCTGTCTGTCTGCCTCTTGAAGCTCTATTACCATTTTTCCCCAGACGACCATTGCCTATTTTGTAACCCTTAGCTTCGATAAGCGCCCTATAAAAACTTTTTCTTAAGATTCTTCCACTTGGACCTACGTACCCACAACCTTTAGCTATCTCATCTTCAGATTTTTTACTTAATAACTTTGCTTTTTCAAGAAGTTCTTTTCCTTCTAGCATTATCTGACAAATTCATAATTATATATTCTTACGAAAAAAGAGAACTGTGGCAATATAAATTAATAAAAAATATATTTAATTTTTGAAATTAAGTTTTTTATAAAAGATACAAAATAATAAATAAAACAACCCATATCCCATCTACAAAATGCCAGTACAATTCAACAGCTTCCAATGGGAACATATTTTGACTAGTTAATCTTCCGCCATTGATTCTCGATTGCCAAGCAATAATTAAAATCATTAAAGTGCCTAAAGTGACATGTAATCCATGAAAACCAGTCAGAGCATAAAAAGTACTTGCAAATAAATTATCGGTTAATCCAAAAGGTAAATGAAAATATTCAAATAATTGACATATTAAAAATATAATTCCAAGAAAAGCAGTAAAAAATAACCATTTTTGGGAATCTGAGTTTTTATCTTTTAAAAGTGCTTTGCCTGCTTTATGGAAAGTTGCACTACTAACGAGTAACAAAATTGTATTGAGAGTAGGTATTGGTAGTTCCAATTCATAAATAGCACCATCTGGTAATGGATTTACTGCTTTATAAGTTAAATAAGCAGCAAAGAATCCAGCAAAAGTCATTCCATCCGCAATTAGGAAAGTTATAAGACCAAACATTCTGAAGTCTTCATGTGTTTCATTAACTTCAGAATTATTTTTTTGAATTTCTTTTGAGCTATCTAGTGTTGTCATATGTTTTTATTTTTGTTCAGAAATTTCTTTACCATAACCATATGGTTCTTCAACTAATGGAGCTTCACCTTCCCAATTTTCAACTGGAGGTGGGGAAGATGTTAACCATTCAGGTGTAAGAGCATTCCAAGGGTTATCTCCAGCATTTTTCCCATTTCTCATACTAAGGAATACGTTAATTAAAAAAGGAATTGTACTTATAGCCATCAAAAGGGCCCCAAGGCTACTAATTTGATTAACGAACTGGAATTGTGGATCATATTCTGCAACTCTTCTTGGCATTCCATTTAAACCAAGCCAATGTTGAGGAGCAAAGCACAAGTTAAATCCAATAAAAGTAATGATAAAGTGTAAAATTCCTAATTTTTCATTAAGCATTTTCCCAGTTACTTTGGGGAACCAATGATAAATTGAAGAGAAAATAATAAAAACAGTTCCTCCATAAACTATGTAATGAAAATGGGCTACAACGAAATAGGTATCATGTACGTGAATATCGAAAGGTACCTGTGCCAAAGCAACTCCTGTAATACCTCCAAAAACAAAATTTATAATAAATCCGCAAGAGAATAACATTGCACTATTGATGGAAATTTTACCTCCCCATAATGTTGCAACCCAATTGAAAAATTTTATACCTGTCGGAACAGCAATAAATGCTGTGGCGATAGTAAAGAATAATCTCATCCAAGGGGGAGTTCCACTCGTAAACATGTGATGCGCCCAAACAACTAAACCTAAAACTACTATCCCCATTATTGAAAAAACCATTGTTGTATATCCAAAAAGTGGTTTTCTAGCATGTACAGGAAGTATTTCACTAACTAAACCAAAGGCAGGAAGGACCATAATGTATACAGCTGGATGAGAATAAAACCAAAATAAATGCTGATAAACTACGACATTGCCACCTAAAACAGGATTGAAAAACCCTGTATTAGCGATGATATCGAAGCTAAGTAGAATTAAAGTGCCTGCTAAAACAGGAGTTGACAAAACAACTAATAGACTTGTTCCAAGCATTGCCCAACAATACATTGGCAATTGCATAAGTTTTAATTCTGGCCTTCTTAGTTTGATAATGGTCGCGATAAAGTTTATTCCACCAAATATAGAACTGCCTCCAAGTAATAGAACGCTCATAATCCAAATAATTTGTCCCGATTGAGGAGTAGTTATGCTCAAAGGAGGATAAGCTGTCCATCCTGCCTGAGCAGCACCCTCAACAAAATAGCTTGCTACCAGCATCAAACCTGAAGGAGGAATTAACCAAAAAGCTACGGCATTTAATCTTGGGAATGCCATATCTCTTGCACCTACATAAAATGGAATTAAATAATTTCCAAAAGCACCGTTAACTACAGGCACTATCCAAAGAAATATCATTATTGTTCCGTGTAAAGTTAAAACTTGGTTATAAACATCTCTTGGCATAAAGTCAGACATTGGACTAGCTAATTCAATTCTTATAGCGCTCGCCAAGGTCCCCCCTATTAAATAAAAAAGAAAACCACAAACTAAGTATTGAATCCCAATTACTTTATGATCAAGGCTAAAACTAAAGTATCTAAGCCAGCCTTTTGGTTGAAGACTTTCATTATTAGTTTTTTGTGGATCAATTGATATTGTCATAAATTTACCTCTGGTTTTTTATTTTTGTTAAACCATTCGTTGTAATCAGATTCTTCTTCAACAATGATGGAGGCTCTCATCCCTCCATGATATGGGCCACATAATTCTGCGCAAATTATCGGATATTTTCCTACTTTTGTAGGAGTGAAATTTAGGATAGTAGGCTGCCCAGGAATAATATCCTGTTTAATTCTGAACTCTGGCACCCAAAAAGCATGAATTACATCTTTGGATTCCATTTTCATAGATACTTTTTGATCAACAGGAACATGTAGTTCTCCTGATATGAAATTGCCCTTGGGATAATTGAATAGAAATGCAAATTGCATAGCTGAAACTTCAATTGATAAATTATTTATTGCTATTTCATTATCAGAAGTTTGACTTATTCCAGCCCATATTTTTTCAGTGTTAGAACTCATCATTTTGTGATTATGATTTAGTTCTTTCATCCCTCCCATTCGATCGTAGATGTTGTAGCTATATAAACCTATTAACAAAACAATTATTGAAGGGATAATTGTCCATACAATTTCTAAGCTTAAATTTCCTTCTAAAGCTATACCATCTCCTATCTGATCATTTCTTTTCCTAAACTTAAATAAGCTATAAATAACAGCTATTGTCATTCCTATAAAAATAATTAATCCAATGATGAAAAGAATTTTAAAAAGTTCATCGTAAATTGGTGCATTAATACTTGCTTCAGCTGGGAGCAAATTTACATTAAAACCAATCCAAAAAGATATAGCAAAAACGAGGGAAATAATTAGAATTAAATAAAAGTTTTTATTTAACAATTGAGTTCTAAAAATTTGTATTTATATCCCCAAGATATTCAATTTTTTTAATCCTGCATCCTTTGTTAAAAGAAAAACATTTAAATTCACAACTTCTTAAGATTTATGAAATAAAAGGCGTATTATTAATAACTTTTTAGAGTTAATTGTCAGGGAAAAAAGATTAAATTAGTAAATTATTTTTTAAATTAAACATATTAATTTTTAATTAATGTTTGGTTTTTAAATCTAATTTATTATGCAAAATAATAGGTTTTAACCATTTGATTAATAATCAATTATATAAATCAAAATATCTGACAATTTTTAAAAGGTTGGGAAGTCATAGTGTATTGGCACTTATCGCACTAATCGTAATTGGAGGTGCTACTAGAGTCATGGAGGCTGGACTTGCCTGTCCAGATTGGCCGTTATGTTATGGATCTTTTTTGCCTTTTAATCATATGAACCTAAGAGTATTTCTAGAGTGGTTTCATCGTCTAGATGCTTTTCTGGTTGGTATATTAATTCTTTTTAAATTTTCCCTTTCAATTATATGGAAAAATGAAATTCCAAATTGGTTACCTAAAACTTATTCATTATTACTTTTTCTCGTTATTGTCCAAGGATCTTTTGGAGCTTTAACAGTAATAAACTTACTTGATTCATATACTGTTACTGGCCATCTTTTAATAGCTTTTCTACTTCTCATCACAACAATTTCAATAAATCAAAATTTAGAAAATGACGATATAGAAGAGCCATTAATGTGGTGGAGATTTTTATTGTTTTTTCCTCTTTTACTTACTCTTATTCAATCTTTTATTGGAGTAAGGCTTTCTTCAACCTGGTCGGCACATATTTGTTTATCTTTTAATAAACAATGTCTAATTCTAAATACTCATAAATTATTTGTTTTTCCAATAGCTTTTTCAATTCTATTGATTATTGCCACTGCAATTTATAAGAGAAGTTTGCTAAATGAAAATTGGAAATATCTCTCAGCACTTATTTTTCTATTGTTTTCCCAAATTGCTTTGGGTGTTTTAAGTCTTAAAACAAATTTGAATGAACCTATTTTTATTATCGGTCATCAACTTAACGCCTCTTTATTGATTGCGATATTAACAACATTAATTTTTAGAAATCCTTTTACCAAAAAAGATCTAAACCACTCCCTAAATTCTCAAATGGTTGGTATCAATTCATGAACAGTAGTAACTTAGAAAACTTGAACTATAAATCTTCAATTAGGGATGAAGTTGTACCTTCAAGAAAAAAAATAACTTTGCCGCCTTGGCTTGAAGTAGCAAAACCCAGATTAATCCCACTTTTACTGGCAACAACTTTGGGAGGAATGGCTTTAACTGAAGAATGGCCTTTGTCTTCACCGAAACTTATCTGCACTTTAGGAGGAGGCGCTTTGGCAGCAGCAGCAGCAGGAGCTCTTAATTGCTTGTGGGAAATGGAATTAGATAAGAGGATGACAAGAACTAGCAAAAGAGCTTTGCCAGCAGGAAAGTTATCATCTGAGACTGTTTTTTTAGCCGCCGTATCATGTACTTTGGCAGCTTCGATGCTTTTAGTGAGTGGTGTAAATTATTTGGCTGCAGGTTTAACTCTTCTTGGTTTATTTAGCTACGTAATTTTATATACAGTTATTTTGAAACCACGTACGACAAAAAATATTGTTTTCGGAGGAGTTGCTGGTGCTATACCACCCTTAGTTGGAGCGTCTGCTGCCACAGGGCATGTAGGTCTTAGTGGTTGGTGGTTGTTTGGTTTAGTAATGTTATGGACCCCAGCTCATTTTTGGGCACTTGCAATTTTGTTGAAGGATGATTACTCATCTGTTGGTATTCCTATGCTCCCTTCTGTTAAAGGATCTGTTTTTACTGCTAAAGCGATTTCTCGTTACGGATGGGCTACGGTTTTAATGAGTATTATGGGAGTCTTTGCTCTACCTGAAGGGGGTCTCTTATACGGAATTATGTTATTGCCATTTAATGGAAGACTTTTGCAATTAATAAATGAATTAAAGAAATCTCCTGATGATCTTTCAAGAGCAAAGTCTCTTTTTAGGTGGTCTATTCTCTACATGTTTGGCATTTGTCTTTTGTTATTAATTTCTAGAACCCAACTATCCGTGGAATTTGAGCAGCAATCTATGCAAATATTTTTATCTATTGTATCCCTGCTTAGTAATTAAATTAGATGTAAAATGTTTTTTAAGTAAATAGTAAGTTTGATGAATTATATAAAAGTTAAAGGGCTCTCAAAATCTTATTCAGATATCAATGCATTAAAAAATTTATCGATGGAAATTGAAGCTGGCACATTATTCGGAATACTAGGTCCAAATGGTGCTGGCAAATCAACACTAATAAAAATACTCGCTACTTTAATAGAGCCTGATAGCGGAGAAGTTTTTATAAATAATATTAATCTGAAAAAAAATTCAAGGAAAATTAGAGAATTAATTGGTTATGTTGCTCAAGATATTGCACTTGATAAAATATTAACCGGAAGAGAGCTTTTGGATTTTCAATCAGATTTATATCACATCAACAAAAATAAAAAATATGAAAGGATAAAGAAATTAATAGATCAATTAGAAATGAATGATTGGATTGATCGAAAGTGCGGAACTTATTCAGGGGGAATGAAAAGAAGAATAGATCTGGCAGCTGGACTTTTACATTTGCCCCAAGTATTAATTTTGGATGAACCTACTGTTGGTTTAGATATCGAAAGTAGAAATATTATATGGCAACTTTTGAAGGATTTGAGAAATAATGGAATGACCATTATTTTAAGTAGTCACTATCTTGATGAAATAGATAAATTGGCAGACAGATTAGTGATAATTGATGATGGAAGAGTTATCGCAAAAGGGACTCCTGCAGAGCTCAAAAATAAATTAGGAGGAGATAGAGTAACTTTGAAAGTAAGAGAATTTAGTAATCAGGAAGAAGCAAAAAATATATGTAAAATTTTATCTTCATTAGATGGAATTAGTCAGATTATCATAAATGAAGCTCAAGGTTTCTCGATAAATTTCGTAGCAGATAAGCAAAAAGATTTACTTACGAAGCTAAAAGTGGAATTGGCCTTCTCAAAGTTTGAAATTTTTTCTCTTACCCAAAGTCAGCCAAGCTTGGATGATGTATATCTTCAGGCAACTGGGAAAACATTGTTGGATGCAGAAATTTCTATGGCAGGGAAAAGAGACCTAAAAAAAGAATCAAAGCAATCCATGCGATAAAAAAACTTTTGGTTAACTAACTATAATGAATACTAATTACTGCTAATTATGGAATTACAACAGTATAATTTATTTTTTTTATATCAAGAAACATTTGCCTTAACAAAGAGATTATTTATTCAATTAAAAAGAAGACCATCAACTCTTTTAGCAGGAATATTACAACCAATAATTTGGCTTTTTTTATTTGGTGCATTATTCTCTAAAGCTCCTGAAGGTTTTTTGCCAGGAGTTGATTCTTATGGCAATTTTTTAGGAGCAGGACTTATTGTTTTTACTGCTTTTAGCGGAGCCTTAAATTCTGGTCTTCCTTTAATGTTTGATAGAGAGTTTGGATTTCTTAATAGATTGCTTGTGGCTCCTTTAACCAGTCGATTATCCATAGTTTTATCTTCCTTTTTTTACATAACAATCTTGAGCTTTGTTCAGAGTATTGTAATAATGATTGTTTCATACATTTTGGGTTATGGTTGGCCCAACTTATATGGTTTAGGAATTGTATTTACAACACTAATTTTATTAGTTCTTTTTGTGACATCAATTAGTTTATGTTTAGCTTTTGTTTTGCCGGGACATATTGAATTAATCGCTCTTATATTCGTAATAAATTTACCTCTTCTATTTGCGAGTACTGCTTTAGCTCCAATCTCTTTTATGCCAAATTGGCTGGGATGGTTAGCTTCTTTAAATCCATTAACTTTTGCTATTGAACCTATTAGGACTGCCTATACACAAACTATGGATTTAGAATTAGTGGCTTTACATGCCCCATATGGTGATTTAACTTGTAAGAGTTGTATCTCGATTTTATTTTCTTTAACAGTTTTTTCCTTGATTATTATAAGGCCTCTGTTAAATAGAAAGTTAAATTAAAAATTTTATGCTTTTAAAAAATCATTTAATAGAAGTTTTTAAACAAGCCTCTTTAGAAAATAATTTTTTGCTCAAAGAAAATGTTGTTCTTAAGTGGGTCCATAGATTTGGGATTGATTCATTAAATGATTTATTAATCCATAGTTCAATACAAAAAGAAAATCAGCGTGAAGAAGAAAATCAAGAGCAGATATCTTTAATTGATGAAGTACGTGAAGAAAATCAGCGTGAAGAAGAAAATCAAGAGCAGATATCTTTAATTGATGAAGTACATGAAGAAAATCAAGAACAAATTAAGCTTGAATTATCAAAAACTTTTGAAAATATTGAAGAAACAAAGTGGGAATCAAATGAACTGGAAACTGCTAGCAGCAATGAAATATCTAGCAAAAATCAAAATTTTAATAAAATAAATCAATTTACTGAAACCCCAAAATTACCCCTACCTTATATTAAAAATTTAAGAAAGTGGATTAACAACGATAAAAAAGCTAGTTAGCTTTTACATCATACCCGGCATTCCCATGCCACCCATTCCTGGCATTCCCATGCCACCCATTCCTGGCATTCCCATGCCACCCATTCCTGGCATTCCCATGCCACCCATTCCTCCCATTGGATCTCCACCTGGTACTCCAGGAGCTGCGGCTTCCGGCTCTGGTATGTCTGCCATCGCAACTTCTGTTGTGAGGAGCATAGCTGCAATAGATACTGAATCTTGAAGAGCTAATCTTATTACTTTGGTTGGATCTAATATTCCTGAATCTTTTAGATCCTCATATTTTCCTGAATTAGCATTAAAGCCTTTGTTAAGTCTTTTAATTTCAGCGACAACTACATCTCCATTAAAACCAGCATTTTTTGCTATTTGTTTGGTAGGTTCCAAAAGAGCTTCTTTGACTATATTTATCCCTGTTCTTAAATCATCTGAAGATGTTTCAATTAAATTTAAAAGGTCATCAGATATTTCAATTAATGTTTGTCCTCCTCCAGAAACTACACCCTCTTCAATAGCAGCTTTCGTAGCATTAAGGGAATCTTCGATTCTCAATTTTTTATACTTCATCTCTGTTTCTGTAGCAGCTCCTACTTTAATAAGAGCTACTCCTCCGGCTAGTTTGGCTATCCTTTCATTGATTTTGTCCTGATCATACTCAGATTCAGTTATTTTAACTTCCCTCTTTAATTTCTCTACTCGCGCTTTAACTAGATCTTTAGTGTCTTCGAAGGCAACAATTGTAGTTTTGTCCTTTGTGATAGTTATTTTTTTTGCTTTGCCTAAATCATTAATCGATACTTTATCAAGTTTCATCGATTTATCTTCGCTAATTAATTTAGCCCCTGTAAGAATTGCAATATCTTCAAGGGCAGCTTTTCTTCTCTCACCAAATAACGGAGCCCTCACGGAAGCTACATTTAAAACCCCACTATTCTTATTCAAAACCAGAGTAGTTAAAGCCTCTCCTTCAATATCTTCAGCAAGAATTAGAAAAGGTGAGCCTGCCTTTTGAATTTCTTCAAGTATTGGAACTAGATCAACTAAAGTTGAGATTTTCTGATCAGTTATTAATATTTTAGGGTTTTCAAGTTCACAAACTTGCCTTTCTTGGTCTGTTACGAAATATGGAGAACTATAACCTCTATCAAAAGACATTCCTTCAGTTATATCTAATTCTGTTTCTAGTGATTGAGATTCTTCAACAGTTATTACGCCATCTGAAGTAACAATATCCATTGCTTTCGAAATTATAGATCCAATTTCTTCATCACCTCCAGCACTAACTGTTGCAACTTTTTGGATGTCAGAACCACTTAATGAAATACTTTTGGAACTTAATTTTTCTAAGACAAAAGCTAGGCCTGCCTCCATACCTTTTTTTAACTCCATAGGGTTGGCACCAGAAGCAATATTTTTTAATCCCTCCTGAACCATCCTCTGAGTCAAAATGGTTGCAGTTGTTGTTCCATCACCAGCACTCTCTTTTGTCTTGGATGCAACTTGTTCTATTAATTTTGCACCTAAATTAGAAATAGGATTTTCAATCTCGATCTCTTTAGCAACTGTAGATCCATCTCTTACAATATCTGGCGAACCAAATTTCTTTTCTATGACAACGTTTTTTGCTTTTGGCCCAATTGTAACCTTTACTGCATCAGCTACAAAATTTACACCTTTTTCTAACGCTTCTCTTGATTCATTAGAAAAACTCAACTGTTTAGCCATGTTTATTTGATCTTTAATCTTATTCTAATCTCCCATAGAATCATTTTTAAGGGATGTTTAATTTAGTGGGGAAAGCCGAATTTCTTTTAACGAGACATACAAATTAACTAAAATGAGAGTATCTTTAGTTTATGGAAGAAACAAATAATCTTATTTTTACTCTTACTGCAATCCTCGCGATTGCTATGACACTAATCTACTTTCCTTTAAGATTTTTCTTGACATTAACTGCAAGGAGTCGAAGACTAAAACTTTTACAAAAAATTAGAAGATTGAGGGATGAATTGGGCCAGCCTTATGAAGGCACGTAATTAAATACTCATACCCCCGTCAATACTGATTGTTTGCCCTGTAATGTACTTTCCTGCATCACTTGAAACTAAAAATGATACTAAGTTTGCAATTTGAGTACAACTTCCTAATTTACCTAAAGGAATAACTTTAAGAATCTCTTCAGTATCGAGTTTTTCAGTCATCTCTGTTTCTATGAAGCCTGGAGCTATTGCATTTACGTTTATACCTCTTGAAGCAAATTCTTTGGCGCAAGTTTTGGTAAATCCAATAACTCCAGCTTTGGCGGCAGAATAATTTGCTTGCCCTGGATTTCCAATTATTCCAACAACAGATGAAATATTTACGATATTACCACTTCTTTTTTTCATCATAAATTTTGAAGCATATTTTGTACAAAGAAAAACTCCTTTTAAGTTTGTATTTAGTACGTCATCCCATTGTTCCGATTTCATTCTCATCAATAGTCCATCTCTCGTAATGCCAGCATTGTTAATGAGGATATCAATGGTGCCATTGATTTTGATTATTTCTTCAAAAGCTAAACTGACAGAATCTTCTTTTGAAACGTCAAATTTTAATTTATGAGCATTACCTCCCGAATTTCTTATTAAATTTACAACTTCTTCAGCTTTTTCATCAGAAGAAGAGTAATTAATAAAAACTTCTGCTCCTAAGCGGCTTAATTCTAAAGCAATTTCTTTACCAATTCCTCTGCTAGCTCCAGTGATTAAAGCAACTTTGCCTGATAATGAATCTGTATTGGACATTATGAAATTTTTATAATTTTCAATCGTAGTACTATTTGTGTAAAGATATAGCTTTTATTTATAATTGTCTAGAAAATATTAAGACCTTATATTGTGCACTTTTTAATACCAGCTGCGGGGAGTGGTAGCAGAATGAAAGCAGGAAAAAATAAATTACTTATTGATTTAGAGGGAGAGTCTCTGATTTATTGGACACTTAAATCTGTATTTTCTGCAAGCTCAACAAACTGGGTTGGAATAATTGGGCAACCAAAAGATAAAAATTTATTATTGAATTCTGCAAAGGATTTTGCCTATAAAGTTAAATGGATTGATGGTGGTGATACCAGACAACAGTCAGTTTTTAATGGTTTAAAAGCGTTACCAAAAAATGCTGAAAAAGTTTTAATACATGATGGTGCTAGATGTCTAATTAATCCTGAATTGATAGACCTTTGCGTCAAGGAATTAGATGAAAATGAAGCTGTAATTTTGGCTACTAAGGTCACTGACACTATAAAGATTGTAGATAATGAAGGTTTTATTAAAGAAACACCAGATAGAAATTATTTATGGGCAGCACAAACTCCTCAGGGCTTTTTGGTAGATAGATTAAAAAAAGCTCATAAGATGGCAATTGATAAAAACTGGGAAGTCACAGATGATGCCTCTCTATTCGAAATGCTTCATTGGAAAGTGAAGATTATTGAAGGAACTTATTCAAATATAAAAATTACATCCCCTATAGATTTGAAAATAGCAAAACTTTTTGTGAAGAACCCCTAGTTAAAAAGGTGTATCGATACTAAGAATGCCATCATCACCATTTAAGGTTGCTTTATAACCTAAGGGAACGCAAGCATTTCCCGATATGTGGCCTATTGGGAGGTCAAAAAGAATAGGAAAATCAAACTCTTGGAGTCTTTCAATAATGCAGTTTTTTAGTAAATCTTTCCATTCAAGTTCGCAGGAATCATTAGAAAAACTTCCGAATCCAATACCAGCAATTTCAGAGAGTGTTTTAGTCATTCTGAGGTAAGTTAACATGCGATCAATTTTATAAATATCTTCATTAATATCTTCAAAAATTATTATTTTTCCTTTGCAATCTGGAAAGTGATTAGTACCAATTAAAAAAGTAGCAATAGTTAAGTTAGAAACGATAATTTCTCCTTTGGCTTTTCCAGCTCTTAAAGGAATTCCTCTTATGTCCTCAACGTATCCCTCAAAAAGTAAATTTCTTAATCTCTTAAGACTCCACTCTGGCTCTTCGCAAAGGCCAGTAACCATTGGGCCATGAATAGAACCTATAAATCCTTGAGAATATTTAGATAGTAATAAAGAACATGTATCTGAGAATCCAAGCATTAAACCATTTTGCCAAGAAGGTTCTTTTTCTAAAAGTCTTGCTGAACCCCAGCCTCCTTTTGCAAAAATGATTAGCTTACTATTTTGTGCTTTTCCCAGTTCTTCAAATCTAGTTAGATCATCACCTGCAAAATAACCAAATTTTTTTGATAGAGAATTATTTTCATTAATTTCCAAGCCCCAGTTTTTTAAGATTTCAATGCCTTTTTGAAAATTTTCTTCTTCATCAATAAATGAGCCAGGAGCTAAAATATCTATTAGATCACCTTTTTTTAATTTAAAAACCATTGTTAGAATTTATGAGGCAATAATAATTCCTAATAAAAGGAATCCTCCATAAATTGATTGATTTTTGAAGTGATTCCCAATATTTTTTATTGATTGCTTTTCCTCAGGAAATACCTTTAATATATCTCGCTGCATTAAGATTGCCGTTGTGAGCCAAATTGGCCAAAAAATAAATTCCATTTGATTAATAAATCCGCATAATGCGAGAAAAATAGAAGTTAATAGATAACAAATTTGAATAGTTATTTTTGTATTGTTCTTGAGATTAACAGCGGAACTATTTATTCCAATTTTGATATCATATTTTTTATCTGCTAATGCATAAATTGTGTCAAAGCCAAAAGTCCAAAAAATAGTGGCTAGCCAGCAAAACAGTAAAACAATACTATTTAAATTGCCTTCATTTGCGGCCCAGGGAATTAAGACAGCAAAACCCCAGCATATGGATAGGATTAATTGAGGATATTTAAACCATCTTTTGGAAGAAGGATAAATTAAAATAATAGGTAAAGCTAAAAAAGCAAGTGAAATGGAAAGGATTCTGCTAGGTTGAGGTAGTGACAAAGTTAAAAAGAAACTACATAAAATTAAAAAGAAAAGAATCGAATAAGCCGTTTTAATACCGATTTTATTTGCAGCTAGAGGTCTATTTTTTGTCCTGAAAACTCTTTGATCAATTTTTTTGTCCCAAATATCATTAACTACGCAGCCTAATCCACTTACTAGTATTCCGCCCAAGATTATTCTAAGCAACATTAAAAATGTTGGATTAGCATCTGGGGTTAAATATAAACTCCATCCAGCAGGAATAAGTAAGATCATTCTTCCAGTCGGCTTATTCCACCTTAATAATTCAAAAAAAGTACTTAATTTAATCTGTCGATTTTTATTTTGCATATGACCTATTGTATATTTCATAACTTTAAATAATCTTACTAGGATTAAATGATTTCTATTACTTAATAATCAATCTTGGGTATATTTATTAATGGATTAAAGATCTCTGAATCTTATAAAAAGAAATGATACCGAAACAAGATTTAAGATATTTTCAAGAAAAGCAAATTTTAGTAGCTTCTATAGATATTGGAACTAACTCTACACATCTCTTGGTAGCAGAAATTAATCAAGAATTAAAATCATTTACAATAAAATTCACTGATAAATCAACCACTCGTCTTGGAGAAAGAGATGAGGAGGGTTATCTTACTGAAGAATCAATCCAAAGAGCATTAGTCACTCTTAAGCGATTTAAGGAATATTGTAAAAGTAATGGAGTAAAACAAATAGTAACAGCAGCAACAAGTGCAGTTAGGGAATCTCCAAATGGTCAGGATTTTATTAAAAGAGTGCTTGATGAAACTGATATTCAAATAGAAATGATAAGTGGTTCTGAGGAGGCCAGATTAATTTACCTTGGTGTTCTTTCTGGTATGGCTTTTAAAGACGAGTCTTTTGTAATCATAGATATTGGAGGAGGATCTACAGAATTAATACTTGCAGATAAAAAAGATGCTAAAGCTCTTACAAGTTCAAGAATTGGTGCGGTAAGACTTAAAAATGATTTTTTAAATAAAGAGTCTATAAATTCAGAAAGATCGAGTTTTCTAAAAACTTTTATTAAAGGATCTCTAGAACCATCGGTTCGAAAAATAAAGAGTAGATCTAAAGGAGATAAGCCTTTATCTATGATTGCAACCAGTGGCACTGCAACCTCATTAGGAAATTTGATTTCAGATGATTTGGGAGAATCTAAACAAAAGTTGCATGGTTATAAATTTAAAAGGGAAAGTTTACAAAATGTATTGGAAAAACTCATTAAATTGCCAGTTTCGGAAATCAAGAAAATATCTTCATTAAGTGAGAGAAGAGCAGAAATAATTATTCCAGGTGCATTGATATTAAACACTGCAATGCAGATGTTGAACTTTAATGAATTAATAATAAGTGAGAGGGCGCTTCGAGAGGGTTTGGTTGTAGATTGGATGCTTCGTAAAGGGATAATTAAAAACGAGTTAAATGTTCAAAGCAATATTAGAAAAACAACTATAGTACATCAGGCTAGAAAGTTTGGAGTAGATAATACAAGAGCTGAGAAAGTTATTGATATTGCCTTTCAAATCTATGATCAGACTAAAAATATCTTTCATAGCGATAATGACCCTAAAGCTAAAGAACTTCTTTGGGCAGCTTCTAATCTTTATAATTGTGGGAAATACGTAAATGTTGGTTCATATCACAAACACTCTTGGTACTTAATAAAAAATTGTGAGTTGTTGGGATATTCTGAAGCAGAAACAAATATTATTGCTTCAATTGCTAGATACCATAGAAAGACTCTCCCCAAGAAAAGACATGAGTCTTGGCAAAATTTAATATCCAAAGAAGATAAAACATTAGTTCTTGAAATGTCATTAATTTTGAGACTTGCAGCATCTCTTGACCAAAGACCTGATAAGGTAATTTCTTCAGTTAAAATAAAATTGCAGGAAAATATCCTTACATTCGAGCTTCTACCTTCTGATAAAAACCATGATCTTTTACTTGAAAAATGGAACTTAGGATTATGCCGTAATGTAATAAAAGACCTAAAGAATTTAGATTTAAAAGTTATTTAGTTTTTAATAAGTTCTTGTTTTGGAGTTTGATTTTGCGAAGAGTCTGAAAATAAATTGAAAATTAAGGAAGATGCGATTAGTCCGAGAAAGCCTGAAATTAAAATAAATATTATGAACCCTACTGGATTAAGATTCTTAGATTGCCTAGACTTGTAATTTTTTTTGGAAACTTCTTCAACTATTTCCTCAATTTTCACCTCTTGCCTCTCCGTCTTGAATTCATCCATTATAAATTCTGTATCAAGTTTGAGCTTCTGTGAAATCCTTCTAATCATTGCTTTTACAAATACTTTTTCAGGTAGCTTTTCTTCATTACCCTCTTCTATGGCTTCAAGTTGATGAGCTCCAATTTTTAAATTAGACGCCAATTCTTCAATAGATTGATTTCTACTTAATCTTGCCTCTTTAATGAAATTTCCAATTCTCTTTAAAGAGGAAATTTCTCTATTATTGTTGTTTTCCGAAACAGATTTTATTTCTTTCAAAGCAAATAAATTTTTACTAATTATAGTAATTAATATTTTTCTATCAACTTTAAGATTTTTTATTCCTAAAGAGATGCCTATAAGATGGATTATAAAGATTAGATCTTTTTTGAGAATTACTTATTGCTGGGCTAATTATGTAAATGGTTGTTCTAATTAGTTTTTTCTCAATAGAAAATTTTTCCATATCTTTTAGTTCTATTAATGATGTCCAACCATCATCCCAAGATACTCTAAATCCAACAATCACTTTTGTCTCTGGAGGGTAAAACTCTAGTAAAGTTTTTTGAGACCTTTTCACATGCCTAGCACTTAGATATAGACATATCGAAGAATTGTGTTTCGCAAGATCTTTCAGAGATTCTTTTTCGGGCATCCCTGTTCGCCCTCCTGCTCTAGTTAAAATTATTGTTTGTGTTACGTCAGGGATGGTTAACTCAGCTTCATGATATGCTGCAGCAACTTGAAAAGCACTTATTCCAGGAACAACCTCGATTTCAATTTTTTCATTTTTTAAAATTTCGATTTGCTCTCTAATTGCGCCAAAAAGGCAAGGGTCTCCATCATGCAACCTTACAACAGTTTTCCCTGCCTGAAACTTTTCTATCATAATTGAGGTGATTTGCTCTAAGTTGAGCGAACTAGTTTTTATTTTTTCAGAACCTTCTTTGGCAAAATCTAAAATCTTTTCAGGAATTAGAGAGTCAGTCCAAATAATGGCATCTGCAATTTTTATCTTTTTTAATGCTTTTAAAGTTAATAATTCTGGATCCCCTGGACCAACACCAATAAAGGATATTTTTTTATTCATTCTTTCTATTTTTCCCGGTATACGTTCTCAATCTTAAAAAAAATATTCCAATTAATCCAGAAGAAAATAGAAAAATACTTATAAATTGAGCCATTCTTATACCGCCATCACAAAAAGGTGGAAGTCCACCAATGCATAGTGGGTCAGTTCTTAAACCCTCAATCCAGAATCTTCCAAAGCTATAACTTATTAAATAAAGACAGCTAATAAAGCCAGGCCTGAAAAAATCTGCTTTACCTTGTTTATTAAAAATAATAATGAGGAGGATGAAAATTAAAATATTCCACAATGACTCATAGAGAAATGTAGGATGAAAAAATTCATAATTAATAAATTCTAAAGGCCTATTTTGGATGGGTATAAATAATTTCCAAGGCAAACTTGTAGGAACTCCAAAGGCTTCATTATTGAAAAAATTTCCCCACCTTCCTATTGATTGTCCAAGAATAATCGAGGGTATTAATATATCTATAAAAGTTTTTAAATTAATTTTTTTCGATTTACAGAAATAGATAATTGATATTAATCCTCCAATTAGACCTCCATGGATTGCTATGCCTCCTTCCCAAACTGCAAGAAAAGAAGGTATTTGAATGATGTTATTGAATAGTTCAAAAGAAGTAAAAAAGTTCTCTCCGCTATATTGCCTCCACTCAAAAATTACGTAATAAGCTCTAGCTCCAACTATTGAAGATATTATTAATGATGGAAGTATTTCACTAATGTAATCTGGGTTAATATTTCTTGCCTTTGCTAGTTTTTTAGAAACAAATAGGCCTATTAAAACTGAAACCGAAATAAGAAGTCCGTACCATCTAATAGTTATAAATCCTAAATTTAAAAAAGTTTCTCCTGGAGATTGTATAAAAGCTTGAAGTATAAGCATTTAGAGAAAGTTAGATACCCTCTGCTGCTTGCACTTTTTCTACTTGTTTTTTCTTTAATACTAAAAGTATTTGCGTTAAGCCTACACCAATGAAGAATGCAATCAATCCAATAACTCTATAAGGGCTCTGAAGTACAACCTCAGCATCTAATTGCCCAAAGCCACCAACGTTGGGATCATTAGTAAGAGGGTCACCTACATTAATTTTGTCTTGCGCCTTAACGATAAGTTGAGGACCAACAGGGACTGCTTCAGTAGTTATTTCACCATTATCGTTTTCTATATTGATTTGATAGCTACCATCTTCAATTGTTTCTATTGAATTTATAGTTCCTGCGGTGGAAGAAGTGAATACTACATTATTGCTCTTGTCTCCAGTTGGATATACCTGACCTCTACCTCTATTGCCACCAATATGTAACGAGTATTTTCCATAGTGATAATCTTTATTAGTGGATGGGTCAGGGGAAAGTACAGGGAAAACGATTTCTTTATTGGTATCGCCAGGTAAAGGTCCGACAATAATGATATTATCTTTCTCCTCACTGTAATTAGTGAAATAAACCCCTTCTGTCTCCTCTTTTATTTCTTCGGTCCATCTTTCTTGTGGAGCAAGTTTAAAGCCATCAGGCAGCATTACAACAGCACCAACTTGTAATGGGACTTCCGAACCATCAGCCCCTATCTCTTTTAAATCATTTTTGTAGGGTATTTTGACTACAGCTTTGAAAACACTGTCTGCTGCAACAGATTGTGGAACCTCTGCAATTGTAGGCATCTGAGCTAGATGACAATTTGCGCAGACTATCTTACCTGTGGCTTCTCTTGGGGATTCGTAGTTTTGCTGAGCCCAAAATGGATAAGCAAAACTGATCTTTGGATAAAATACAATGCTTGAAATGAAAAGCAGAGTACAGATAAATAAACTTGTTTTTTTCATGATTTGATTTTTAAGACCTTTCATTTTTTTTAAGCCCACCATGGATTTTCATTAGTTCTAAAGTCAGTTTCTGACCATTGTTTGACTAGTACAGCATCATCTTCAATATCGACATGAGCTAGAGCTAATGATAATGGCGCAGGCCCTCTTACTACCTTCCCATTTGTATCGTACTGACTGCCATGACAAGGACATATGAATTTATTGGCACCACTATCCCATGGGACAACACAACCTAAATGAGTACAAATTGCATTTAAACCAAATTCTCCTATTTCCCCACCCTCATTAACAATTAAATAAGTTGGATCTCCTTTTAGACCCTGAACTAAACTTCTGTCTCCTGCTTGATGGGTAGCTAACCAACCTGTCTTAGTTACTGGATTCCCTAATTCATCTTTAGCAGAAGTTCCACCACCACCACCGCCTGCTCTTAGAGGCATGAAATAATTAGCTACAGGGTAAAGGGCCCCTAAAGCTACACCAGTTGCAGTACCAAATGTGAGAAGATTCATAAATTGCCTTCGACCCATAGAAGGGACATCATTGGAACTTAATTGAGTCATTCGCTACTTGGTTCTGTTATTTATTAGTTATTATGGAGCAAATTGTTCAATTTCTGTTGCAAATAGATAGGACTTTTAATAATTTAAAGTAAAAGTTTAGGAAGTCTTAATTAATTGATTTAAATGAACCCATTGATAGTAGATGAAGTTATACATTATTTGATTCATCGCTGGGGTAAAAAATATGATTTTAGACTCTTTAGAAGAGGAAAATTCGTGTATTTTCAAATGATGTGGGGATTTCTTGGACAGGAATCATTCCCTTTAAGTGAAGATGAATATAAAAAATCGATAGCTGATAAAATCGAGATTTTAAATAGATGTGGATATTCAGAAGAAGTAAGGGTATGGCTAAAGAAAGTCAATGCTAAGCCAAGGTTAGGTAGAGCTGTCAGCTTGCAGTTAGATCTTAATGAGAAGATGAAAGAGTTTTTGACTTAAGATTTTCTGATAAGTAAGTTAATCCAGTACCTACAAAAAATAAAAACACAATCGATATAGATAGCAATGACATAGTCAATGGGTCAGTTGAAGGGGTAATCACTGCAGATAATATTGCAGAGGAAATTACAACCATTTTCCAATTTGAAATCATTTTTTCTGTTGTGATTATTCCAAGAGAACCAAGAATAAATTGTAATACTGGCAATTGAAAAGCTATTGCAGTGCTAGACATTAATAAGAGAACAAAATCAAAATATCTTTCTATAGACCAAGTTGGTTCAACAATATCAGCACCGAAACCAATGAAGAAATTTATTGCTGCAGGGACTAATATCCACCATGAAAAAATTAATCCTAAAAAAAATAGAAGACCTGAACCAAAAACTGCAGGCAAGATAAGGCTTTTTTCTTGTTTTGTTAAACCAGGAGAAATGAATAATATTATTTGATAAAAAATATAAGGCATAGAAACTATCAATCCGCTGTAACCTGCAACTTTAATAGCTACAAATAAAAACTCTCCTGGAGCAAGTTGTAGTAAATGAATATCACCAGCTGGAATTTCTAAAAAAGATATTAATGGCTTTATGATAAGAAAACTAAAGAATATTGAAATAAGTATTGAGTAAATTGAGTTTAGTATCCTTTGACGAAGCTCCTCTAAATGATCACTAAAAGTCATCGAATCTGAAAATTTTTTTTCACTTTGACCGGTACCTCTCATTATTATTTGATAAAAATTGTGTAAGAAAAAGGTTTAAAACTACTATTGTCAAAGTCCAATTTATTTTTGATAAACTTAATTATTTGCTTAATTTAGGATTTGTTGGATCTGGTAATAAGAAAGGAGGGGCATTATTTAAAGATGATTCACCATAAGTTTCATATTCTCTATATCCACCCATTTTCCCATTTGTTTTCATTAAAGCGCTTACGAAGGCAAGTAGTAAGAAAACAGTAGGAGCTCCAATTATTAATGCAGCACCAAATAGATATCCAACAATAAATTCTGGAAAACTATGATTTCCTAAAAATTCATGAGTGCCTAAAAGAAAATCAAACATTTAGATTTAAAAATTTTTTTTATTATAAACTAAATTACTGTTTTAAGATTTTTTTTAATGTAATCTTCTCCTCTTGTAGGATTTCCCCAAATAGTTTCTCCATTTTTAAAGGAAACGCAACCCGTTCCTCCGTTTTTGATTTTTTGCAAATCTTTAATCTTTACTAAATTAATTGGAACTTTAATGTTTCTTTTTGCCTTACTAAATAAAGCAGCTAAATCTGCAGCTATTTGAAGATCTTGTTCAGATGCTACTTGAGATGAAGACTTCAAAACTACATGACTGCCTGGTGATTCCTGTGCATGAAACCATAAATCGCCTTTTTTTGAGAACTTAAAGCTTATTAAATCATTTTGTCTCATATTTCGCCCTACTTGAAGCTTTAATCCTGTGGGAGAGTCAATTTGAATTGGTGATGACTCTATCTCATATGTACTTTTCTGATCTTCTCTTTGCTTCTTGATATTGATATTAAACTCGTTACAAATTTCTTCCATAATTTCTTCTAGTAGTTTGATTCTCATAGAAAGTTTTTCATTATCTAAAGAATTTAAGTTTTCTAGAAGCGTAGTGAATTCCTCTAATCTCTCTAAATTTGTTTTGTAAATACTTAATCTTTCTTTTATTAATTCTCTAGATCTCTTTAGTTTTTTTGATTTTTTATATAGTTTTTGTCCCTTTATAATGTCTTGTTTTTTAATTTCATGTGAAGCAAATATATTATCAGCTTTTTCTTTATATATCTCGTAGTTTTCTGATTTTGTCAGAAGATCATATTGAATATTTAAATTCTTTTTCTCAGTATTGGTCTGTTTAAAAATTATCCCTTCAATTTTCTTTTCCAAAAATTCAAGTTTTTTTTGTTTCAGATGATAATCATAATAATTCTCTAAACTAGTGCATAAATCTATTTTATTTTCGCAATTAATTTCTTTATCAAAAAACCAAACGCAATAAAAATCATTGTTAAATGTTGAAAACTTAAAGTTATTGTTTTTAAACCTATTTATCCAAATCTTCCAATTTTTAAATATCTCCTTTAAGTCTGAATCGCTAATGAAATCGATATTTTTTCCCATTATTTGCGGATTGTCAGTTTTACTAATAACCTCCAATTGTTTTGTGAGGATAGGGCTTACGCCTTGATATGTATTTATTAAACAGTATTTCAGAGACTCAGGTACCATTGAAATTGAGTCTTTCCATGATTGAAAAGACTCATCTTCTCTAGGTTGTTTTTTGAGATTGACTGGAGGGCCAGAATAAATTGATCCTGTTGAAATTGTTCTGAAACTAGATTGACTTGATTTAATTTGTTTACCAACGGCAATTATTTTATGTTTATTATCCAGATAAAAAATATTACTATGTTTTCCCATTAATTCAAAAATTAAATACTTATTAATTTCATCTCCAGGTTTTTTCGCAAAACTAAATTTTATAACTCTCTCGAAATCATCTTGATCAATCGAAATTAAAGCCATATACTTTAATCCGTATCTTATTTGTTTAGAAAGTGTGCTTTCTCTCCCAATCTTTTCTGGCTTATTTATCTTTAGTATTCTTGGAGATTCTCCATTCCATGAAACTTCTAACCATGTTTGAGAATCAACTCCTCTGAAACATAATTGAATTGTATTAGGCTCTGGTTGTTGGGCAGTCTCAAACTTTGTAGGTAAGATGTTCTTTGTCAAATAATGCAAGACAGATCTAATAGATGTAATATCCATTATCTGTGGAACACCTTTTTGCATTATTTCTTTTTAATTCACAAGATGTTTATTTTACTGTAAAAAATTTCATATGAAAAATCAAAAAAAACTTATTATCCTTACTGGACCAAGCGGGGTAGGTAAAGGAACAGTTGTTAAAGAAATATTAGGTAAAGAAAAAGATTTTTGGCTTTCAATATCTGCTACTACTAGAAAACCTAGAGAGGGAGAGAAGGACGGAGAAAATTATTATTTCTTAAACCAAGAAAAGTTTAAAGAAATGATTGATCAAAACCTTTTTCTTGAATGGGCTCAATTTGCTGGGAACTACTATGGAACGCCTTTGTCTTCTGTTAATGAGAAAATAAAAAAGGGATTTACCGTACTACTTGAAATTGAAGTAGAGGGTGCAAGGCAAATAAAAAATAAGTTTCCCAATTCACAGTCAATATTTTTACTACCTCCGGATAAAGAAGAGTTAGAGAGAAGAATAAGAAATAGAGGTACAGAGAAAGAAGAGGCAATTAAAAAAAGACTCTCAAGGGCTAATTATGAGATTTCAGTATCAAATGAATTTGATTTTGCATTAACAAATCACAATGTTGATGAAACAGCAAAAAAAATAATCAAGTTAATAAAAACTTGATTATTTTCTATTTATCAACTCATTGGATGGAATAATAAATCTGGGAAAAACCTATTAAATTCAATAATTATTCCAGCTGTAAGGCTTAGCCAAATTGCTGCTACCACTGGAGCAGATCTGACAAATTTTGTGTTTAGAATTTTGAACATTTGTTTTATGAAAGTTTTTTAAGGATGTTTAGCGAGGACCATTAAGAGTAATATTGTTATCTTTCTCTCTTAAATCTCCATTTCTACCTTGTTTATTAGCAAGAAGAGGCCATTGGGCTCCTTTTACAAGACATTTTCTGGCTAAGTCTAGATCAATAATGATCTCAAGATCTGCTGGATTCTTAGTCTTTTTTGATTCAATTAGATACTCTCTTCCTGACCAACCTATTATTCCAGCAATGTAAATGAACAATACTCCGGGAATAAGTAAATCTCCTTCATGACCTCTATTTAGAAGGGCCCCCCATGGCTCAAGAGGAGGTCCAATTATTAAATGAGGTAGACCATCATCTCCGCATGATGCTTTCCCATATCTTTCAAATCTTGCTATGTCTTTTTGAGTAGTTGCAGAATTTGCTCTCTCAATGAATTTAGGATTTTCAGAGCATTTTGTGAGGGCTGAAGCGGTATATTCTGTGCTAGCTCTATCTGCGTTTAATGCAGGCCCATTTGCAGCTAGAGCAATTGGAGTAATTCCGAGGAACAGAAAAACTGAGGTTATGATTGAAAAAAAGAATTTCATAAGTTGCAATCTTTAATTCCTTATAGTGTGTTAAGTAAGAAATTAATATTAAAATAGAACAAGTTGAATCAAAAATGCATAAAGTTTTAGCTATTGAAACAAGTTGTGATGAGACATCTGTCTCAATAGTTTCTAATATTGGCGATACTTTCAGAATACATTCAAATATAATTGCCTCTCAAATTGAAGATCATTCAAAATGGGGAGGAGTTGTGCCTGAACTTGCAGCTAGAAAGCATTTAGAATTATTACCTTTTGTTTTAGATAAGGCTCTAGAAGAAGCAAAAATTAAAATTGAGGAAGTCGATTATATTGCGTCAACTGTAGCTCCTGGATTAGTTGGTTGTTTACGAGTTGGCTCTATAACCGCAAGATCACTTTGCATGTTACATTCAAAACCATTTTTGGGAATTCATCACTTGGAGGGTCATTTATCTTCAATTCTATTTTCAGAAAACTATCCAAAGAAATCTTTTCTTACATTACTTGTTAGCGGCGGGCATACTGAATTGATAAAGGTAGATGATAGTAGGGGGATGCAAAGACTTGGGAAAAGTTTTGATGATGCTGCTGGAGAAGCCTTTGATAAAGTTGGCAGACTATTAGGTCTTAGTTATCCAGGAGGACCGGCAATTGAAAAGATTGCTAAAAATGGGGACCCAATGAAATTTAATTTACCAAAATGTAAGATCTCTGATAAAAAAGGTGGATTTCTTAAATATGATTTCTCTTTTAGTGGTTTAAAAACTGCCGTATTAAGATTAGTTGAGAGAATAAATTTGGCGGGAGAGACCGTTCCAATTACAGATATTGCTGCAAGTTTTGAGAGAGTAGTGGCAGAGGTTTTGGTAGAGAGAACAATAAAATGCGCAGTAGATCATGGCTTGGATAATGTAGTTGTGGTTGGGGGAGTGGCTGCTAACAATACATTAAGAAAAATGATGAATAGTGAAGCTAGTAAAAAATCTATTAAAGTTCATTTAGCACCTCTTGATCTTTGTACAGATAATGCGGCAATGATTGGAGCGGCTGCGTTGTTCAGAATCAAATTTAAGGATCATTTAAGTTCCCTTAAATTAGGTGTCGCAGGAAGACTATCAATTGAACAAGCAAATAGCCTTTATCAAGAAAACCCTCCATTCTAATTTCAATGAATAAACAACCTAAAATCGAGATTAAAGAGACAAAAAAATTCGTTGATAAAAATGAACTGAATTTGTGGAAAAGAGGTTTTACCCCTCAAGCTGAGATATGGAATGGAAGAATGGCAACTGTTGGAATAGGAATTATTTTTATAATTATTGCTCTAATAAGTCAGTTTTCTTAATAGAAATAAAATTGATTTTCTAAAAAAGTAGTTTTGAAAGATTCAATAAAATTTCTCTTGATTAGCCGATGAATTAAATTAAAAAGTATTGTATTTATTGGACTTGAGATAAGATTATTGATTTAATCAAAATAATTAGTTTTTTCATTATTTATAATTTTATATGACGCCTGAAAGGCTTGGATTACTTTGGGGGATAACTGTATTTGCAGGCGCTTGCGCTCGATTATTTTCTTCTTTTACAGGATTCCCCAGTGTTGTTATTTTATTGCTTTCTGGATTATTCATTGGAAGATCAGGATTAGGACTTGTTGAGCCTTTAGATCTTGGGCAAGGGCTTGAAACTATTGTGGGGCTTTTGGTCTGTTTGGTTCTTTTTGAAGGGGGATTAAATTTAAAACTACCTGAGGGGAATATAAGAAATACTGTTTTGAAAATTTCATTGGTAAGACTTTTTATTTCATTATCAGTTGGAATTTTTATTGCTCATTGGCTCGCTGGCCTCTCATGGCAAGTCGCAGGAATATATAGTGCCATAGTTCTAGCTACTGGACCAACTGTTGTCTCTCCATTAGTGGAACAAATAAAATTAACCTCCCCACTCTCTGAAGTTTTAAAAGCTGAGGGGTTGTTGCTTGAACCAATTGGTGCAGTATTAGCGTTACTGCTTTTAGAATTGACTTTAGGAGATCTTCATGGGATTAACGATGTATTTATAGCATTAATGCAAAGATTAGGGGGAGGAGTTTTAATCGGATTAAGTGCAGGATGGTTACTATCAGAAATTTTAAAAAAAATAAAAAATGAAGCCTCATTTGGAATAGAGCTTCAAGTTACCCTTGGATTTATTTTCCTTGTGTATGGAATTTGCGAATATTTTTTACCAGAATCTGGCTTGCCTGCTTCAGTCGCGGCAGGTTTTATTGTAGGCAAAAGGGAAGTTATAGATAAAGAGAGATTGGATAATCTAATAGGTGAGTTAGCTCAATTAGCAATAACAGTCCTTTTCCCTCTTTTGGCCGCTGACGTTTCTTGGGGTGAATTAAGTCCGCTTGGCTGGGGAGGGGTTGTTTGCGTTTTTATGTTGATGGTAATTGTTCGCCCTATCGCTATCTGGATAGCAACAATGGGTAAAGACTTGAACTTGAAAGAAAAAATATTTTTAGCCTGGTTAGCCCCAAGAGGTATTGTTACTGCAGCTGTAGCTTCTCTTTTCTCTATCAGATTAGAGCAGTCTGGGATCCTTGGAGCTGGACGTCTCCAAGGTTTAGTTTTCCTTACTATTTTGATGACAGTAGGAATACAAGGACTTTCAGCTAAACCTTTGGCAAATAGACTTGAACTAGGCCAAAAAAATTAATTTTAATTGATTAAAGACATCTTTCAATTCGAGTTCTATCAGTTTTACTCTCAGCTAAAAGCTCCCAACTTTGAATTAAATCTGGCCCACTGAGAGATCCAAAAAAGGCTACTCTTAGTGATTTCATTAATATCCCTTTTTTAATATTATGCTTTTTTGAGATTTCGTTTATTATTTCTTTCGCTTTCTCTTTATTTATTTTTATAGTATTTTGCTCAATTAAATAATTTAAGATTAGTTTTAGAGATAATTTGCTATCCCTGTTCTCTAGAAAATCTTGACCTTCTTTTTGAATTGTAGGGATTAAGAAGAATGGCTTTGATTGATTAATTGAATCTTTTAAAAGAGTCATAGAGTCTCTAAGCAAAATTGCTAATTTATGAGCCCATTCTTGAGATGGAGGCACCCAACCATTATCATCCCAGTATTTCCACATGATCTCACTTAACCTTATTGATTCCATATTTTTTATATATTGAGAATTAATCCAGTTGAGTTTTTCCCAACTGAATTTGGCTCCAGCTTTATTAATTTCTTTTAAGTCAAAAATTTCAGATATCTCCTCAAGTGAAAGTATTTCTCTGTCGGCAGATTTTGGAGACCAACCTAAAAAGGCCATATAGTTTGATAAGGCCTCAGGTAAATATCCCATGTCTCTAAATTCGTCGATTGAAGTTACGCAATCTCTTTTAGATAATTTTTTTCCTTCACTATTAAGTATTAAGGGTGTATGCGAAAAAGTTGGTAAATTAAAATTTAATGCTTCATAAAGCAATATTTGTTTTGCAGTGTTCGAGATATGGTCTTCACCCCTTACAACATGAGTAATATTCATGAAATTATCGTCAACTACAACTGCAAGATTATACAAAGGATCTCCAACCTCATATCCCTTAGCCCTTCTTGACAAAACTAAATCTCCACCCAAATCCTTCCCTTGCCACTTAATTTCACCTCTTATCTGATCTACCCATTTAATTTCAATTTTCTCATCAATCTTGAATCTTATTACTGAAGTCCTCCCTTGGGCTATGAATGTTTCTATTT
>CACMXO010000001.1 GCA_902617605.1 uncultured Prochlorococcus sp. | reverse complement strand
TTATGGATGGCATATACAACATGTTGAAGATGGGAATCATGATGTTAAAGGAATAACTGAAGCAATCGAAAAAGCAAAATTAATTACAGACAAGCCTTCAATTATAAAAATTTCTACAACCATAGGTTATGGTTCCCCCAATAAATCTGATACTGCTGGAATTCATGGAGCAGCTGTTGGTGAAGAAGAAGCTGTATTAACTAGAGAGTTTCTAAATTGGGAATATGCTCCATTTGAAATACCGGATGAAGTATATACGCATTTCAGAAAATCAATAAGCAAAGGTGAAAATTTAGAGAAAGAATGGGATTCTAAATTTGAAGAATATCAAAAAAAATATCCGTCTGAAGGAGCCGAGTTAAAAAGAATGTTAGAGGGTAAATTACCTGAGAATTGGGACTCAGATCTCCCCTCTTATTCGCCTGATGATAAAGGGTTAGCTACCAGAAAGCATTCACAAATATGTTTGGGTGCTCTAGGTCCTAATCTACCTGAATTAATTGGCGGATCTGCAGATTTAACTCACTCTAATTACACAGATATAAAAGGAGAAACTGGATCATTCCAGCCAAATAGCCCTGAAAAAAGATATCTACATTTTGGTGTTCGAGAGCATGCAATGGCAGCTGTACTTAATGGTATTGCTTATCACAACAGTGGTCTTATCCCTTATGGTGGAACCTTCCTTGTTTTCGCCGATTATATGAGAGGCTCAATGAGGCTTTCAGCACTAAGCGAATTAGGAGTAATCTATGTCTTAACTCACGATTCAATTGGTGTAGGAGAAGATGGCCCAACACATCAACCTATTGAAACTATCCCTTCTCTTCGTGCCATGCCTAATATGCTAGTTTTCAGACCTGGAGATGGCAATGAAACTAGTGGAGCTTATAAGCTTGCTATTCAAAATCGAAAAAGACCTTCTGCCCTTTGTTTAAGTAGACAAGGTATGCCTAATCAAGAAAATACTTCGATAGACAAAGTTGCTCTAGGAGGATATGTAGTTTCCGATTGTGAAGGTACACCAGATCTAATATTCATTGGTACTGGAAGCGAACTAAATCTTTGCATTGAAGCAAGTAAGGAAATTTCAAGCTTAGGTAAAAAAATTAGAGTTGTTTCTATGCCTTGTGTAGAACTTTTTGAAGAGCAAGAAGAATCTTATAAAGAAAGTGTTTTACCTAGTAGTGTGAAAAAGAGAGTTGTAGTAGAAGCTGCCCATTCATTTGGATGGCATAAATATACAGGTTTTGAGGGGATTTGTATTACAATGGACAGATTTGGTGCATCAGCTCCAGGTGGAGAATGTATGAAAAATTTTGGATTTACTGTCGAAAACGTAGTTAATAAAACGAAGGAGATTCTATAACTACCAATTGATAACTACACTGAAGTATTGCATTCTTCAAGCTTATCTTTTAGCTGATCAAGAGATTCATCAGAAATCTTTGAATTCATTGGACAATGTTTAGGGCCACACATTGAGCAAAACTCCGCCTTTTTAAAGATTTCTTCAGGCAGTGTCTCATCATGGTACTGCTTTGCCCTTTCCGGATCTAATGAAAGTTCGAATTGTTTGTTCCAATCAAAGTTATACCTTGCATGGCTAAGTTCATCATCTCGATCACGGGCGCCAGCTCTATGTCTTGCTATATCAGCAGCGTGAGCAGCTATTTTATAAGCAATTAAGCCTTCTCTTACATCTTCTGCATTTGGTAGACCTAGATGTTCTTTCGGCGTTACATAACATAACATAGAAGTTCCATACCACCCTGCCATCGCTGCACCAATAGCACTTGAAATATGGTCATAACCAGGTGATATATCGGTCACTAATGGACCAAGCACATAAAATGGGGCTTCTGAACATTCTTCCATTTGCTTTCTCACATTAAACTCAATTTGGTCCATGGGTACATGACCAGGACCCTCAACCATAACTTGAACATTATGTTCCCATGCTCTTCTAGTAAGCTCGCCTAAGGTCTTCAATTCAGCTAGCTGGGCATCATCAGAAGCATCATGCAAACATCCAGGCCTTAATGAGTCTCCTAAAGAAAAAGTACAATCATATTTCTTGAAAATCTCACAGATATCATCAAACCTTGTATAGAGGGGATTTTGTTTAAAATGATGTAACATCCATTGGGCTAAAATACCTCCCCCTCTACTGACAATTCCAGTAATTCTTCCTTTAACTTTTGGCAAATGCTCTATTAATAGACCAGCATGAATAGTTTGATAATCTACGCCCTGCTGGCAATGTTTTTCAATAATATGAAGAAAATCGTCTTCTGTTAGTCTATCTATTGAACCATGAACACTTTCTAAAGCTTGATAAACAGGAACAGTTCCTATGGGGACAGGAGATTCTTGAATAATTGCTTGTCGGACTTCATCTAAATTTACTCCTCCGGTAGAAAGATCCATAACCGTATCAGCACCATATTTAACAGCAAGTTTGAGCTTTTCTACTTCTTCATTGATATCACTTGCATTAGGGGAAGCACCTATATTGGCATTAACTTTGCATCTAGAAGCAATACCTATAGACATTGGCTCAAGATTCAAATGATTAATATTAGCTGGAATAATTAATCTTCCTCTTGCCACCTCTTCCATTATTAAAGAAGAAGGAAGATTCTCTTTTTTAGCAACAAAATCCATTTCTTCCGTGATATATCCATTTCTCGCAAAGTTCATCTGAGTTACATTGTCTTTCCCAAGGCGAGGCTTAATCCAAGAACTTCTCATAATTTCTTAATTTTTAAAAGTGTTATTACTAAAGTTTGATCAAATCTCAACTTCCCTGCATCGAAATTAATGATTCAGGTTCAAAGGGTATGATCTCAGCTAAGTTAAAGTTCTTAGCACCCCTAGTATTTATCTTATTAATAGCTCTTTTCTAAAAATAAGTCATCTCATATTGCGTGAAAATAAATAAAATTGTTTTATTTATTTTTTTGATAAGACTTTATCTTTTTTAAAATATTTTTTCTATCCAATTGTCTGCTTATACCCCTCTCCAAAATAATTACAATCCCCATTAAGCCAATAGGTAAATAAAAAATCTTCTTGGAATTATCCCTAAATATTAATCCGATAGCAGATATAAAAATCATGAAAGGTGCTACAAAAGATAAAATATATCTTTTATTAATTTTCATTTGCCAATAGTATTAATTTTTTCATTGTTTAATTTTACTATGGATTCTGTTATCACTTTAATTCCAACAGCAATAGCTCTTTCATCCGGATCAAATTTAGAACTATGAAGAGGAGCACATCCATTGGGACTAGAAACCCCAAGCCTAAACATAGCTCCAGGAATTTCATTTAAGAATTCAGCGAAATCCTCAGCTCCTAATGATGGTTTTTGTAATTCGATTACATTTTTTTGACCCAAAACCTTAATTCCCGAATCTCTGAGGACTCTATTAATTTCAGGATTATTATTAACTGCTGGAGTGATTTCTCTAAATCTTACTTTTGCTTCAGCTCCGCAACTATTAGCTAAAGAAGTGATATTTTCATTGAGCCAATTACCAATATTCGTAAATACTTTACGATTAGTGCATCTAACAGTACCAATTAAATTAACCTTTTCTGCGAGAACATTGAATGCATTGCCACCATTTATTTTCCCAAAAGTTATTACTACTGGATCTAGAGGGTCTAACTTCCGTGTTATTGATTCTTGAATTCCCGAGATAACTTTTGAGGCCGCCCAAATAGCATCAACTCCTTCATGAGGTCGAGCACCATGGCCTGATTTTCCTTTAATCTCAACATTAAGTTCTCCGGCAGCTGCAGTTAAACTTCCCTCTTTAATGCCAATAGTCCCTACGGATAAATCGGGGTAGACATGAACTCCCAAAATATGGGTTAAACCATTAGTTGCACCATCCTTAATCATCCATCTAGCTCCACTCGCAATTTCTTCAGCAGGCTGAAAAATTATCCGAGTCCCAAAATTTAGTTTTAAATCCTTAATAATTTTTGCGACACCCAATCCAATCGAGATATGCAAATCGTGACCACAGGCATGCATAACACCATCTACTTTTGAAGAAAAACTTAATTTAGTTTCCTCAAATATTGGCAAAGCATCCATATCCACTCTTAAACCTATAATACCTTTATCTAGGGGGCCAAAATCAGCTATAACTCCAGTCCTACCTATAGATTCTCTAACTTTCCAACCAATATCTTTTAAAAAACCACTGATCAAGATCGCTGTTTGATTTTCAAGTCCACTTAATTCCGGATGTTCATGGATATGTCTTCTTAAGTTAATTAGTTCATCATTAAACGAATCAATTTTTTTATGTAACTGATCTCTATTCATTACTTATTTTAAATCGATGAAATTCATTAAATCTTTAATTGGTTGAGGAGGCCATCTTCTTATTTTTTTTAACCATTCTTCATCACTATATCTAGGATCTAATTCAGTTACCGCTATCCAATTACTCTCTGCTTTACCAGATTCACCATTAGACCAACTCAAAGCTGTTAAAGCTGCCCTAGCATCTGCAAAAGTTGGATACCGTCTAATTAACTTTATTAATTCTTTTTCAGCTTCATCAATATTTCCCAACTGTAAATCTGCTAACGCCAAACTTGACCTAGCCATGGCAAATCCTGGATTATATAAAGCAGCTTTTGAGAATAAATCTCTTGCTTTATCCCAATGGGATGTAGATCCTTCAACGTTAGCTAAATTATATAATGCAGAGAAATTTTCACTATCTAGGGAAATAACGAACATATAATCCTTTTTCGCTTGCGACCATAAACCCAATGCTTCTTCAGCAATCCCCCTGTTAATGTAAGGATCTATTTCACTAGGATTCAAACTTATTGCCTTATTTTGGTCATCTATTGATCCCTTAACATCTCCTACAACAAGTCTTACATTTCCTCTATTGCTAAAACCTGCAGCATCATCAGGATAAGAATCGAGATATTGATTCCATTCTTGTAAAGCGAGATTAAATTTTCCGCCTGAACTAAGATCTAACGCATTTCTAAACAAATCCTCTCTCGAAGATAATGAATAGCATGGTGCAATATAAAAAATATTGAAAAAAATAAAAATTAATAAAAAACAAACCTTAACTTTTTTAAAAGTTATCATCTTTTGAATCAATGTACTTTTTTCCTGTAGCAGTAAGCAATCTTCCTCGAGGAGTTCTCGTGAGAAAACCAATTTTAATAAGATATGGCTCAACAACAAATTCTAACATTGAAGGATCATCGCCTAACCCAGATGCAATTGAATCAAGGCCAGTTGGAATATTATTGTTTTGGTTAAGAAAAGATAAATAGTGTCTATCTAAAGAATCCAATCCTTTTTCGTCTATTTGATAAGAATTTAAAGCTTTTTTTATTAAATTCACTGAGACAGTATTAGTTTTCATAACAACTTGAGCATAATCTCTAACTCGTCTTAATAATCTTAAAGCAATTCTTGGAGTCCCTCGAGATATTTTTGCCAAATCATAAGATGCTTTATCTTCTAAATTGAGGTTTATTAATCGGGAGAAATTAACAATAATTTGTTTTAATTCATCACATGTATAGAATTCAATTTTCTGAGATATCCCAAATCTGTCTCTTAGAGGTGCACTTATTGAGGCTAATTTAGTTGTCGCGCCAATCAGAGTAAACCTAGGAAGATTAATTGTTCTGCAACGGGCTCCTCTATTAGCTCCCATAGTTAAGTCAAGTCTAAAATCCTCCATTGCAGAATATAACAACTCTTCAGTTAACCTATTTAAGCGATGTATCTCATCGATAAATAAAACTTCACCTTCTTTTAATCCAAGAAGTAAACCTACAATATCTCTTGGCCTTTCAATTGCTGGTGCAGTCGCAATCCTACATTTTGTATTCAATTCGTGGGCTATCAAAAAAGCAAGAGTAGTCTTACCTAGACCAGGCTGTCCATATAAAAGAGTATGCTCCAAAGGTTCTTTTCTAATAATTGAAGCATCTATAGCTATTCTTAAAGAAGATTTAAGTTGTTCTTGGCCAATAAATTCTTTTAAATTAAGAGGCCTGGCTAAGTTCAAATTATTATTTCTCTTTTCTTCTGGAATATTTTTTGAATCAACTAGCCTAAGTTCTTTTTTACGAAAAGAAAAGTCATTATCGCCTATATTGGAAGAAATTATTGCCATAATGAAAGGTTAATTGCAATTGTTCTAAGTAGAAAGATTTTTTACAACTAAAATGGCAAAAAATTCAAACAAAGTGAAAAAAAATACTAATAAAGCAAATAATTTTAAACTTCTAGCTGAAAATAGATATGCAAAATTTCAATATGCAATATCTGAAACAATCGAAGCTGGAATTGAGCTTTTAGGGACTGAAGTAAAGTCCATTAGAAACGGAAAAGCAAATTTAAGAGATGGGTACTGTTCCTTTAGAGATGGTGAGATCTTATTATTGAATGTTCACATTTCACCACATAAAAATGTGGGGTCTTTCTTTAATCATGATCCATTAAGAAATAGAAAGTTGCTACTTCATAAAAAAGAAATAATAAAAATGAAATCCAATACTGAAAAAAAAGGAATGACTATTGTTCCATTATCTCTTTATTTAAAAGGATCATGGATAAAACTAACTCTTGGAGTTGGTAAAGGGAAAAAATTACATGACAAACGTCAAGATGAAAAACAAAAAAGTATAAAAAAAGAAATCAACTCTGCACTAAAAAGATGAAATTATTATGCAGAAATATTGCAACTATGAATCTAAACTTACAGAACTTGGAGGTGGAGAAGGATCTGGATCTGCAATTAACATATGCTGTAAGACTGTTTCTGGCCTCTCACTATCTCTCCAGCGAATTTTATATGCAGGCATTTTTGTACCTCTACTTGTAGTTTGTTCTACCGGCTCAATAACCCATCCTCTTCTTGATCGGCCTTGAGGATTTCTTTTTACTACTGCATCCGCGTGTTTGAAACGGAAACCAACACGTTCACCACTCATTTAAAAAATTTCGTATTGGATTGATTTATCTATTTTACTTCATTCAAGGGTAATTTTTCATTTTTTTTGGAAGTTATTTCTGGTTTTAACAATGGGAATGGGATTACATCTCTAATTGATGCGCTATCAGTAATTAGCATAATTAGCCTATCAATGCCTATACCTAATCCTCCAGTAGGCGGCATACCAATCTCTAAAGCATTCAAAAAATCTTCATCTATACAGTGAGCCTCAAGATCTCCTTCGTCTCTAAGAGATTGCTGTAATTGCATTCTTTCTCTTTGATCTACAGGATCTATCAACTCACTAAATGCATTTGCTAGCTCGCGTCCAACAATGAATAATTCAAATCTCTGAACCATTTCTTTATTATCAATATGAGGCCTAGCTAAAGGAGAAATTTCAATAGGATAATCAACAACAAAAGTGGGTTCTATAAGTTTTGATTCTACTTTTTGCTCGAAGACCTCATTTAAAAGTCTTCCTATAGTATTGACTTTATTAGAGAAATCAACATTTATACTTTTAACGGCTTGTTTTGCTTTTTGAAAGTCTCCACCGAAAGAATCAAAATCAATCCCTGTATATTTTTTGACAATATCTTGCATGGATATTCTTGTCCAAGGTTTAGAAAAGTCAATTTCTTTATTTTGATAATTTATAATTAAAGACCCACATGCATCAGCTACAATTTCTTTTATCAATTCTTCTGTTAAATTCATCATATCGACATAGTCAGAATAAGCTTGATAAATCTCCACCGAGGTGAATTCTGGATTATGCCTCGTACTTATCCCCTCATTACGGAAGATTCTTCCCAATTCATATACTTTCTCAAATCCTCCAACAACCATTCTTTTTAAATGTAATTCTGTAGCTATTCTTAGATATAGGGGAATATCTAATGTATTGTGATGAGTTATAAATGGTCTTGCTTCAGCACCGCCAGCTTCAGATTGCAGAATTGGAGTCTCTATCTCTAAAAAATTTCTATTATCTAACCATTTTCTTATAAAACTTATACAGTTTGCTCTTGTTTTAAATACATTTTTAGAGTGAGGATTGACTATTAAATCTAAATAACGTTGTCTATATCTTTTCTCAATATCAGTCAATCCATGCCATTTATCGGGCAAAGGTTGTAATGACTTGGACAACATTTCCCATTTTTCTACTTTAATAGAAAGCTCACCTTTATTTGTTTTTTTAATAGTTCCGTAGACGCCTATCCAATCACCAATATCTACTATTTCCTTGATATCTTCAAAAGAAAGTAATTTTTGTTTTTCTAAATTTAAGTTAATAATCTGTTTATCTAAATAAAGCTGAATCTGACCATCTTGATCGCTTATTGTGAAAAAGGCAATTTTACCCATTACCCTTTTTGCCATCACTCTTCCAGCAATAGAAACACTGAAGTCTTCCTCTTGACCATTTTCTAAATAATCAAATTTTTGGATAAGAAATTTTGTAGTATTTGAAACCTTAAAACTCTGCGCGTAAGAAGCAAAACCTTTACTGACGAGTGAATTAGCTTTTTGTAAGCGTGCTTCTTTTATTTCAGACAAAATTTATTTAATATATTTGTTTTATTTAATAAAATTATCAAACTATGGCTCAACTTGCCAAAGATGTTGCTGTTTCACCAACTCTCTGAGATGCGTAACCGATTCCTCTAACAGTTAATATTAATTCTGGATTTCTTGGATCTGGTTCTAATTTACCTCTTAATCTAGCTACATATACGTCTACAACTCTTAAATCTGCAGCTCTTCGAGGAGGATAACCCCATAATTGTTCTAGGATTTCTGCTCTCGGGACAACCTTACCAGGCTCGTCAAACAATAATTCTAAGAGGCTAAATTCAGTATAAGTTAGGCTGATTCTATCTCCTGCTCTAGAAACTTGTCTGCGATTAGTATCAACAACTAAACTTCCGAATTTCATAACTCCTTTACCTGAAGGAACTTCTTTAGTTTCAGTAACCGATACAGTTGGGCCCATTCTTCTCAAAATAGTAGCTATTCTAGCTTCTAATTCTTTTGGACTAAATGGTTTAGATAAGTAGTCATCAGCCCCTAAATCCAAACCTGCAACTCTCTCTGAAATAGCCTCTAGAGCGGTTAAGAATATTATTGGAACTACTGATTCAGCTCTAATTCTTCTACATACAGCAAATCCATCCATTTTAGGAAGCATAACATCAAGAACTATCAAATCTGGGGAATCCCTGTGAAAAGACTCAAGGGCTTCTTCGCCATTAGTAGCTGAATATACTTGATATCCAGCTAGTTGAAGCCTCGTAACTAATACCTTCAAAACTGCTGGTTCATCATCAACAACTAAAATTCTTGCTTTTGACATAGTTAAAAAAGATTTCTCGATATTTCAAAGCAAAGAATTATTGCATTGAATATATATTCTAACAATTAAAAATATAACATTACGAACCCTCAAAGAGATATTCCTAAGGTTTACAAACATTTTAAATAATCTGAAGATATATAAGTTTTTTCAAACACTTTTAACTCTTGTCAAAATTTACTACTGCAATTTTCTTCTTGAAAATTTAAACATTCTTATAAGTTGGGAGCAAATAAAGGGAGCAAAAAAACCTGTCAAAAAAACTTGCGCTAAGATATTTTTTACACTGGATATCAAGATTAAAGAATTACCATCTGAAAAATTTCTAAACAAAATTTGGAAATAATTAAGAGTCCCACATAAAAAACTTCCAAAAGAACAAATTAAACCATACCTAAAATGTCCCACCAAAATATCACTATGTAATTTAATTCTCCCAAACAAAAAACCACAAAAAATTAAGCCTGGTATTTGAGTAAAACTATCATGTAAAGTAAGAGAATCTAAAATTAGACCTAAAAATAAACCAAATATTAATCCATTGATTGATCCATTAAGTATTGACCAAGGCAATAACCAAAATAACGGCCAATATGGCTGAACGCCTAAAAATCCAAGCCAATCAGGGTGCCACAAAAAAATAATTGGGATAAAAATAAAGCTTAATAAGGATAATTTTTTTATAAAAAATTTATTCATTCAATTTTTGCTTTCAAAATTTGCACCCAATCAATAACATGAGGTTTTGCTAAAAGTGAAATTTTTGCCGTTTTTTTTGATTTAAATGTCTCATCTATAGATTGGACAATCCCAATAGGGATATTCGGGGGTAATAACGTACTAGCAGGAGATGATGATACAAAATCTCCGACTTTAATATCAGCATCTTTTGAATAAAGTATTAGGCTAGGATAATCATCTCCTACACCGACAAGTAATCCATTAATTTGAATTCTATCCAACCAAACGCCTAACTTACTTTCCGGAGAAGTTATTAAAGTTACCGAAGAAGTGAAAAAAGAAGTATTCTTTACTCTTCCTAATAATCCACCCGGACCAATAACAATATTACCAATTTCTACTCCATCTTTTGCACCTTTGTTTAAAATTATTTGTCTCCACCAACTGCCTGTTTTTCTGGAAATAACTGCAGCTGAAATATGATAATCATTAGATGATTCTTGTATGGATAAGCTACGTCGCAATCTAGTATTATCTTTTTTAAGAAGATTTAACTTTATTAAATTTTCTTTGTGAATGCTCTCAAGAACAATTTCTTTTTGAAATTGACCAGGCCAAAAAGGCTTTGAAATAAAATAATATAAATCTTTATAAAAAGCACCTTTCGATATTCTTACAAAAACTAAAAATAAAAAAATTGCAAACAATAGCCAATTTTTCTTTTTATGCCACCAACGACTATTAGAAATTCGTCGGATATCTAACATAACATTAATCCCTTATGGCATTCCTTATAAAATCTGGAGTGTCAACTACTCTTTTCAGTTTTTTAAAATCATCCAAAACCTCTCCACAACCATTTACTACGCAAAGCAGTGGGTTCTCTGCTATGTGAGTAAAAATTCCTGTTTCATCGCTCAATAAATCATTAATGCCTCTCACTAAAGCTCCACCACCTGCAAGCATAATCCCCCTATCAACTATGTCTGCAGCAAGTTCAGGAGGGGTTCTCTCTAAAGTTCTTTTTACAGCTTCAACTATTTTGCTAAGTGTTTCAGCCATCGCTTCTCTGATTTCTCCTGACGACAATGTGACTGACCTTGGTAGACCAGATAAAAGATGTAAACCTCTAACTTCTAAAGTAGTTTTATCAAAATCATCATCAGGAAATGCAGATCCAATTTTAATCTTGATATCTTCTGCAGTTCTCTCTCCAACAACTAAATTGTGAACTTTTTTAAGATATAGCGCAATTGACTCATTAATTTCATCGCCTGCTATTCGAACAGATTCACTCAATACAGTTCCTCCTAAACTTAATACTGCAACCTCAGTAGTACCTCCACCAATATCAACAATCATTGTTCCAATTGGCTCAGTTACTGGTAATGATGCTCCTATTGCTGCTGCAACAGGTTCATCAATTAAATGAACTTCTCTAGCTCCAGCTAATCCAGCTTCTCTTACTGCTCTTCGCTCAACACTAGTGACTCCACTTGGAATGCCAATCACTATTCTTGGGGCAACTATCCCCTTGCCTTCATTACATTTTTGAATAAATGTTTTTATCATTTGCTCTGCAGCATCAAAATCTGCGATAACTCCATCTCGTAATGGTCTTACGGCTCTTATATTGCCAGGGGTCCTTCCAAGCATTAACTTTGCTTCTTTACCGACAGCTAATGGAATCCCTTCTTCTAAATCCATAGCTACCACTGAAGGCTCTTGTAAAACAACGCCTTTTCCTGAAACGTGTATAAGAGTATTGGCCGTTCCCAAATCTATGCCAATATCTCTAGAAAATTTAAATCTGTTAAAAATCACAATAAGAATTTCTTTTTATAAATAATATATCTATTTTTTGCTAAGCTCTCAGAATTCTCTAGTTTAGTTATGAATAGCACGTAAAACTTTGAGCATAATCTGAAAATATGAGTAGTATTAAAAAAAAAAATTATGCAAATTAACACCATTAATCTTGTTGGCAGAGCAGGACGAGAACCAGATGTCAGATATTTTGAATCAGGCAGTATCGTAGCTAATTTTACACTTGCAGTTAACAGAAGAAGCAGAGATGAAGAGCCAGATTGGTTTAATTTAGAAATATGGGGCAAGCAAGCACAAATAGCCGCAGATTATGTGAAAAAAGGATCATTAATTGGAATTACAGGAAGTTTTAAAATTGATAGTTGGAAAGATAAAAATACTGGAGAAGATAGATATAAACCAGTTATTAGGGTAGATAGATTAAACTTACTAGGTTCAAGAAAAGATTCTGATAATAGCCAATATTCTAACAGCAGTAACTCAAGTGAAATCCCTTTCTAGTCTCTATTTTTTTTTAAAAATCTCATAATTAATTTTATAAAAAAATATAAAAAAATTAAAATTAAAATTGGTTTCAAAACATATTTGATTTGATCTGTATAAGTTTCAACAATTGAATAATTTTCTCCAAATAGATAACCTGCGTAGGTAAGAAGTACGACCCAAATAAGGCTACCTAATGTAGTCCAAAACAAAAATTTTCGTAATGGCATTAATTCTATGCCAGCCGGGACTGAAATTAAAGTTCTTATGCCTGGTACTAATCTTCCCCAAAATACTAATGAAGCACCGAATTTATCAAACCACCTCTTACTTTTAGCTAAATCGTTAGAAGAAATTCCTAGATATTTTCCTTTTTTATCTAGAAAATTGGATAGTCTTTTTTCATTTACTAATCTGCCTAAGTAATACCATGGCAATGAGCCTAAGATAGTACCAAATAAACCCCAAAAAACTAAAAAATAAAAATTTAATTTTTGTTGATATACGAAAAACCCTCCCAATGGCATTATTATTTCTGATGGTATTGGGGGAATTACGTTTTCTAAAAACATAGCCAAACAAATAGTTAGGTATGCAATTGTTGAATTCTTTTCAACCGCGAGACTAATAAAGTCAGGAATTGAAGTAAGAACATTTAGAAAAATTAAACTCAAACTTAATATCGATAAAGTTCTGGTTTATAAGGTCCGTCAACAGAAACATTAATATAATTAGCTTGCTCTTCAGTTAGTTTTGTTAGTTTTGCACCAATTTTATCCAAATGTAATCTAGCTACCATTTCATCTAAATGTTTTGGTAAAACATAAACTTCTTTTTTGTATTGCTCTGACTTATTGAAAAGTTCAATTTGAGCTAATACTTGATTAGTGAATGAATTACTCATAACAAAACTTGGATGTCCAGTGGCACAGCCTAAATTAACTAATCTACCTTCAGCTAAAAGAATAATTTTGTTTCCACTTGGTAAGGTTATGTGATCAACTTGGGGCTTAATATTTTCCCAAGGATACTGTTTTAATGAAGCTACATCAATTTCATTATCGAAATGGCCAATATTACAAACTATGGCCTCATCCTTCATCTTTACAAGATTTTCATGGGTTATTACCTGATAGTTACCAGTGGCAGTAACAAATATGTCTATATCCTGAACAATATCTTCTAACCTAACGACACTATAACCTTCCATTGCAGCTTGAAGCGCGCAAATTGGATCGACTTCAGCAACTTTTACGATTGCACCAAGTCCTCTTAATGACTGTGCTGAACCTTTACCTACATCACCAAAACCCATTACTAATGCAACTTTGCCTGCAATCATCACGTCAGTCGCACGTTTGATGCTATCAACTAAAGATTCTCGGCAGCCATATAAATTATCGAATTTGCTTTTTGTTACTGAATCATTAACGTTTATAGCTGGAAAAGGTAAAGCATTTTGCTTTTGAAGTTGATAAAGTCTTGCAACGCCAGTGGTAGTTTCTTCAGTTACACCAATAATATTACTCTTGATTCTGGAGTAAAAGCTATCATCAATTTGCAACTTAGATTTAATAGAATTGAATAAAGCAATTTCCTCTTCATTACTAGGATTATCTAAAACAGCCAAATCTTTTTCTGCTTTACTACCAAGTATTAATAATCCAGTTGCATCACCTCCGTCATCAAGAATCATATTTGGATAATCTGAACCCCAATCAAGGATGTAGTGGGTGTACTGCCAATATTCATCAAGAGTCTCCCCTTTTTTTGCGTATACCGGAATTCCTTGATCAGCAATAGCTGCAGCTGCATGGTCTTGGGTTGAAAAAATATTGCATGAAGCCCATTTAACTTGTGCGCCAAGATCAACAAGAGTTTCTATTAATACTGCTGTCTGAATCGTCATATGTAGACTTCCAGCTATTTTTGCACCTTTGAGTGGCTTTTCAGATTGATATTTCTCTCTTAGAGCCATTAATCCTGGCATCTCTGTTTCAGCAATTTTAATTTCTTTACGCCCAAAATCTGATAGTGATATATCAGAGATTACGAAATTAGGAACCGATGTTTTAATTGAGTTTGCGATAACCATATCTTGTGAATAACTTCTCTACTAAACTATAAATGATTATTGTGTAATTTTGTGTTTGTTGAGAATTTAAAAGAGACTTTTAATCTAGGAGAGAAACTCTCGCAAAAATTAAATCCACAATCAATTGTTCTATTAAAGGGTCCAGTTGGGGCAGGAAAAACTTCATTTGTAAAAGGTATTGCCAGAGGTTTATCTATCTCTGAGGATATTACAAGCCCTACTTTTGCTTTATCGCATCACTATAATTCTGGGAAAATTCCGCTAATTCACCTTGATTTATACAGACTAGAAAATAGTTCTTCAGCAAAAGAATTTTTCTTTTCTGAAGAAGAAGAGGCATTACAAAGTAAGGCCATATTAGTTATTGAATGGCCAGAATTAATAGAATCACTGATTAAAGATTTCTGGAAAATAGAAATTAGTTACGCAAAAAATTATGGAAGACACTATTTGATAAGGGATCCTAAAAATTTATTAACCTTTTCATAATCTGGCTGTTGCTCGATTGCACCTTCACCTAGACAAGTTAATAATCCACAAACACTTGCGAAATTAACACAATCTTGTATCTCTAATTCATTTGAAGGATAACCAGAAGAAATTAATTTTGAAATTAAGCCTGCTAGAAAAGCATCGCCTGCGCCAGTTGTATCAACAATTTTTTGTGAAGAAGGAGTTTCGGTAATTCCTTGCAGTCCATTGATATACCATACAACGGGATTTTTTCCATCAGTAATTACTACATCTGGTCTATTAGACAATTGTTGAGATATTTGCAAGGGATTTTCACTCTCAAAAAACAAAGTTGCTTCTTCCTTGGCAAGTTTTAAAACATTTGCATGATTTAAAAAATTTTTGATTAAATTAACTCTTGCAGCTTTAGTAATTTCTGATGAAAAACTTGAATCATCCCAAAAGACTTCCCTCCAATTCAAATCAATAACTATTTCGACTTGAAATTTTTTAGCCTGTTCAAGAATAAAAAAAATAGCCTCTGCTGATATTGGAGATGATAATAAGATCGTTCCTGTAACCAAATATTTTGTTTCTATAAAAGATTTTTCTAGATTTAAAATTTCTTTTTCGATAAATTTCTTTTTAAGTACTTCGTCTGCGAAGTATGAATGAGAACGTTCCTCAAAGCCTGCAAAAAAACGATCTCCAAATTGATCTCTATCTACATTAACCACGCGAGTAGATGAATAATTATCTAATTGCAAAAAATCTAAATTAACATCCAATTTATTAAATTTCGTAATGAATTTTTTTCCATAATCATCACTACCCAAACTTCCTATAAAGGTTGAATCTATTTTTAATTTTCTTAATGCGCAAGCAACATTCGCCGGCGCACCACCCAAAAAATCTGTAAATCCTTGATTTGACTTATTTCTGATTCTGTCTATTAAAGCCTCTCCAATACATATGACCTTTTTCTTTTTCATAAAATGAACGCTTTTTCTTAACTAAGAATAATTTATTAAAAACGAATAATTTTTTTTTGAATTAAAGTTTAATTAATAGCATATACATAGTGTCTTTAAATAAATCTGAAACTTGGAAGTGGAAAAATTGGGAAATTTCTTGGTCTTTATCAAAAGAATCTATTTCTGAAAAAAATATTCAAATTTTATTAGTTCATGGATTTGGGGCATCAAAAAACCACTGGAGATACAATCAAGATTTTCTTGGAAAATTTTCTAATTGCTACGCAATTGACTTATTAGGATTTGGGGAAAGCAGTCAACCTAGCGCTTTATTAGATTACGAACCTGATAAAGAAAACTCAATAAAATATTCATTTAACTTATGGGGTAATCAAATATCAACATTTTGTACAGAAGTAATAAAATCTCCTGTTTACTTGGTAGGAAATTCAATTGGTGGTGTTATTGCATTGAAAGCTGCTGAAATCCTCAAAGATAATTGCAAAGGTATCATTTTGATTGATTGTGCACAAAGAACTATGGATGATAAACGCTTAAAAAAAAGTGATATCTTAATGAATTTTCTGAGACCCGTCCTTAAAACGATAGTCAGACAAAGAGTAATTAGCAATTCACTTTTTACAAGAGCCGCTAATCCAAAAGTTATTAAGAAAATACTTGAACAAGCTTACCCCACTGGAAAAAATGTAGATAAAGAATTGATAGAAATACTTTACGAACCCTCTCAAAGGAAAAACTCTAAAGAAGCATTTCGTGGTTTTATTAACTTATTTGATGACTATCTCGCTACTGACCTTTTTGATAAGGTAGATGCTCCAATACAATTGATTTGGGGAGAAAAAGATCCTTGGGAATCTTTAAATGAAGCAAAAGAGTGGAAGAAACAATTCAGGAATATTAAAAGATTAGATATTATTGATGGGGCTGGACATTGTCCTCATGATGAAGAACCTGAAAAAACAAATCAGTTAATAAATGAATTTATTCAAGAAACAAAGTAAGCTTCCACGTTATCACTGAGTCTTCTCAAACCTCTTAATCCATCTCTTTCTAGATTTCTTACTCGATCTCTACTTATGCCTAGTACCCTTCCTATACCTGTAAGAGACATTGGCTCATCACCATCCATTCCGTATCTCATTCTTAAAACTCTACATTGTAGATCAGGCAATTGATGTAAAAGAGAATGCAGATCGCCTCTCATACAATCCATTTCTATTTGTTCGTCTGGCAAATCCTCACCCCCTGCCAGTAAATCTAATAAAACAGTATCTTCGCCATCACCGACTTTGGTTTCAAGGCTAACTGGCTGCCCGGCTTTGCACATCAAATCTTTAACATCATCTTCAGGCAGCTCTACGTATTTCGCAAGTTCAGTTACAGTTGGAGTTCTAGACATTTCTTGACTGAGCTCTCTTTGACCTTTTTTTAACTTATTCAACATTTCAGTTATGTGAATTGGTAGTCTTATTGCCCGACTTTTTTCAGCAATTGCTCTTGTTATACCTTGTCTAATCCACCAGTATGCATATGTTGAAAACTTATATCCTCTGGCCGGATCGAATTTTTCAACGCCCCTGACTAGTCCTATAGTTCCCTCTTGTATTAAATCTAAAAGTTCCATATTTCTTTTTGTATATTTTTTTGCAACGCTTACTACCAATCTTAAATTTGCAGCAACCATCCTTTCTTTAGCTCTCTGTCCAGCTCTAAGTCTTTTTTTAATTATGGATGTAGATAAGTTTAATTTGCTGGATAATTCATCAATACTAGGTTTATCTCCAGTTAATTCTATAATTTCTAATTCTGCTCTTTCAACTTCCATATACTCTTGAACTTGGCGACCTAGAGTAATTTCTTGCTCATGCGATAGTAATGGAACTCTTCCTATATCCCTCAAGTATGATCGAACAAGATCTACATCATTACTAGCTTTTATACTTGCAATTGACGCTAATTTATTTTCACTTATTGTTTCAGAAGACATGAAAGTTGAATGATGTTTTGTAAACAATACCATTAAGAAATGTAAAGTTAAACAAAAAAATCCACAAATTTACAAAAATGAGAATAAATACCTACTGATTTCAGACAAATGAAGAGCTTAATAGCCATTTTGCTGTACTGAGATATATAAATACACCAGCGATATCAGTGACGGTTGTAATAAAAGGAGAGGACATTAAGGCGGGATCCAATTTCATTCTGTCAAACAACAAAGGGAGGATCGCTCCAGTTGTGGCAGCTAAAGTTGTAATAGATATTAGACTTATTCCCACCGCAGATGCGATTAAAGGCCCTTCTCCTTGCCACCAAGCAAAAGGAAATACTACAAGCATCATGAAAACACCTAAAAGAGCGCCTGTTATTGCCTCCTTCACTACTGCCTTAATTGCGCCAATAGACTTCAATTTTTGAGTACTTAAACCTCGAATAACAACCGTTGAACTTTGAGCACCAACATTCCCCCCAGTACCGATAAGAAGTGGAATAAATGCAGCTAATAAAACTATCTCATTTAATATTTGATCATTCATAGCTATAACTTTTGTAGTTAAACCATTTGCCAAAACCAAAATTAATAACCATAAAATTCTTCTTCGAGCAATCGTAAACAAACTACTTTGGAAATAATCATCTTCATCACCAGATTGGACTGCGCCCGCTGCATAAATGTCTCTTGTTGCTTCTTGTTCTATGACATCAATTAAATCATCGACGGTTACTATCCCAACAAGTCTTTTTTCCTTATCTACAACTGGAAGAGCTAAAAAATCATATCTTTGAATTGCTCTAGCAACCTCTTCTTGATTCGTATTAGTAGATATATTAACTACATCTCTTGTCATAACGTCTCCAATTGGCTTAGAAGGATCAGCAGTTACAAGATCTCTTAATGAGAGAATACCAGTTAAATGTCTTTCTTTATCTGTAACATATAAACTGTAAATTGTTTCAGTAAATGGAGCTCTTTTTCTAACTAAAGAAAGCGCCTCAGCCGCTGTTTGCATCTCTTTAAGATCTATAAATTCAGTTGTCATTAATCTTCCAGCAGTTTCAGGCTCATATCCAAGTAATTCAGCTGTTACTTTCCTTTCACCAGGACTAAGAGCAGATAAAAATTTTCTTACAACTTTTGCAGGTAATTCATCAAAGAGCTGAACCCTATCATCAGGAGACATTTTTTCAACTATTTCTAAAACTTCTCCTGATCGAAGTCTTTCTAATAATGTTTGCTGAACTACTGGATCTAAATATTCATAAACCTCAATTGCTTCATTTTTTTTTAATAATCGAAATGCCAATGCCTGCAATATTTGCGGAAGGCTTCCAATAGCATCTGCAATATCAACAGGTTGTGATGGCTCTAAAAGTAACTTTGCCTCATCATAATTTCCCGCAACGAGCAATTCCTCAAGTTGAAAAGTAATATTTTCTCGTGTACTTAAAACTGAAGATAGGGATGTGACTGTTTCAAGATTATTTTCGTCCATAAATATCATCCCTTATCAAAGTAACACCACCATTATATGAAATCTAAGTAATTTTTCTACTTATCAAGAATCCGATAAACATTGTGAATAAATTTACGATAATGATCAAATTAAAAAAAATTATAAATTTTATCCACTCCCCTTGATTTAAAATTTTGTACAGAAAATATATAAATCCGCTAAATGAAGTAAAGCAAGAAAAAAAACCACTCAATAAAATTTTTTCAGTTGAGTAACTTAATTTTTTACTCATTAGAAAACCAACTAAAAATGATCCAATTATTGAAGTGCAAAAGTTATTATTTATAGTTAATCTAAAAAAAGTAGCTAAGAAAGCAGCTAAAAGAATATAAAAAAAATTATTTAATTTCACTTTAAAGAAATTGAATTAGAAAATAACCCAAATAAAAAAAAAGGAAAGAAAGAATAACCACCTCAATATAGTGAAAAAATAATCTTAAAAATTTTCTCTTTTTTAATAGAATAAATAGTTGATATATAAATGAAGAAAATGTACTAAAACATCCTAAAAAACCACTATAAAATAAAACTAATATTTCGTTATTAGTAAAATTTAAAGATACTAAAATTCCTAAAAAAAAAGATGATAAAAAATTTACTATTGAAGTATTTTGAATATCAAAACCTATACTTTTTTTAAAACTATTTTGTATGAATATTCTCAGTATCAATCCAAAAGTACTGCCAAATAGAAGTATAAAAATTGAACTAAAATCCAAAATTTACATTTTTATCCAGCCTTTTAAAATCTTGTTGGGATCGTCTAAAAATTTGTTTGATGCCAATTCAACCCTAACCCAAGTTTGACCTTTGCTGACTCTCCAATTACGTAATATTGATAAAGTTGTACCTACATCAAGAACTAATAATTCCTTGGCATGAATTTTTGGGGAAGCATAAAGGGAAGTATTTGAAGTCAATATAATTTCATTTGTATTATGAAGGTACTTATCTTGATTTAAACTTTTTTGAATCCCACCAGCAGGTAATGTAATTGGAGCAATTAATGCAAAAGTAATTAAACAAAAATTCTTGAGAAGATTATTAATCATATATCTAAAGTTGCCATATCTAAGTTACTACTATGAGTTTCAATAAACTCTCTTCTTGGTGCAACTTTATCTCCCATTAATATATTAAATATTCTGTCAGCTTCAAGTGCATCCTCTATTTCAACCCTTTTCATCATCCTAGTTTGAGGATTCATAGTTGTATCCCATAATTGTTTTGGCATCATCTCGCCCAATCCCTTAAATCTTTGGATATTGTAATTTGCATTTTCTCCAAAACCTTGAATTGTATCCTTTAATTGATTCTCGTTATAACAGTAATTATGATTCTTACCTCTTTCAACTTTATATAATGGTGGGCAGGCGATGTATATAAAACCTTTCTCAACAAGTTCTCTTTGGTATCTATAAAAAAATGTCAATAATAAGGTCCTTATATGAGCACCGTCAACATCAGCATCCGTCATAATTACAACTCTATGATATCTCAAAGAGCTCTCGTCGAACTCCTCTCCTTTTATTCCTAATCCTAGAGCTGTTATTAATGCCTGTATTTCTGTATTTTTATAAATTTTAGTATCATCGGTTTTTTCAATATTAAGAATTTTACCTCTGAGAGGCAAAATAGCTTGAAAATTTCTATCTCTCCCTTGTTTTGCGGAACCTCCAGCTGAATCGCCTTCAACTATATAAATTTCTGATTCTGAGGGATCTCTAGAACTACAATCTGCTAATTTACCGGGTAAAGTAGAACTTTCTAAAACACTTTTTCTTCTTACTAATTCTCTAGCCCTTCTTGCAGCTTCTGCCGCATTAAATGATTGAATTGCTTTTTCAAGAATCAAGTCGAAAATTCCAGGATTGAATTCCATATATTTGGTAAGAGCCTCACCAATGAGAGAATCCACAATTCCTCTTACTTCTGGATTTCCTAATTTTGTTTTTGTTTGCCCTTCAAATTCGGGATTTGGAACTTTTACCGATAATACAACAGTTAAACCCTCCCTAATATTTTCGCCAGCTAAATTTTTTTCAACATCTTTTCTTTTACCTCTCTTTTTTGCAAGATTATTGAAAGTTCTTGTCAGAACTGTTTTTAGGCCTTCTATATGGGTTCCACCATCAATAGTTCTAATATTATTTGCAAAGCCCAAGATATTATCCGAATATACATCTGAACACCATTGCAAAGCTGCTTCTACATATACATTTTCTTTCTGTGAGTCAACATAAATTATTTCGGGATGAATAGACTCTTTTTCAGAATTCATATATTCAACATATTCTTTAATACCTCCCTGATATAAATAAATCTCTTCTTTAAAACAACCATTTGGTAATAGATTTCTTTCATCTCTAAAAACAATTTTTACTCCACCATTAAGATACGCTAGTTCTCTTAATCTAGATGAAAGAAGAGCATATTCAAATTCAATTCCTCCAGAAAAAATCTCTTTGTCGGGTTTAAAGCAAATGGTTGTGCCTTTCTTAGATGGTTTTTCAGTCTGCTTTTTAGTTTGCAATTCACCTTTTGATATACCTTTTTCAAATCTTTGATTAAATTCGCTACCTTCCCTAAAAACAGTCACATTAACCCATTCACTTAGAGCGTTAACTACAGATATTCCTACTCCATGCAAACCACCTGAAACTTTATAACCACCACTTCCAAATTTACCTCCTGCATGAAGAACAGTTAGTACAGTTTCTAAGGCACTTTTCCCTGTTCTTGGATGAATATCTGTTGGAATACCTCGTCCATTATCAGAAATTAAAGCAGAACCATCTGCTCTAAGAACTATTTCTATGAGATCACAATGTCCTGCAAGTGCTTCATCGACAGAGTTATCAACTACCTCATATACTAGATGGTGTAATCCTCTAGACCCTGTAGAACCTATATACATACCAGGGCGTTTACGGACTGGTTCTAACCCTTCTAAAACCTGAATCTGTTCCGCGCCATAATCGTTTGAGATTTTATTAGATCTTTTGTCCTCACTCATTTAATATAAAAAAAATATTAAACTTTTAAAAAGTTATTTTTAAAAGGTCTTTCATTAAACTTACCACCGCAATAAGATAAAGGCTCGAACTCAATGAAAAATTTAATCACTTTAATTATATAGCTAATATTTTTTTCTTCAGAAATTCATATGTCTTCATTTCCACCTCATGTAATAATTTTAATTGGGCCTACTGCAAGTGGCAAAACAGAATTAGCTATTGAAATTGCAGAATATTTTAAAACTCATATACACAATATCGATTCAAGACAAATTTATAAGTCTATGGATATTGGAACAGCAAAGCCATCTAAAAACCAACAAAAAAAAATAAAGCATTTTTTAATAGATATTGAGGAGCCAATCCATCCAATTAATGTAAAACAATTTCAAGAAATTGCTCAAAAATCAATAAAAAGAGAAATTAAACAAAATAATTTACCTTTTCTTGTTGGAGGAAGTGGTTTGTATATGAACTCAATAACAAAAGGTTTTTTTGTACCCGATGTACCGCCTCAAAAGAATTTGAGAAAACAATTAAAAGAACTTGGTCAAACAAAATGTTGGGAACTTCTAAAAAATTGTGATCCATTATCAACAGAAAAAATCAATTTTGCGGACCACATTAGAATAATAAGAGCCTTAGAAGTCTTCTATGTAACAGGTAAACCTTTATCTATTCTGAAAGTTCAAAAACCGCCTGAATGGAGAATACTAGAGCTAGGATTAGATAGAGATAATTTAAAAGAAAGAATTTCACAAAGAACAAAAAATATGTTTTCATCTGGAATTATTGAGGAGACTAAAAACCTTATCTCTCAATACGGATTTGATTTGCCAATATTAGAAACCATTGGTTATCGAGAAGCTAAGGATGTTTTAAACAATAATTCAACAATTGACAAAGCGATTGAAGTAACTACGAAAAAAACGATCCAATTTGCCAAAAGACAAAAAACTTGGTTTCGTAATAAAAATAATCCTCTTTGGCTTAATAACAAAAACCTGCTAAAAGATGCAATAATTAAAATAGAGTCTTTTTTAAGCTAACTTTATAAAATTAGATTTTGTTCATCATCCCATCAATTCATTAAATTAACTGAATGCCCCCACGCCCACGCTTTGACCGCAGAGCTCCCGTTAGAGAGCTGCCAAATATAAATGAAAGAATAAAATACCCTCAATTGAGAGTCGTTGATTCAGATGGTCAACAATTAGGTGTCATAGATAGATTAAAAGCATTAGAAATAGCATCTCAAAGAGAACTTGATTTAGTTTTAGTGAGCGAAAAAGCAAATCCTCCTGTTTGTAGGATAATGGACTACGGAAAATATAAATTTGAACAAGAAAAGAAAGCTAAAGAAGCAAGGAAAAAATCCCATCAAACAGAAGTTAAAGAGGTAAAAATGAGGTACAAAATTGACAAGCATGATTATGATGTCCGCATTGGTCAAGCGACTAGATTTTTAAAATCGGGAGATAAAGTAAAATGTACTGTTATTTTTAGGGGTAGAGAAATTCAACACTCAAATTTAGCTGAGACACTTCTTTTAAAAATGGCTAATGATTTAGAAGAGCAATCAGAAATTCAACAAAAACCAAAAAGGGAAGGAAGAAATATGATTATGTTTTTAAGTCCTCGAAAAACTCCTCTCATTAAAAAAGATGATGAGTGAAAATTTATATTATATGACGAATGTTAAAGTGTCACTATAGTCAAAAATAAATTAGTCAGGATTTTTATCAAGTGAGATTCCATATTCAACAGGAAAGTGATATTCCAGCATCTACTCAATTATATAATCAAATTTGTTTTGCAATTGCAGCAAGACATTATCCCCCAGGACACAGACTTCCAAGTACTAGGCAACTTGCAATGCAGACTGGACTCCATAGGAATACTATAAGCAAAGTTTACAGACAACTGGAAATAGATGGAGTTGTTGAAGCAATAGCTGGATCAGGTATCTATGTAAGAGATAATCTAACCAAAAGAGAATTTAAAAAATCATCTTACTCAAAAGATAAAATAAGTAAAGCACCAGATCAAGAAGCAAAGAAGCTTATTGACAACTTGATAAGTCTTGGATGCACTTTACAAGAGACGAGAGATATATTGACCAATGAAATTGATTGGCGCATTAAGTGCGGATCAAGAATTATAGTTAGTACTCCTAGAGAAGATATTGGGGCTTCAATGTTGATAGCAGAAGACCTTTCTACAACAGTTAATGTACCAGTAGAAGTAGTTCCTATGGAAGAATTAGAAAAAGTTTTGAGTAATTCAAATAATGGCACGATTGTCACAAGCAGATATTTTTTACAGCCTTTAGAAAAAGTTGCTAAGCAACATGGAGTTCGCGCTATTGCAGTTGACTTGAGCGACTTTCAAAAAGAATTAAAAATTCTCATGGAATTAAATGCTGGAAGTTGTGTAGGTATCGTTAGCATAAGTCCTGGTTTACTGAGGGCAGCAGAGGTTATTATACACAGCATGCGTGGTAATGAATTAATGCTTATGACCGCAATCTCAGATAATAACAGTAGATTACTCTCACTTTTAAAGACTTCAAACCATATAGTTTGTGATGGACCTAGTTTATCAGTTGTAGAAAACACATTATTAAAAAATCGTTCTCAGTTGATGAGATTACCTCAAATAATATGTGCTAAAAATTATTTAAGTATCGAAACAATAAACCAATTAAAAAAAGAAATAGGAGTTATTAATTAGAACATGGTATTGAAAACTTTTAAATCAGATATAGAAATTATTAGAGAGAGAGATCCCGCCGCAAGAGGAATTGTAGAGATATTTCTTTGCTATCCTGGCTTTCAATCAATAGTTTTACATAGATTTACGCATAAATTATGGCAATTAAAGATTCCTTTGATTCCCCGCCTACTCAGTCATCTTAATAGGCTAGCAACAGGTATTGAAATCCATCCTGGAGCAAAAATTGGTAAAAGGGTTTTCATAGACCATGGGATGGGCGTTGTAATTGGTGAAACAGCTGAGATAGGAAATAACTGTTTACTTTATCAGGGAGTGACATTAGGAGGTACTGGTAAAAGCCATGGCAAAAGACATCCAACCTTAATGGAAAATGTTGTAGTCGGAGCAGGAGCAAAAGTTCTTGGATCCATCACGGTAGGATCTAATACCCGTATTGGCGCTGGCTCAGTAGTTGTTAGAAATGTAGAGGGGAACAGTACTGTCGTTGGAGTTCCTGGCAGGGTAGTGCATCAAAGTGGCGTCAAAGTAAATCCTTTAGCTCACTCTGCTTTACCAGATGCAGAAGCTAATGTGATAAAAAATTTAATGGATAGGATAGACTCTCTTGAAAATGAAATTCTTAAATTACAAAAAACTATACAATGTATAACCAGCTCAGAATCTATTGATATTTCTAAACTCGGTGATTCTCAAAATCTTAAAGACAAAGAAATCTTTGAATTTCTTGGAGATGATTAAATATTGATTTAATTTGTTTCTTTATCGTCAGTCTTAGGTTGAAACATAAACATTGAATAAATAACATTTCGTCTCATATTAGTCATCATTTCGAGAAACATATCATATCCTTCGTTTTTATATTCGATTAATGGATCTTTTTGACCATAACCTCTCAATCCGACAGATTCCCTCAAGGAATCCATGGATTGAAGATGTTCTCGCCATAAGTTATCGATTTGCTGCAAAATGAAAAATCTTTCAGCTTCTCTCATTAATCCTGGACGAATCTTTTCAATTTGTGATTCCTTTAAATCATAAGCTATTCGCAACTGCTCTTGAAGATAGTTTTTTAATTCTTCGATTGACAGTAAATTAATATCATCAGATTTAAGATCATCTAATAAATAGATAAATTCTTTGACTTTAGAAATTAATTGATCAACATTCCATTCTTCAGGAGGAAGATCAGGATTAATATAAGCATCTACAATTTCAATCATTGTCCTTTCTCCATATCCTATTACTTGTCTCTTTAAATCAATTCCTTTCAATACTCTTAGTCTTTCGCCATAAACTGCTTTTCTTTGATTGTTCATTACCTCGTCGTATTCAAACACTTGTTTTCTAATATCGTAATAGTAAGTCTCAACTTTCTTTTGAGCACTTTCTAGAGATCTAGTAAGCATTCCTGACTCAATAGGCATATCTTCATCAACCCTAAAAGCATTCATTAGGTTTGCTACTCTATCACCTCCAAAAATCCTTAATAAATTATCATCTAAAGATAAAAAGAATCTTGTACTTCCAAGATCCCCTTGTCTTCCTGCTCTTCCTCTAAGTTGATTATCCACTCTTCTTGATTCATGTCTCTCAGTACCAATGACATGTAAACCGCCAGCTTCTCTTACTTGTTCTTCTTCGTAAATCAAAACTTTTTCATATTCTTTTTTTACATCAGACAAAGAGTCTCTTAAAAGCTTTATCAAGTTATCATCAGTTGGTGCTTTTTCTGCAGCTGTAGCTATCTTGTCATCAAGCTCCAAGACAGAAAGTTGTCTATCTCCCCAATTTTTAACAAGTTCATCAGATAAAATATGGAGTTTCTTTTCAATTGCTTCATCAAGCTTGCAAGGGAAAAGACTAGTTGAAGAATTTGAAATGTTCTTTTTCAAATTTGAACCAGTTTTTGTAGAAAAACCTCCCTTGGATTTTGAATTTCTTTGCTTAGGGATTGGTGGCTTATGCTCATTATCGGGCTTAACTAATAAAGGAATTAAAATTTCTTTCAATTTAAGCCTTGCCATATAGTCACTATTACCGCCAAGAATTATATCTGTTCCCCTTCCAGCCATATTTGTCGCAATAGTAACAGCACCTGCTCTTCCTGCCTGGGCAATAATTTCTGCCTCACGTTCAACGTTCTCTGGCTTAGCATTTAACAAATTATGTGGGATTTTTTCTTCATATAAAAGTGAACTTAATAATTCACTTTTTTCAACACTTGTTGTACCAACTAAAACAGGTCTACCATCTCTATGAATTTTTGCAGTTTCTTTGGCAACGGCTTTCCATTTACCAAGCTCTGTCTTAAAAACTTGGTCAGACCAATCTTGTCTCTTTCTTATTTGATTTGTAGGAATAACTGTTGATTCTAATTTATAAGTTTTTTCAAATTCAACCTCCTCAGTTTTGGCAGTTCCCGTCATTCCTGCTAAACCAGGATATAAAAGGAAAAAATTCTGATAAGTTATGGATGCTAATGTTTGAGTCTCAGGCTGAATTTGAAGATTCTCTTTTGCTTCTATTGCCTGATGTTGTCCATCACTCCAACGTCTTCCTGGCATTACCCTACCAGTAAATTCATCCACTATGACAGCCTCATCGTTCTTAATAATATAATTTACATCTTTAATAAATAATTCTTTGGCTTTTAAAGCGTTAGTTATATAATGCGCCCAAGGATCTTGAGGATTATATAAATCATTAACTCCCAAATACTCTTCACATTTTGCAAAACCTTGATCGGTTAATATACAACTTCTCTGTTTTTCATCAACTTCATAATCCCCTTCTGGATCAATACCATCTTTACTTAATTCTTTTGCTTTGATTAATGCCAGACTTAATTCTGCAGCTTTTTTATATTTTTCTTGTGGTCTTTCAACTTGACCAGAAATGATTAGAGGCGTTCTTGCTTCATCAATTAATATTGAATCAACCTCATCAATTACGCAGTAATTGAATTTTCTTTGAACTACCTCATTAATATCGGTTGCCATATTATCTCTTAAATAATCAAATCCTAATTCTGAATTTGTGGCATAAGTTATATCACAATCATAATTTTTCTTTCTCTCAACTGGATTCATATCTTGCTGAATCAAACCAACCGATAAACCTAAAAAACGATGAACTTGTCCCATCCACTCTGCATCCCTTCTAGCTAAATAATCATTAACAGTAACGACATGAACACCTTTTCCAGTAAGAGCATTTAAATAACAAGGTAAGGTTGCTACAAGAGTTTTTCCCTCTCCAGTCTTCATCTCAGCAATTTGACACTCATTTAAAACCATCCCGCCTATTAGCTGAACATCAAAATGTCTCATATCAAGAACACGTTTGCTTGCTTCTCTTACGATTGCAAAGGCTTTAGGAAGAGATTCCTCTAGGAGTTCTCTTTGTTTTTTAAAATCTAATTCAGAAGAAATTTTTGATTTAAGATTTTGAGTTTCTTTTCTAAGCTCATCATCAGTCAATTTAGAAATTTCTTCTTCTAAAAAATTTATCTCTTCCACTATTGGTTGATAGCGCTTTAACTTTCGTGTATTCGGATCTCCCAACAAAAGTTTTAGCATAAGTCAAAGTCCTTAAAAAATTCATCTTATTACAAACATTATAAATTAGTGCGTTACAACAGAATGAAGAAAAATATTATCTCTTTATTTTATAGAAACGATCGATTAAGGTATTTAGATTGAAGTCACAAAAATAACCTAGCTGACGTCACCTATCAAAAATCTTTTTAATAAATGAAAGAAATATCACTAATCAAACATGCCAAAGGAGCTTTAGGGTTAAGGGTTTTTGGATTAGGTCCTAATCTTAAACCAACCAATGGATTAATTAAGCTACAAAAATTACTAGATACCAATACTTTCTGGGCAAAAAATAGAACAATTAATGATCTAAAAAAATGTCTTTCTAACAGTGATGTCGTAATAAGTCTTTGGGTTGGTAAGGAAATAGTTGGTTTTGGTAGAGCCTTAACCGATGGGATTTATCGCGGAGTGCTTTGGGATATTGTTATTGATCAAAATCATCAAGGAAAAGGTTTTGGCAAATTAATTGTAAAAAATCTTTTATCTTCTAAAAAAATTAAAAATACAAAAAAATTATATTTAATGACAACAAATAAAAAATTGTTTTATTCTCAATGTGATTTTAAAGAAGTTACTTCTCAAAATTTATTGATTCGTGAAATATAAAGCACTCTATATTATAAAAAAACAAAATCAAGATACAAATTTACTGTAAAGCCATCTTATAAAAGGTCCTAAAATAGGCACTGGTCCAAAAGTTGGGCCACAAAAATCAAAGTAATCTCTGTGCTCTTTTATTAATCCGTTTTCACCAAATAATAAACGAGTAGTTCCAGGATAAATAAATTCTTTACCCATAATTTTTAAACCCATTGTCCATTCAACAAATCCACAATTCCCAGTTATGGAAATTGCGTGAGTTTCTAAAAAAACATCATCACATCTTTTAACTAGCTTTTCTTGAGCTTTTACATAAGAATCTAAGCCCTCTGTTTCCTGAGTTGGATCTGTAAAAATAACATTCTCATTATAAAATTCAGCCCATTTTTGTTTTGTTGGTGCATCTGTACCATAAGGTTTTGTAAATAATCCCTTTAAATCCTCAATAGAAATTACTCTTGTCATTACGAAATTATCTTTGAATGTATTCTAAAAGATACAAAAATTAAAAGCGGATGAAGAGATTCGAACTCTCGACATTCTCCTTGGCAAGGAGATGCTCTACCACTGAGCTACATCCGCATAACTTTTTTATTTTATCTCAAAGAAGGGATCAATGATAAAAAAATTAAATTTTTTTCAATTAATTTAAATTTTTAATTAAGGATCCCATCTCAATTGCTTGTAAAGCATAATTCCAACCAAGATTATTTTTAATCCCTGCTCTTTCTAAAGCCTGCTGCATAGTATCAGTAGTTAAAACTCCAAAAATAATTGGAACATTATTTTCATTTGAAACTTGCGAAATACCTTTACTCGCCTCAGATATAACTACATCATAGTGGGAAGTTTCACCACGGATAACAGCCCCAAGAGCAATTACAACGTCATAACTCTTTTTTTTCATGAGGGTTTTAGCTGCGATCGGTAATTCGAATGAACCTGGAACCCATACTATATCTACTTGATTGCTTAATTCTGAAGTATCTAAACCATGTCTATTTAAACAATCAAGACAACCAGATAAAATTTTATTTGTAATTAAATCATTAAATCTTGCTATTACAATCCCAACTTTTAAAGTAGAGGCATTAGTAAAAGAACCCTCAAAAATAGCCATTAAATTTAACTTAGATATATTAATAGACTCTCACGAAAAGGTATTAAGTTCAAACTAATGAAGAAACTATCCCTGTAACAAAAACCAAAACAACCCAAACAGCAGCAATAGAATAAATTTTTCTCCTACTTTCTCGCTGTCCTTCTTCAGTAGAAGGTTGAGTCACATATAAAACGGGTACTCCAACTACCGCAATTAAAGAAGCAAATAATAGAGCATTTACGAAGAAAAAGTTAACAGCCTGCATAATTCAGTCTTAGGTTTCAAATATTATAAATACTATAATCTCATGAAAATGATAATTTTTAGAGAAAATTTACATACTTTAGCCACTTTAAATGCAAAAAAAAAATTTCTACCTAATATCTATTTAGGAATTAAAAAAGTATGCAAGAAGATACGATAATTCAAAAGAATTTATTTGCGATTGGTAATGATAATAATGAACAAAAAGAAATAACAAAAATTCCAGAAGATTTATCTTTGGAAGATTTAAAAAAAGAATCGCAAAAAAGACCCAGACAAAGAAAAAATTCAACTAATTTAATAAATAAATTCAAGACTGATTTAATTTCAAATAACAAAAACGTTTGCATCAATGAGGAATCTTATAGCTATAAAACAGTTTCAAAACTGAAATTAACTCCTGTAATGAAGCATTATGTAACACTAAAAGAAGAAAATCAAGATAGGTTATTACTTTATAGATTAGGAGATTTTTTTGAATGTTTTTTTGAGGACGCTGTATTAATATCTAACCTTTTAGAAATAACGCTTACCAGTAAAGATGCTGGCAAAGAGATTGGTAAGATCCCTATGGCTGGGGTTCCCCATCATGCAATGGAGAGATACTGTGCTGATTTAATTAAAAAAAATTATTCTGTGGTTATATGCGATCAATTAGAAAAAAGTTCTGGAAATTATGGGACTCCAATTAAAAGAGGAATAACAAGAATAATTACTCCTGGAACTGTAATTGAAGAGGGGATGTTGATAGCAAAGAAAAATAATTGGATTACTGCTATTTACTTATCAGGAGAAAACTCAGATGAATCTTATGAATGGGGTATATCAAAAGCTGATGTAAGCACAGGAGAATTAATCACTTTAGAAGGCCAATCTCTGTCAAAACTATTTGATGAAATTATTAAATTAGATTCTTCAGAAATCATTGTAGGAAGCAATGCAGTGAGAAATTTATTAATTAAAGGAAATAGTCAAATTACATATACTGTTTCTCAAGAGACTAATTTTGGAATTAATGAAGCAAATTATCTAATAAAAAATTATTTCCAAATTGCAAACCTAGAGGGAATAGGACTTAAAAATTTAAACAATGCAACTAGATCACTTGGAGGTTTATTAAATTATTTAGAAAAAATTAATCCTTCAAATTTAGATAAAGATTCTTCTTTAAAAATCTCATTAGACTTTCCACAAATCCAATATGGTCACAACAAATTAATTATTGATTATCAAACTCAAAAAAACTTAGAAATCAAAAATACACAACGAGAAAACAATTATGTAGGTTCGCTACTATGGAGTATTGATAGAACTTATACTTGCATGGGTGCAAGGTGTCTAAGAAGGTGGATAGATTCACCACTATTAAACGTTAATGAAATTTATAAAAGACAAAATATAATTACAAACTTTCTTGAATCTAAAAAATTACGTACAGATACCCAAAATTTACTTAGAGCAATGGGGGATTTAGAGAGACTTGCAGGTAGAGCTTGTGCAGGTCATGCAAGTCCCAGAGACTTAATTGCAATAGCTGAAGGTTTAAAAAAATTGCCTAGACTAAAATCCATAATTGAATTATTTAAATATGATCTTCCAGATTGGACTGATCAATTAAGAAATATTGATGAAGGACTCTTAGAATTAGCTGATACTATCAGTTTTAAACTAGTAGAAAATCCTCCCCTGAATATTAGTGAAGGAGGCATGATCCACGATGGTGTTGACAATATATTAGATGGTTTACGCAATTTAATGGATGATTACTCTGAGTGGCTAAATAAAGAGGAATTAAAGGAAAGGAAAATTAGCAAAATTTCAAACCTAAAAATTCAATTTCATAAAAATTTCGGTTATTACATTACTATAAATAAGTCAAAAGTTAATTTAGCTCCACAACATTGGATCAAAAGGCAAACACTTACTAATGAAGAAAGATATATCACTTCAGAAATTAAAAATAAAGAAAATAAGATTTTCCAAATAAAAAGTAGAGCTTCATCAAAAGAATATGAAATTTTCTGCGAATTAAGAAATATAGTTGCTGAAAAAACAAAACAAATAAGATCAATCGCAAAATCCATAGCATCTCTTGATGCACTACTTGGTTTATCAATTACTGCAGTAGAAAACAATTTTATAAAACCTTCATTAATACCAATAAATGATTCAATGACAAAAAATAGTACAAAAATTATCGCAGGAAGAAATCCAATTGTAGAGCAATTGTTAAGTGATAAAAAGTTTGTAGCAAACGATATCTCTTTTGAGGAGAATCAAAAATTAATTATATTAACGGGTCCCAATGCAAGCGGAAAAAGTTGCTTTATAAGACAACTTGGTTTAATACAAATTCTCACACAAATTGGTAGCTTTGTTCCTGCTAATAATGCTGAAATCAAGATTGCAGATAGGATTTTCACAAGAATTGGGGCAGTTGATGATCAATCATCTGGACAATCAACATTTATGGTAGAAATGTCTGAAACTGCATCAATTCTAAATCAGGCAACTTCTAGCTCACTAGTTTTACTTGATGAGATAGGCAGAGGAACATCTACTTTTGATGGACTTTCAATAGCTTGGTCAGTAAGTGAATATCTTGCAAAAAAAATTCAATGTAATACTATTTTTGCTACGCACTATCATGAGCTGAATTATTTGAAAAATTCAAATAAGAATATACAAAATTTTCAAGTTTTAGTAGAACAAACTAACGATCAGCTAATCTTTAACCACAGGATTGTTAAAGGGGGCTCAAACAAAAGCTATGGCATAGAAGCAGCTAAATTAGCAGGAGTTCCAAAAGAAGTTATAGAAAAAGCAAAATCAGTTTTAAATTCTTTAGAAGAAAATAACAAATTAAATTATGACATTAAGTAGATTTTTGTCATTTTTATAAAATAAATACTTTTTAAATTGTTTCCCTCAATAAAGCATTAACCGCAGCTGCTGCCATAGCAGCACCTCCTCTAGTTGAATTCAAAACAATTCTAGGAAGATCGGTGGAAATCAGTTTGTTTTTGCTATTCTCTACTCCAATAAATCCAACAGGCATTCCGATAATTAAACTAGGTAAATCTTTTGCATTTTCTAAAATATCAATTAAATAAGTTAACGCTGTAGGCGAACTGCCAATAACTACAACAGGAGATTTGCTTCCAGAATTTATAGCGGATAACTCCTTCCAACCTTCACTTAAGCCATATGCAGTTTTAGTTAAGTTTGTATGATTATTTTTTCCAAACCACATTCTAGCGGTGAATACTTTATTTCTAGTGGTATTTTCTGCCATAGATTTTATTGCTGCTGCTGCCATATCGGTATCAGTTAAAATAGGAGCACCATTTTTAAGTGCCTGAAGACCCTTTTCACAAGCACCTTCACTAAAATTTACAAGATTTTGAACTGTAAAATCTCCTGAAGTATGGACTAATCTCTCTAAAACTTTTTTTTCCAAATAATTTAGATCATTGGCTACTAAACGAGATCTTATGAATCTGATGCTTTCCAAAAAAATTGGATGATCTATTACCATTAAATTTAATTTGTTTTAGTAGTAATCATAGTTAATATATGGTTTTTATTGAGCTATTATGCCAATACAAATATTATGGGGTAATGATCTAAATGCTCAAAATACATTTATTCAAAAATTAATTGATAAGGAAGTACCCAAAGAATGGAAAGAAATTAATGTAACCAATTTAAATGGAGATGATGATGAGCAAGTGAACAAAGCTTTTGATGAAGTTCTTACACCTCCTTTTGGAGATGGATACAGAATAGTTACATTGAAAAATAATCCCATTTTTACTGCCAAAAATGAGGATCTAAGAACTAAATTTGAAAAAATCCATGACAATATACCTCAAAATACTTATTTCATTTTGCAAAATACAAAAAAACCAGACTCCAGACTAAAGAGTACTAAATTTTTACAAAAACTTATCAAAAATAATTTAGCCAAAGAAAAATCATTTTCTTTACCAGAAATCTGGGACTATGAGGGACAAAAAAGATTTTTAGAAAATGCAGCAAATGAAATGAATATCAAAATTGATAAAAATGCAGCTGAATTAATTATTGATTCAGTTGGTAATGACAGCTTTAAACTAATAAATGAATTAGCCAAAGCAAAAACATACCTCTCTGCAGTATCAAGTGATTCGAATTCACAAATTTTTCTTAAAAGTATTGATGTAAAAAAAATATTTAGTGATCATCAATCCAATATTTTCAAAATCATTGATCTTCTCTTACAAAAAAATATTAATGAAAGCCTTATTGAAATAAATTATTCTTTACAGAAAGGAGAACCTGCTTTAAGACTAAATGCAGGTTTAATTAGTCAAATAAGAATTCATACCATTATAAAACTAGCAGTTAATTCAGGTAACGATAATGTAGAAAAGATTTGTAATCTTGCAGGCATTTCTAATCCAAAAAGAATTTTTTTTATTCGAAAAAAAGTCAAAAATGTATCTCAAGAATATTTAATTAATTTAATGAGTAACTTACTAGATATTGAATCATTACTAAAACAAGGTGATAATCCTATAAATATTTTTACAGAGAAATTAATTAATTTAAGTTAACCAAATTATAAGTTTAAGAATTTACATTATGATTTAAGTATGGCTTTACTAGTAAAAAAATTTGGCGGTACTTCTGTCGGTGATATAAAAAAAATTAAAAATATTGCAAGTAGCATTTGTCAAAGTAAAGAAGCAGGTAATGAAATTGTCGTAGTTGTCTCTGCGATGGGGCAAACGACCGATGATTTAAATTGTTTAGCGGAATCAATTAGTAAAAATCCTAATAAGAGAGAATTAGATATGCTTCTCTCAACTGGAGAGCAAGTAACCATAGCTCTTCTTTCAATGGCATTAAACGAATACGGAATACCTGCAATTTCAATGACTGGTAGCCAGGTTGGAATTATTACTGAATCAATTCATGGGAAAGCGAGAATTCTGGATATTAAAACAGAAAGGATCCAAAATTATTTAAATCAGGGTTTTGTAGTAGTCGTGGCTGGATTTCAAGGAACAACATTAAGCCATACGGGTTCAATGGAAATTACAACTTTGGGTAGAGGTGGTTCAGATACTTCCGCGGTAGCTTTATCAACAGCTTTAGGAGCTGAGACTTGCGAAATTTATACAGACGTTCCAGGGGTTCTTACTACTGATCCAAGGATTGTTCCTAATGCAAAACTCTTAGATGAAATTAGCTGCGAGGAAATGCTTGAACTTGCAAGCGTCGGTGCTTCAGTTCTCCATCCAAGAGCAGTAGAAATTGCTCGCAATTATGGAATTAAATTGTGTGTCAAATCAAGCCAAAGTGACTCCAGTGGGACTCTCCTAGAAAGTCAAATCCAACCTCTCCCGCTAAAAAGAGGAAGCTTAGAATTAACAAAAACAGTCAATAGTCTTGAAGTATTAGAAAACCAAGCAGTATTCAGTCTCTCAAATATTCCTGATAGGCCGGGGATTGCTGCGCAAATATTTGAAAAACTTTCAGAAGCAAGTATTAACGTAGATTTAATAATACAAGCGACAAATGATGGAAATAAAAACGATATTACATTTACTGTTGGTGAATTAGAAGTAAAAAAGACTGCAGAACAATGTGAACTTATAACTAGTCAATTAGGGGGAGAATTTAACTTAAAAACCAACATGACTAAATTAAGTATTCAAGGAGCAGGTATTATGGGCAGACCTAGTGTTTCAGCTGATTTATTTGATACTTTATCTCAAGCGAATATAAATGTTAGGTTAATAGCTACTAGTGAAATTAAAGTCAGCTGTGTAATTGAAATTAATAACATACCAAAAGCTATTAGAATTGTTGCTGAGAAATTTAAGTTATCTGATACACAAATATTTGTTAATCCAATCAATGAAAAACAAGATCAACCTGAAGTAAGAGGAATTGCATTAGATAAAAACCAAGTTCAGGTAAGCTTTCGAAAACTGCCTGATCGTCCAGGTGTAGCAGCATCGATATGTTTAGCATTAGCTGAAAATAATTTACTTATCGATACTATTGTTCAGTCTGAAAGAATTTCCTCTTTAAAAACTAAGGATATTAGTCTTACAATGAATAAACAAGATAGAGAAAAAGCTAACTTAGTTTTTGAGGCCTTAACAAAAAAATTTCCCGGATCATACATTGAAGATGGTCCTGCAATAGCAAAAGTAAGCACTGTAGGAGCCGGAATGGCATTTAAAGTTGGGACGGCTGGAAAAATATTTAGAGCATTAGCTGACCAAAATATCAATATTGAAATGATTGCCACGAGTGAAATTAGGACTTCATGTATTGTTTTAGAAAAAGATTGTGACAAAGCTGTTAATGCTATTCATAATCATTTCGAATTAGAAAAATAAGTTCTTTTTAATTATTTCTTGCCAATTTTTGTCTTAATTTTTTGATTCTATCCCTCAAATTTGCTGCTTCTTCAAAGTTTAACTCTTTGGCAGCGTCTCTCATTTTAATTTCTAACTTTTCTATTAAGTCAGGCAATTCTTCGAGCAAACATTGATTATCACTGGAACTAAGAATTGCGTCAGTTTTGTTATTAACTATATTTATTAAATCTTTAGATAAACCACCAGCATCTAGTTTTCTGGAAAGTTCTAGAAAAGATAATATTGAATTTTCTATTTTTTTGCCTGCAGGTTTTGGAGTAATACCATTGACTTGGTTATATTTTTTTTGAATAGTTCTTCTTCTTTCGGTTTCAGATATTGCTCTTTTCATTGAATCTGTGAAGTTATCTGCATAGAGCAAGGCAACACCTTCTACATGTCTGGCAGCTCTTCCTATTGTTTGAATCAATGACCTTTCTGCCCTCAGAAAACCTTCTTTATCAGCATCTAAAATGGCGACTAAGGATACTTCTGGAAGATCTAGTCCCTCTCTTAATAAATTAACTCCTACCAAAACATCATATTCGCCCATTCTAAGGTCTTGAATAATTTCAATTCTTTCAATCGAATGGATTTCGGAATGCAAATATCTAACTCTTACTTTATTTTCAGATAAAAAATCAGTTAGATCTTCAGCCATTCTCTTAGTAAGTGTTGTCACAAGCACTCTTTGATTCTTTTCAGCTCGAATTCTTATTTCAGATAATAGATCTTCTATTTGGCCTTCACTTGGTCTTACATCAATTACCGGGTCTAATACCCCAGTTGGTCTTATAACTTGCTCAATAAATTCACCATCACATTGATCTAATTCCCATTGACCGGGGGTTGCACTTATAAATAATGTCTGTTTTGATTTTTCCCAAAACTCTTCACATTTTAAAGGTCTATTATCTGCAGCACTTGGCAATCTAAAACCATGATCTATTAAAACTTTTTTTCTAGATTGATCACCGTTGTACATCGCATGAAGTTGAGGACATGTTACATGACTCTCATCAACTACCAACAACCAATCTTTGGGAAAGTAATCTATTAAGCATTCTGGCGGTGAACCTTCCTCCCTACCTGATAAATGACGAGCATAATTCTCAACTCCATTACAATAACCAACCTCTTTAAGCATTTCTAAATCATATTTTGTACGTTGTTCTAGACGTTGCGCCTCTAATAGTTTTCCTTCATATGAAAATTTATCGAGTTGAGTTTTTAATTCACTTCTAATTGCACTTATTGCACTCTCAAGTCTCTCTTTTGGAGTCACAAAATGCTTCGCTGGGTAAACGCTAACTTGTTCCAAACTTTCAAGTATTTCTCCTGTAGTAGGGTCAACATATCTAATAGCCTCGACTTCATCACCAAATAACTCAATTCTTATTAATCTATCTTCATAAGCTGGACCAATTTCTAAAACATCACCTTTAATTCTGAATCTACCTCTACTAATTTCAATATCATTTCTAGTATATTGATTTTCAACGAGAGACCTCAAAGAAGAACGTAGATTTATTGATTTTCCCACTTCAAATTTGACTGCAGCTTTTAAATACTCACTCGGTATACCAAGACCATAGATACAACTTATTGAGGCTACAACAATTACATCTTTTCTTTCAAATAATGAGCGTGTTGCAGAATGCCTAAGCATATCTATTTCTTCATTAATTGAAGCAGTTTTGGCTATGTAAGTATCACTTACAGGTACATAAGCTTCAGGTTGATAATAATCGTAGTAAGAAATGAAGTACTCAACAGCATTTTTTGGAAAAAATTCCCTTAATTCATTACATAGTTGTGCAGCCAACGTTTTGTTATGGGCTAAAACAAGTGCTGGTCTTCCTGTTTGTTGAATTACATTGGCGATGGTAAAAGTTTTACCAGTTCCAGTAGCTCCTAAAAGAGTCTGAAACTGTTTACCATTATTTACCCCTTTAACTAATTTTTTAATAGCTTCTGGTTGATCTCCACTTGGTTCGTAAGGAGCTTGAAGCTTATAGTTATTCATCAAGCTAGTAGCTAAAGGATGTCGCTATACTAAGAAATTTTTTCTCCAATTATTGAATTTTTCAAAGATTCTTTTAAACCCCTAACAACCGCAATCATTGATATTAAATCATCTAATTTATTAACCACAGATCCAACTCCAACTGCTGAGGCTCCAGAGGATATTGCTAGTGGACAAGTTACTTGGCTTAATCCAGAGGCACTCATGATTGGTATATTCAGAGATTGTTTCTTAAATTCTTGATGAATAGCATACGTAGCTGCAAGAGTTGGTACTGATTTTTCAAAAAAACCTTGAATCCCTGGAGAGTAAGGAGTAGAACTGGTACCACCTTCTGTTTGAATAATATCAACGCCTTCTTCCACTAGCTTTAAAGCAAGATCAACTTGTTTATCAATAGGCATAGTATGAGGAACAGTTACTGATAAAGGAAAATTAGGCAATAAATCCCTCGTCTCTTTTGTAATGTTTAAAACGTTTTTATCTGAAAAATGAATGCCTTTTTCATAAAAAGTATCGTAATTTCCTATCTCTATTAATGATGCTCCTGCTTTTACACAATCTTGAAAAGATCTAGGCACTACTGAACTAACACAAACGGGTAGTGTTGAATTCTTAAGCGCTAAATCAACGAGTTCAGGTTTACAAGCAATATCGACAAGATCTGCACCTCCTAATGAAGCAGCCTCAACAATTATTTTCACAGACTGAACATCGAAATTATTCAATCCTGAAATAACTTTGAGTAAGGATTTGCTTCTTAACTCTTCTTTGATTTTTTGTGGCAAAAGATTAAACAGACTCATTTACTTAATGAATTTATTACCCGATTGTGACATTGTTTTAGTAAAACAGTGCATTTTTTAAAAAATATTATCTGAGCAACACAAAATGACTGATAAAAAATTAAGTCAGAAAAATTGGTCATCATGGCATCATCAGCTTCATAAGGAGATTCTTACCAAAAAAATATTAATTCCCAAAGGATCCAATATTTTATTAAGTATATCGGGGGGTCAAGACTCAATGGCCTTATTAACCCTAATTAATGACCTAAAAAAACTACATAATTGGTCTATTAGTGTTTGGCATGGTGATCATCAGTGGCACGAAAAATCATCACTATATGCTCTTGAATTAAAAGATTATTGCGAAGATAAAAATATTTCATTCTCTTTTGATCAAGCAAATAAAGAAAGTATTTCTTCAGAAGAAAAAGCACGAGAATGGAGATATAAAAAATTATGTGAAAGAGCCAAAACTTTATTAAATAAAAACCAGCAAAAACATAATATTTATTTGTTAACTGGTCACACGAGTAGTGATAATGCAGAAACATTTATCCTCAATTTATCTAGAGGAAGCAATTTTGCAGGTCTGAGTAATATTGAGAGTAAAAGATTAATAGAAAATCAAATTTATTTAATAAGACCAATATTAATTTTCAGTAGGGAAGATACAAAACAATTTTGCAATGATATGAAGATCCCAGTCTGGGAAGATCCTACAAATTCAGATCTTAAATTAAAAAGAAATTTAGTAAGAAAAAAAATTATTCCTACCTTAGAAGTCATCTATCCTGGATGTTCTGAAAGGATAAATAATTTTTCCCAAAAAATGAGCAAATACAATAATGAACGTAATGATCTTAGTGAACTAGCATATTTATATTGTAAAGATGTTAAAGGTATCGATAGGAATCTCCTAAATGATATGTGTATTGAAGCAAGGTGCACAATTTTAAATAGATTTTTAAAAGAAATATCTGCAAAGCAATGTAGTTCTAAAAATCTGACAAAATTAGCAATTTCAATTTATGAAAAGAATAAAGGTCAAATTAATCTGCAACAGTTTTTAAAAATTGTTTGGGATAAAAACTATATAAATTTTGAAAAAAGTTAAGATGTTACAGCAGATCTTCTTCTTCTTGTTCTACCTTCAAATGAATCTTCTGTAGCAGTCTCAGCTGATGGATTCTGTGAAACTTTTGGACTTTTTTGGGTATTTTGTGGGTTATTTGAACTATTAGGTTGATTATTGTTTGATTTCTTACGGAAATTATTATTATTTCTATTTCTATTGGAGAAGTTTTGCTCTTCGGTAATCTTTGGAATATAAGCACGAGTTCCACTTGGAGCAGGTTGAACTAAACACAAAATAAGTGGTTCAACTTGTAATTCTCTTCTCATTCTTCTCGATAAACCATTTTCAATTTCTCTTTGTACTCCAATCCAATCTACCTCAAAATTATTCGGGCCAGTTTGTCTGGATAATTGTTTCCATCTATTTTCTAAGACCCAGCTTATTTCTCGTTCTGTCCACATAGACATTTTTCTTGGCTCTGCAGTAGTAACAACTCCTCTTAAATTAACTCTAGGAGGCGCAACCATCTTCCCATCTGTACTAATAGGAGCTAAAACAGTTACTACACCATCTCCAGCTAATTGCTGCCTTTCCTTTAATACTCGAGCATCTACTATCCCATTTCGTGAGTTATCAAGCAGTTCAACACCAGCTTTTACAGGATCACCCTTTTGAATAGAATTAGGTGTTAACTCAACTACATCTCCATTTTCAATAATTAAGATATTATCCTTTGGAACCCCCATAGTTTGCGCACTCTTCCCATGACAAACAAGCATTCTATGTTCTCCATGAACAGGAACAAAAAACTTAGGTTTTGTGAGTGCCAACATTAACTTTTGATCTTCTTGAAAACCATGACCAGAAACATGAATATTCTCGCCCTTTCCATAAACAACCTTTGCTCCGAGTTTCATTAATCTATCTATTGTATTAACAACAGAAATAGTATTACCAGGAATTGGGCTGGCGGAAAATATTACAGTATCAGTAGTCTTAAGACGAACATGCTGATGTTCACCACGAGAGATTCTGCTTAACGCTGCTAAGGGTTCTCCTTGACTACCCGTCATTAATAATAAGGTCTCCCTATCTGGCAAATCTCTAATTTGCTTGATAGGAACAAACAAATCATCTGGGCATTTCATATAACCAATATCTCTTGCCTTAGCAATAACATTTATCATCGATCTACCTAATAAACCGACCTTTCTTCCATGTTTCATGGCCAATTCTAAAATCATTGTCACTCTATGCACAGAACTAGCAAAAGTGGTAAGGATAACTCGTTCTTTTGCCTCTGCAATATGTTTTTCTAAAGAGGGATAGATAGTCTTCTCAGAAGGACAAAAACCTGGAACTTCGGCATTAGTAGAATCACTGAACATGCATAAAACACCCTTCTCTCCGTAATGCACCATCCTTTCAATATCAAATTGCTCTCCGTCTACTGGCATATGATCAAACTTAAAATCTCCCGTGAAAATAATTGTGCCAACAGGTGTTGTAACTGCTAAAGAAAAGCTATCGCAAATAGAATGGGTATTTCGAATAAATTCAACAGAAAAATGTTGTCCCACTTTTACAACATCTCTTGGATTTACTGTCTGTATAGTTGTTCTATCAGATACCCCTGCTTCCTCCATTTTTCCTCTAAGCATTGACATTGCCAGTCTTGGGCCATAAATAATAGGAATATTAAAATGCTTTAGATGATGAGAAATACCTCCAATGTGATCTTCATGCCCGTGAGTGACAATCATTCCTTTTATTCTTCTTTGATTTTCTTTTAAAAAAGTTGTATCAGGCATTACAACGTTTACGCCATGCATACCATCAGATGGGAAAGCTAGGCCAGCATCAACAAGCATTAATTCATCACCATATTCAAAAACGCAAGTGTTTTTTCCTATTTCATGAAGTCCTCCAAGAGGTATTACTCGTAGAGCTGGCGTATTACTTTTAGATCTAGATGAATCATGAGTAGATCTATTAACAGTTGAATTTGTACTTGATTGCATAATTTTGAAGTTTATGAAGGCCTGCTTGTAATCAAATAAGGTTTATTTAAATTTAATTATCAAGTTAAATATAATCCCTATTATAAGGAATTCAGGATAAAAGATAGTTGCTTTTTCATGTCATTGGTTAAAGGTGACAAAGGACTTCTAGGATTACCTACATCCCATCCCGATAGCTCCAAAGCAGCCTTAATTGGGATTGGATTAGTAGTCATAAAGAGTGCTTTGAAAAGAGGCTGAAGTTTTTCATGAATAGCAAGAGCATTGGAAACTTTTCCACTTTGAAAAGAATGAATCATCTCTTTCAATTGCAATCCAACTAAATGACTTGCAACACTTACTACTCCTACAGCACCTACAGATAACATTGGAAGCAACAATGAATCGTCGCCACTATATACAGAGAGTTCGGAGCCACAAATAGCTCTTAGTTCTGTTACTTCTTCTATTCTACCGCTTGCAGCTTTAATACTGAGAATATTTGAGAAATCCATAAGTTTCTTCACAGTATCAGGTAATAAATTGCATCCAGTCCTGCCAGGAATGTTGTAGAGCATGAGAGGCAAATCCTTTGCAGATTTAGCAATAGAACTAAAATGTTTATAAAGACCTTCTTGAGGCGGCTTATTGTAATAAGGAACAACGACCAAAGCACCGTCGGCACCAGAGTCGTAAGCTTTTTTTGTAGCTTCCACAGCTTCGCTTGTACAATTACTACCAGTTCCAACTATTACTTTACAACTTGCATCCAAAGATCCTTTTACCGCAATAAATAAATCATGCTGTTCCGCCCATGAAAGAGTCGGAGATTCTCCAGTAGTACCGCACAACACAATTCCATCAGAACCGTTCTCAAAAAGATAATTTGAAAGTTTTATAGCTAGTTCATAATCTACATCTCCATTCTCAGTGAATGGAGTAACCATTGCAGTCAATATTCTTCCAAATAGTGGATTATTACACTCAGTTTTGTCTGTAATCATTTTTTTGGAATTAATAACTCAGCTATTTGAACAGCATTCAGAGCTGCTCCTTTTCTTATTTGATCTCCACATAACCATAATTCTAATCCATGAGGCTGACTTATATCAGTTCTTAGCCTGCCAACAGCAACATTATCCCTTCCCATAACGTCATTTGGCATAGGAAATCTATTATTTTTGTAATCCTCAATAACTTCAATTCCAGGAGATTTTTTTAATTCTTCAATAGCATCTTTAGGCTCAACTACATCGGCAAATTCAATATTGATCGATTCAGAATGTGCTCTCAGTACTGGGACTCGAACACATGTAGCAGAGAGCTTTAAATCAGCAATATTTAATATTTTCCTTGTCTCATTAACCATTTTCATCTCTTCTTCGCAGTAATTATTTGAAAGCATAGGGGAATTATGTAAAAACAAATTAAAAGCAAGGGAGTATGGCAAAACTTCACTTTTTTGAGGATTTCCTTGAAGATATTGTTCAGTTAAAAGTTTTAGTTCCTCCATCGCCAGTTGGCCGGCACCACTGACAGATTGATATGTTGAGACAATAACTCTTTGTATAGTCGAAAGTTTGTTTAATGGCGCTAAAACTAATGTCAACAAAATGGTAGTGCAGTTTGGATTCGCTATTACTCCATCATGATTAAGTACGTCACTAGCATTAACTTCAGGGACTATAAGAGGAACGTTCTTATCTAATCTAAAAGCACTTGAATTATCTATAAGTAAAGCATTTTGATCAATAATGGTAGACAACCATTTTTTTGAAATACTTCCGCCAGCTGAAGCCAAAACTAAATCAAGATTCTTAAATTCTTCCTTAGTTGTTTTTTTTGTAACTAATTCTTCATCTTTCCAAATAATTTTTTTTCCTTCTGATCGCTCTGATGAAAGCAAGACCAATTCTGATACTGGGAAATCACGTTGTTCAAGAATTTTTAGCAATTCAGATCCCACAGCACCTGAAGAACCTAAAACAGCAACTTTTAATGGCCTATTAGGCAAATACGGAGATTTTCTCACACTTTAAAATGATTTTTATAAATAGATTGACTATTTTTTTTACTTTATCAAAAAATTAACTTTCAAGGAAATCACATAATGTGAAATAATTAAGATTCGGTTCATAGTAATAACTTAGAAAAAAATGGCTAAAGATGCACTAATAGTCAAAACAACTCCTCTGCCTCAAAGTAGAATTTCATTCGAATTAGAAATACCATCTGAGACATGCAAAACGTGTGTAAATGAAACAATCAGTTCTATCAGTCGTTCGGCTAAAATTCCGGGATTTAGACTTGGTAAGATTCCTAAACAAGTCTTAATCCAAAGAATTGGCATAACACAATTACATGCTTCTGCTCTGGAAAAAATTATTGATAAATCATGGCAAGAAGCGTTAAAAATAAAATCTATAGAGCCACTAAGTGAGCCAGAATTGGTAGATGGATTTGAATCTTTACTTGCAAAGTTTAGTCCTGAAAAATCACTTAAGGTTACTCTTCAAACTGATGTTGCCCCAGAATTAAAACTTAAAAAATCCAAAGGACTAAGTGTTGAAATATCAAAGACAAAGTTTGATCCTAAGTCAATAGATGAAGCGCTAGAAAAATCTAGAAATCAGTTTGCAAACATTATTCCAGTTACCAATAGAGCAGCAAAATTAGGAGATATTGCTGTAGTTAGTTTCAAAGGAAAATATAAAGATTCTGGTAAAGAGATTGATGGTGGAACAAGTGAATCAATGGATCTTGAGTTGGAAAAGAACAAAATGATTCCCGGTTTCGTTGAGGGAATAGTAAAGATGAAAATTGGTGATACTAAAAAACTTAACCTTAAATTTCCTGATGATTATTCTCATGAGGATTCAAGAGGCAAAGAAGCAATATTTGAAGTAAATCTTAAGGATCTTAAGGAAAAAGAATTGCCTGAACTTAATGACGATTTTGCAAAACAGTCTGGCAACAAAGAATCATTAAAAGAGTTAAAGAAAGATATTGAAAAGCAACTTAAAGACAATTTTGAAAAAACTCAAAAAGATATCAAAATTGAAGCTTTATTAGATGCCTTAACAAACGAATTAGTTACTGAAATTCCAAAATCTATGATTGATATAGAAGTGAGGAATAATATTGAACAAACCGCTCAAAGATTTGCTCAACAAGGTCTTGATGTGAAATCTACTTTCACTCCGGAATTAGTTAAGTCATTAGCAGAGTCCACAAGGCCTCAAGCTGAAAAAAATGTTCAAAGAAATTTAGCCCTTAAAGCATTAGCTGAAAAAGAGAACATAACTATTGAGAAAGATGAAATTGATTTAAAAATGAAAGATTATGAAGAAGCAATCTCTCAATCTTCAAAACAAATAGATATTAAAAAATTAACAGAAGTAATAAGTAACGATTTACTTAAAGAAAAATCAATAATTTGGCTTGAAGAAAATTCTGAAATAAAAGAAAAAACTTCTAAAGCAACCAAACCCTCCAAAACAACAAAAACCACAAAAACTGCGGCAAAATCCACAAAAACTTCTAAAGCAACCAAACCCTCCAAAACAACAAAAGCCACAAAAACTACAAAAACTCAAAATAAAAAAGAAAAAAAATAATTTATGAAATTTCCTACTAATTAAACAAAAACCCCTTAAATTATTTATAAGACGAAAACTAATTTGTGAACTCAGAAAAAAAACATTTAATCCAAAGCTCAATAAGTTCTTACGAAAGTAATAATAAAACTATTGCTGCTGTTCCTACTGTTATAGAACAATCAGGTAGAGGAGAAAGAGCTTTTGATATTTATTCAAGACTACTGAGGGAAAGAATAATTTTTTTAGGTACTGGAATTAATGATCAAGTATCTGATTCACTTGTTGCACAATTATTATTTCTTGAAGCGGAAGATCCCGAAAAAGACATCCAAATATATATCAATTCTCCTGGAGGCTCAGTAACTGCAGGAATGGCCATATACGATACTATGCAACAAATATCCCCTGATGTAGTGACAATATGCTTTGGAGTCGCGGCAAGTATGGGAGCATTTCTACTTTCTGGAGGAGCAAAGGGGAAAAGATTGGCTTTACCTAATTCTAGGATTATGATTCATCAACCTCTGGGAGGTGCACAAGGTCAAGCAGTAGAGATTGAAATACAAGCTAAAGAAATACTTTTTCTCAAGAAAACATTAAATTCGCTCTTAGCAGAACATACTGGTCAACCTTTAGAAAAAATTAATATAGATACAGAAAGAGATTACTTTTTATCTCCCTCTGAAGCAGTCGAATATGGATTAATTGATAAAGTTATCAAAAAGTGACAAGGAATACTGATTTTTTAAGAATATGATGACGAATCGATATTTATAAGCAATCCTAGTGAATAGGGAATACTTAACACCTTTCACTTTTAAGTACTTATAATCGATGGCTAAATTCGACGCCCATCTTAAATGTTCATTTTGCGGTAAATCACAAGACCAAGTTAGAAAGCTTATAGCTGGTCCTGGGGTTTATATCTGTGATGAGTGCATAGATCTTTGTAATGAAATTCTCGATGAAGAACTACTTGATAATCAAGCGAACACAAACAACTCTCCGCAAGTAAAAAAGAAATTACCAACTGATAATCCAAAAAAATCTGTTCCTTTAGAATTAACTTCAATTCCTAAGCCATTAGAAATTAAAAGTTTTCTAGATAATCAAGTTGTTGGACAAGAATCTGCAAAAAAAATATTATCAGTAGCCGTATATAACCACTACAAGCGATTAGCTTGGAAAGTTAAAGAAGATAGTAAAAATAACAATGCAGCAGATTCACAAGCAACTAAATTACAAAAATCAAACATTTTACTAATCGGCCCTACTGGAAGTGGAAAAACATTGTTGGCGCAAACTTTAGCAGAGTTTCTGGATGTTCCTTTTGCAGTAGCTGATGCAACGACTTTAACAGAAGCTGGATATGTTGGGGAGGATGTTGAAAACATACTTTTAAGACTTCTGCAGAAATCAGAAATGAATGTAGAACTAGCTCAAAAAGGAATTATTTATATTGATGAAATAGATAAAATTGCAAGAAAAAGTGAGAATCCTTCAATTACAAGAGATGTCTCTGGTGAAGGAGTACAGCAAGCATTATTAAAAATGCTTGAAGGGACAATTGCCAATGTACCGCCACAAGGGGGAAGAAAACATCCTTATCATGACTGCATCCAAATTGATACAAGTCAAATATTATTTATTTGCGGGGGAGCTTTTATAGGTTTAGAGGATATCGTTCAAAAGCGTATGGGTAAACACTCTATAGGGTTTACAACCAATTCAGATCAAAACAAAGTTGATACAAAAAAAATAGTAGATCCAAGAGATTCCTTGAAAAATTTAGAATTAGATGACTTAGTGAAATATGGCCTAATTCCAGAATTTATTGGAAGAATTCCGGTTTGTGCTGTATTAGATCGTCTTACCAAAGAAACTTTAGAATCTATTTTGACTCAACCAAGAGATGCATTAGTAAAGCAATTCAAAACTTTGCTGAGTATGGATAATGTTGAATTATCATTTGAGCCTGATTCTGTTGAAGCGATAGCAAATGAAGCATATAAAAGAAAAACAGGTGCAAGAGCATTAAGATCAATAATTGAAGAGCTAATGCTAGACATAATGTACACTTTGCCTTCTGAAGAAAATGTAAAAGAATTCACAATTACAAAAAAAATGGTAGATAATTTGTTCTCATCTAAAATTGTTAAACTACCTTCAGGATCAAAAAGAATCATTAAAGAGTCTGCATAAAATTAGAGTTTAATTTTTTTAATTGAATCCCGAATTTTTCTAATTAATGAAAAATAAATGCCAAATATACATAAGCCTTTTCATCAAAAATATAGACCAAACAACTTAGACGAACTGGTTGGACAAAAATTTATATCCATTACTCTCAAACAAGCACTTTTAACAAAAAAAATTGCTCCTGCATATCTTTTTAATGGTCCAAGAGGGACTGGAAAAACATCAAGTGCAAGAATATTTGCAAAATCTCTAAATTGCCAGGCATTCGACCAACCTACGATAACTCCTTGTTGTAAATGTGACTTATGTAGTCAAATTACAGATGGGAGCGCTCTTGATATTATCGAGATTGATGCAGCATCAAATACGGGAGTAGAAAATATCAGAGAAATTATAGAAAGAGCGAGATTTGCACCAACTCAAGCGAGATGGAAAGTATATGTTATTGATGAATGTCATATGCTTTCAACGGCAGCTTCAAATGCTTTACTAAAAACTATTGAAGAACCGCCCTCAAGAGTTGTATTTATCCTTGCGACAACAAATCCTGAGAGAGTATTAAATACAATAAAAAGTAGATGCCAAAAATTTGATTTTAGAAGAATAAGCCCAAGTGATATTTTTCAACATTTATCAGAAATCGCCAAAAAAGAATCCATTGAGTATGAAGTGCAGGCCTTAAAAATGATTGCAAAAAGATCTAATGGAGGGATGAGAGATGCGCAAAGCCTCCTTGAACAATTGAATCTTTTACCAGAAGGAATAACAATTAATAATATCCAAAACCTCCTAGGAGAAGTATCTGAAAGTGAATTAACAAATCTGATTAAATCATTAGTTGAGAATAATCCAGAGTCATTAATTATCACCTGCAACAAACTATATGATGCAGGAAACGAACCTCTTCAAATAATTATTGGATTATTAAATATAACAAGAGATCTACTATTACACACTACAAATAATAAATATTCAGATCTTTATTATACGTCTGATGAATTTCAAGATGAATTGGATAAAATCTCAAACACAATAAATAAATCAACAATAATTAATTGGCATAATAATCTGAGAAATATTGAATATCAAATCAAATCAAGTGATAATCCAAGGCTTTGGTTTGAAATACATTTAACTGGGCTTCTAGGTAATCAAGAGATAAATAGTTTTAAAAATAAGCAAGAAAGTAAAAATAATACGACTAAAGAGAATCATGAAAGTAGAAAAAACATTGAACTTTTTAATAAAGAAAATATTTCTAATGAAAGTCAAAAACCAAGTATCAAAGAGGAGATAGCTCGCGATGAATTGATCGAAAAAAAAGACGAAAAATTAGAAAAATCTGCAGATATTGAAAAAAAAAGTATTGAAAATATTTCTGACAATAACCAAAATAATCCTGGATCAAATAATTTAAAAGATAAATGGGAATTAATTCTTTCTAAAGTAGAGTTGCCATCAACAAGAATGTTACTTACACAACAAGCCGAACTTGAAAGTTTTGATTCGGAGAAAATAACAATTGCATTATCTCCAAACTGGGAAAATATGATTAAAAGCAGAAAAGTTATAATTGAAAATACTGTAAAACAGATATTTGGAGATCAGATAATACTTAATTTCTCAACCAAAAATTTAAATAAAAGTAACCAAACAAATACTCCAAAAATGACCCAAAATGAAGTAAATAATTTTCGACCATTACAAAAAATAGAACCAAAAACTAATTCATCACCAAAAATATCTAACGAGGAGACTTATGATGATAGCTCAAAAAACTTAGCAAATTTTTTTAATGGAGAAATTATAGACTTTGATGAATAAATTAATCTCCAGTGTGAATAGTTTTTCGCCAAAGTATCTTTTTGGGAAAAATAGACATCTTTATTGTTACCCAAGGGATTACTAAAAACCAATGTGATAAGTAAAAAACGGAGACAAATACCATCAAAAAATTGCTTTTATGCAATACTGGTACTTCGCTTTTACAAGAAGAACCGTACCAAAAAGCAATTCCAGATAACATAAAAGCAGTAAATGAAATAGGCCAGTAAATTGGTGAATCTAACAAAGCAATACTGAAAAATAAATCAAAAATAGAAATTATTGGTAGTGCATATTGCAAGATAAAGAAGTAAGTTAAATCAAATTTTTGCAAATAATCAATCTTTTTAGTAAATAATTGATCTCCATAATCAAAGAATCTTTGCAAACCCCCCTCTGCCCATCTTTGCCTTTGCGCTAATAAAGCATTTAAATTCTCAACTGCTTCCTCCATTACTGGAGGATCCCACAAGATTCCAATTTTAGATTTTGATAGTAATAATCTTAAACTCAAATCAAGATCATCTGTAACTGTATCTTCATTAAAAGAACCACATGCCAATAATGTTTCTTTATTAATTAATTGGCCATTTCCCCTTAATTCAGAAACTCCAGCAACTGATAATCTTCCATATTGAAAGATTGCGTCCATAGCCATTTCCATTGACTGACAAGAAGTTAAAAAATTCTTACTTACATTTGTTACTGATTTTCTTAGTTGAACTGCAGACCAATCACCCTCTTCTACAAAACTAAATAACCTTATCAAGGAATCTTGTTTTAATTCAGCATCAGCATCCAAAACTAATAACCATTCACCATGAGTAAACTTCAAGGCATAATTCAAAGCTCCTGACTTTCCTCCTCCTGCATTTGGAGAACGACTGATGACTTTTAGCTTGTCATATTGTCTAGCTAATCGATCTAAAATTAAAGGCGTCTTATCAGAGCTACCATCATCGATTATGTAAATATTTAATTTATTTGTTGGATAATCTAAACTAAATAATCTTTCAACTAATCTTGCTATGACATTCTCTTCATCTCTAGCAGCGACTAAAATATCAAGCACAGGTAACTCTTTATTACTAATTCTTTTCCTTACAATGTTTACAACGTTGTTTCTTTTGACATTTCTAGAGATAACTATTAAACCGTAAAAAACAATCACAAAAGAAAGAGTCAATATAATGTAAAAGAAATTTTCGATATTGAAAGCATGAGGAATAAAAGCTATAAAAAAACAAGCACTAAGAAATATAAACGACTTCAATCTTCGATTTTTATAAAAACCCTTACTCATAAAAGTAAATTTTAATTACTTAACTTTCATTGAGACAATATCTCAAATTTTTTCAGTTTTGCTTTTTGATAGTAATGATTCAATATTTGTTCATAAGAAAATCCTAATTTAGCCATTTCAATCGCTCCTGACTGTGATAAACCTACACCATGGCCGAAGCCTCCTCCTCTAAAAAGCCATAAATCATCACTTAATTTATTAATAGTAAACAAATTACTAGGTATAAAATTTAATACCCGTCGAATATCATCTTTAACTAGAACAATAGATTTATTAACTTTATCAGTTCGTATTTCCAATTTTGTCACTCTGCCACTTGACCCACGTTCAATAGAATTTATATCCAAAACATCGTCATTAATATTTATGAGTTTGTTTTTAATTAACTTTTCTTTAATTTCAAGACTAGAAATTTTCTTATTCCATCGAAAAAGAGAATGATTACTCCCATAAAACTGTTCTTTATCAAAATCTAAAAAATTATTTAAATCAGATTCATTTGTAATTGGAAGTTTAAAAATTTTATTTAATGATTTAGAACCATCAATGATCGAATTGAAATAAGAATAATCTTGAATTTGCCAAGACTCGCTTGCAGTAGCAGATACGCCACCATTGGAACCATGGTAAAAAGCATTAATTGGTTGATTTCTATAAGTGAGAATTAAATTTGAAGTTGCTTCTACAGCTTTTTTAACGTTTTTATTTGTAATTTTAGGAGGTTTATAAACTTGACATTGAGTAGTGATACATAAATGATATTTGTCCATATTAAATCTATCAGAATTAAATATTCCCCAAGTTCTTGCAATAACTGCTTGAGCTTTGAGTGCTTCTAAAGGAGAATTCGGTCCAATTTCATATGGCAAAACACCTGCCAAATAATCATCAAATTCAATTTTTTGAACTAATGTCCAAGTTCCATATAAATCTTTTAATAAATAAAAATTTTTGCCAAAATTTACACCATTTATTGTTATGTCCTCTTGAGCATAAATATAAATAGGTCCTTCTAGTTTCATAAGACTATATTCACTCCTAAGAAAAGGAGTAATTTGAAAATTTTTTATTTTTCTAGAGATCTTATTTTTTAATTCAAACTCTGGAAGATCATCTTCAAATGGAATCCATACTTCCCAATTTTTAGGGTAGGCAACAGTCGTCCTAAATCCTTTATCTTTAAGTTTCTTTGCTTGTTTTTTTGCTGATTCATAGCTAGCAAAAGGACCAAAAACAATTCTTTCGATTGTTTTTGGATTTTTTATGGGTATATCAACCCAACTAATATTAATCTCTTTTGATTTATGTTTAATACCGTTCGACGATATCAAATTTAAAAAACCTTTATCAGTGATAAAGTTGATATTCTTTTTTTTTGAAAAACTGTCATTCTCCCCGCCTAAATATTGCTTTAAACCAATTAAAAATTTTCCTTTTTTTATTTCATTATTGAGTTCAACCTTTTGCAATTCTTCTCCTTTGACATTTGAAGTAAAATTAATGTTTGGTAAAAAGAGAGAAATACATCCTAAAAATAAGTACAAAAAGACAAATTTAAGTTTCATAAGTTAGAAATTTCTTAATCAATTAAAAACTTTAATTTGCACCAATGCGTATAAAGGTTTAGATTATCCTAATTAAACACATTTGACTTAAATGTCTAAACTAAAAACTCGTAAATCAGCTGCCAAAAGATTTAAAGCTACTGCGACGGGTAAATTCATGAGAAGAAGAGCTTTCCACAATCATTTACTTGATCATAAAAGCTCAAAATTAAAAAGACATCTATCAACAAAAGCAGTAGTTGATGAAAGAGATGCTGATAATGTAAGATTAATGATTCCATACGCATAAATCATTAACCAATTTTTATTAGATATTCATGGCACGCGTAAAAAGAGGCAACATAGCCAGAAAAAGAAGAAACAAAATCTTAAATCTTGCAAAAGGTTTTAGAGGTGGCAACAAAAATCTTTTCAGGACAGCAAATCAAAGAGTGATGAAAGCTCTTTGTAATGCATATAGGGATAGAAGAAGAAGAAAAAGAGATTTTAGAAGACTTTGGATTTCTAGAATTAACGCATCTGCAAGGATAAATGGAACAAACTACAGCAAGTTAATAAATGGCATGAAAAATTCAGAAATTATTCTAAATAGAAAAATGCTTGCTCAATTAGCCTTAAACGATCCTAAGTGTTTTGAAAAAATTGTTTCTTCCATTGGTAAGTAAAAAAAGAATATAATCTAGAAAAATAAATATAAATAATGGAAATATCTTCCTTCCAATCTTATTTAATTATTCTTTTTGTTGTATTAATAATAATTTCTATTTTTGTATTCAGACAATTTCTAAAAACAAGAAGTGAAGAATTAAATTTAGTAAAATTTGAGCAAAAAGGTTTAGATTCACTAACTAAAGCTACAGAATTATATGAATTTGGGTCTATTCAGATAAAAAAAAGATTATATTCTGAAGCTACTAAAACTTTTTTAAAAGCAATTGAAAATTATGAAAATGAACCAGATGAAGCCAAAGCGATAATAAATAATGCTTTAGGATTTTCTTATGCTGCTCAAAATGAATTTAAGAAAGCAATTAAACACTATAACTCTGCAATAAAATCACTTCCAGAATATCCTATAGCCCTAAATAACCTCGCATCAGCACAACAGCGTTTACTTGAGTACGATTTAGCATATGCAACTTATCAAAAGGTTTTGGTGATAGATCCAAAAAACAAAACAGCAATTAAAAAAAGTAAGGAGTTAGAAAAAAGAAACAATTATAAACCTTATAAAGGTATTAAAGATAAGGGATTTTAAATATGGAAAATTCTTCTTCTTTACTAATTGGTGGCAAAAAATTTTCCAGTAGATTAATGGTTGGTACTGGCAAATACAAATCTACTCAAGATATGGTGGAAAGTTTGTCAAATTCTGAAACGGAAATTATAACAGTCGCTGTTAGAAGAATTAAAAATGATCAGACCGGAGAAAATTTACTAGAAAAGATCAACTGGGAAAAATACTGGATGCTTCCTAATACAGCTGGTTGCGTTAATTCCGAAGAGGCAGTCAGAATAGCAATTTTAGGTAGAGAACTTGCAAAATTATCTGGTCAAGAAGAAAATAATTTTGTGAAGTTAGAAGTTATTCCTGACAAAAAGTATTTGCTACCAGATCCAATAGAAACTCTCAAAGCAGCCGAAATTTTAATAAAAAAGGGTTTCGCTGTACTTCCTTATATCAATGCAGATCCTATTCTTGCAAAAAGACTAGAAGAAATAGGTTGTGCAACTGTAATGCCATTGGGCTCGCCCATAGGCTCCGGGCAAGGTTTGTTAAATTTATCAAATATAAGGATAATTATTGAGAATGCAAAAGTGCCAGTAATAATTGACGCAGGTATTGGAGTGCCTAGTGAAGCTTCTCAAGCTATGGAAATTGGAGCTGATGGTGTCTTAATCAATAGTGCAATAGCACAAGCTGCAAATCCTCCTCTAATGGCTCAAGCGATAAACTATAGTGTGAAAGCTGGCAGGCAAGCTTTTCTGGCAGGAAGAATTAAGAAACAATACCTTGCAGTATCAAGTTCGCCGGAAAAAAACATATCTATCTAATTCTTTTATTTAAAAAAGTTTAAAAAGAAAGTAAAAATTTATTATTTGCTTTCATTGATCGTATTAAGAAAAAAGATTTGAAACTATTTACAATGTTTTTTCGCAAAGTGGAAGCACACTGTAGTAATTTAATAAATATATTATGAATCTTTTAATTCTGGAGTTCTGAGTGAAAGTTATTGTTCTAGGTGGAGATGGTTTTTGCGGTTGGCCTTGTGCGGTGAATTTAGCAGAGCAAAATCATGATGTTATTATTGTCGACAATTTAAGTCGTAGAAAAATTGATATTGATCTAGAGGTAGAATCTTTAACTCCAATTGCTTCCATAACAGAACGACTTTCTGCATGGGAAGAGATTGGAGGTAAGCCTATGAGATTTCTTAATATGGATATCTCCAAACAATATCAAAAATTGCTCAATTTGCTAATTGATGAAAAACCAGATTCCGTGATCCATTTTGCAGAACAAAGAGCAGCTCCTTACTCGATGAAATCCAGTTTTACCAAAAGATATACAGTGGATAATAATGTGAATGGCACCCACAACCTTCTTGCTGCAATAGTAGAGAGTAATTTAGATATTCATGTCGTTCATTTAGGAACAATGGGAGTCTATGGATATGGATCACATAGAGGTGCAACAATTCCAGAAGGTTATCTAAAAGTTGAAGTTCCACAACCAGATGGAAGCCGATTTGAAGAAGAAATATTACACCCTGCAAGTCCAGGCAGTGTTTACCATATGACTAAAACCTTAGATCAATTATTATTTCTTTACTACAACAAAAATGATCTTGTAAGGATTACTGATTTACACCAAGGCATTGTTTGGGGAACAAATACAGAAGCAACTTTAAAAGATCCTAGATTGACAAACCGATTTGACTATGACGGAGATTATGGAACTGTTTTAAACAGATTTCTAATGCAAGCTGCAATTGGATATCCATTAAGTGTTCATGGGACAGGCGGACAAACGAGAGCATTTATACATATAAAAGACTCTGTAAAATGCGTACAACTTGCTCTTGAAAATCCTCCAAAATCTGGTGAGAGAGTCAAAATCTTTAATCAAATGACTGAGAGTCATCAAGTTGGAGAACTAGCTAAAAAAGTTGCTTCTCTAACAGGAGCTGATATTAATTATTTACCAAATCCAAGGAATGAAGCGGTAGAAAATGATCTTATTGTTGATAATAAATGTTTTATAGAATTAGGTTTAAACCCAACGACTCTTGATAATGGCTTATTAGAAGAAGTTGTTGAAGTTGCCAAAAAATACTCCAATAGATGTGATCTTAAGCGCATACCTTGTGTTTCATCCTGGACTAAAAAACAAGCTGAGGCAATAAAGACAAATTAAAATTTTTAAAATAGTTACCTTAAGAAAGTGAAAATTGCATTGTTTACTGAAACTTTTTTACCTAAAGTTGATGGCATAGTCACAAGACTGACTAAAACGATTGAATTTTTAATAAAAAATGGTGATGAAGTTATAATTTTTTGTCCAGAAGGGTGTCCAGAATCATATATGGGTGCGACTGTAGTTGGAGTTGCTGCAATGCCATTACCCTTATACCCAGAGTTGAAGCTTGGTTTACCTGGTCCTGCAGTCTCAGATAAGTTAGAAAAATTTAGCCCAGATTTGATACATGTTGTTAATCCAGCTGTACTTGGCTTAGGTGGCATATGGTTAGCGAAAACTAATAATATTCCTTTAATTGCCAGCTACCATACTCATCTTCCAAAATATCTGGAACATTACGGTATGGGTATGCTAGAGCCACTTTTGTGGGAATTGCTTAAAGCAGCTCATAATCAAGCCTTGTTAAATTTATGTACTTCCACCGCTATGGTCAATGAGTTAAAAGATAAAGGTATTCAAAGGACTGCTCTATGGCAAAGGGGAGTAGATACTTTCAGTTTCAGACCAGATTTGAGAAGTGAGAAAATGAGAAAAAAATTATTTGGGGAATATAAAGACGCTAATTACTTATTGATTTATGTAGGAAGATTATCAGCAGAAAAACAAATTGAGAGAATTAAACCAGTCTTAGAGAGTATTCCTAATGCTTGCTTAGCACTTGTAGGTGACGGACCATATAGAAACCAGCTTGAAAAAATCTTCGAAAATACAAAGACTAATTTCATAGGATACTTATCTGGCGATGAACTTGCTAGCGCCTATGCCTCTGGAGATATATTTTTATTTCCATCTAGTACAGAAACACTTGGGTTAGTTTTATTAGAAGCAATGGCAGCAGGATGTCCAGTTATCGGAGCCAACAAGGGGGGGATTCCAGATATTATTAGCGATGGGATTAATGGTTGTTTATATGATCCTGATGAAAAAGATAATGGGGAACAAAGTTTGATTGAAGCGACAAAAAAAATTCTAGAGAATGAGGATAAAAGAGAAGTTATGAGAAAAGAGGCACGAAACGAAGCAGAAAAATGGGATTGGAACCAAGCAACACTACAACTGCAAAATTATTATGCAGATACTCTCAAAGAAATAGATTAAGATTAATCTTAATTATGCTACGTGTGGAGGGGTGGGATTATTATACGAACTTAAAGGAAGTATTAGAGTAGCGATATTTTGATTCTTTTCAGGCCTTTTTTTCTTTGAAAATTTTTTACCAAAGGGTACTCTTATAACATTAGTTCCTTCAATGGAACAAATATTTGAGTTATCTACTGAAAAATTATTGACAAATTTTGGTAAATCTACATTTTTAACTGGCAGGTGCTTAACATTACCAGATTTATAATCTTTGGTCATAGCTTCAAATACCCCAAAAAATTTGATGCTCGAATATTTTAATAAAAAAATTTAAAAAAATTCTATAAGAAAATATTAAATTTTTATTCACATTGATAATAACTAAGTATATGTAAGGACGCTAGTCCTTTAAGCACATTTTTTTTCTTCGATAGTCTCGCCTTGATTTACATTGCAAGAACAAATTAAATTGCGATCGCCATATGCATTATTGATCCTAGAAACCGAAGACCAAAACTTAATAGACGTTGTAGTTTTATAAGGAAAAGCAGCTTTTTCTTTTGAATAAGGATAATACCAATTATCAGCAATTAACTCTTTCAGCGTATGGGGAGCGTTACTTATTACATTATTATTCTTGAATGCAACATTTTTTTCTATTTCGCTGATCTCTTCTCCAATCAATAGCATAGCCTCGCAAAATCTATCCAATTCAACCAAACTTTCACTTTCAGTAGGCTCTATCATTATCGTCTCTGGAACAGGCCAACTTATAGTTGGGGCATGAAAACTATAATCTATTAATCGTTTAGCTAAATCATTTACACTCAAACCAGTTTTGGATTTTAAATCCCTAAAATCTAAAATACATTCATGTGCGACAAAATTATTTTTTCCCTTATAAAGAATCTTGAATTTATGCTTTAAAGAATGCGCAATATAATTTGCAGATAAAATTGCATGCGCAGTTGCTTTCCTTAAACCACTAAGACCAGCCATTTTTATGTACATCCAACTTATTGGAAGAATACTTGCACTCCCATGCTTTGCAGAAGATACGTAATTGGAACTAATAGATATATTATTATCCATTAAAGAATGAGTAGGAAGAAATGGGCTTAAGGTTTCTGATGCAGCAACTGGACCTACTCCTGGACCACCACCTCCATGTGGAATGCAGAATGTTTTATGTAAATTCAAATGACAAACATCAACACCATAATTCCCCGGTTTACATAATCCAACCTGAGCGTTCAAATTTGCTCCATCTAAATAGACAAATCCTCCTACAGAGTGAATTAAATCACATATCTTTCTGATTTGTAATTCAAAAACTCCATGAGTAGAGGGATAAGTCAACATAAGAGCCCCTATTTGGTTATCAAATTTATTGACCTTGATTGACAAATCTTGAAAATCAATATTTCCTTCATCATCACATTCAACAGTTAACACATCAAAACCTGCCATAACTGCACTAGCAGGATTTGTTCCATGAGCACTTTTTGGAATTAAACATTTTTTTCTTAACAGTTCACCTTTTGATTCAAAATAAGAATTTATTGCCAATAAACCTGCAAACTCTCCTTGAGAGCCTGCATTTGGTTGAAAAGAAACTGATTTTAAACCAACTATCTCACTTATCCATTTTTCTAGATCAGATATAATTTTTGAATAGCCTTTAGTTTGATCTGGTGGGGAAAAAGGATGAATGGAAGATAAGTTAGCCCAAGAGACTGGATTTAACTCTGATGCAGAATTTAACTTCATGGTACAGCTTCCCAATGGCATCATCCCATCTACCAAAGAAAAATCTTTTTCTGCAAGTCGGAATATATATCTCATTAATTCACTTTCACTTTGGTAATTTGTGAATATATCTTGCTGCATCCATGCACTGGATCTCAAAGCTAAATTTTCAAGATGAAATTCTTTATTAAATTTTATATGCTCTAAATCTTCTTCTTTTTCTATAAGGTTTGCTATTAAAGTCAAAATATCTTTTATTTCTTTTTCATTACTAAGCTCATCTAAAGAGATCCCAAAGCCAGTTGAATTTTCAATAGTGGATCCCAACGGCAAAATTCTTAAGTTATAGCCATTTTTTAAAGCTTCATTATGGATCCTCTGGGAGTGCTCAGAATAAATATCAACACTATCGAATCTAATCCCATCAGGAATATCAAAACCTAAAGCAGCTAAACTTGATTCTAAATTTATTCTCAACTCAACTAATCTTTTAGCAATTTGCGTTAATCCAGAGGGTCCATGATAAATAGCATAAAAAGAAGAAATTATGGCTAACAAAGATTGAGCAGTACAAATATTACTAGTGGCCTTTTCCCTTCTAATATGTTGCTCTCTTGTTTGCAATGCTAGTCTTAGTGACTTTTCTCCATTTTTAGATAGAGTTTGCCCTACTATTCTTCCGGGTATCAGCCTTTTATATTTTTCGCTACAAGCAAAATATGCTGCATGGGGACCACCAAAACCCATAGGAACACCAAATCTTTGCATACTCCCCACTGCTACATCAACACCAAATTCAGAAATTGGTTTAATCAAAACTTGTGCTAGTGGATCAATACATGCCGTAACAACAATTTCTGATCTATGTGCTTGGGATATTAAGAATGTAGGATCATATAATTGTCCATTTTTACCAGGTAATTGCAACAACATTCCAAAAACATCATCATGATTAGGAAGGTTGCTTTGAGTAAAGCGTTTTAAGGATATTCCCAAAGGTTTTGCTCTAGTTTGTAGAACATTAAAAGTATGATCAAAAACATTTGACTCCACTAAGTAAACTTTTGAAGATTTATTTTTTCTTGCGGAAAAACTCATGGCCATGGCTTCTGCTGCAGCAGTACCCTCATCCAACAAAGATGCATTTGCGACAGGGAATCCTGTTAGTTCACAAACAATAGTCTGAAAATTAAATAGAGCTTCTAATCTTCCTTGTGCAATTTCTGCTTGATATGGAGTATAAGACGTATACCACCTAGGATTTTCAAGAACATGTCTTTGGATTACTTTAGGCATATGATTGTCATAATAACCAAGGCCTATAAGTGATCTCATTTTAGTATTTTTATTCGCAATCTCTTCTAATTCGTTTAAAGCCTCAATTTCTGAACAACCTTGGGGCAATATTTCTGAAGATTTATCTTTAAGCTGAATATCTTCAGGAATAACTTGATTTATAAATTGATCAATATTATTAAAACCAAGCTTGTTCAGCATAATTTTTTCATCATTATCTCCTAACCCAAGATGCCTATCTATAAACAAATCAGACCCAAATTTGGATGTCATATTAAAATATTTTTCTTTAAAATAGCTCTTTTTAAAAAGTTTGCCTTATTTTGGTACAACCTTTGATTGATATTCCTCAGAAGTCATCAAATCAGCAATTGATGCTTTTGGTTCTGGTTTCAAAATGACTAACCAACCGTCTCCAATCGGATCATTCTGTAAAAGCTCAGGGTTCTCAATAACACTTTCATTTACAGATACTATTTCCCCTGAAAAAGGCAGATAGACTTCTTCTACGGCCTTAACTGATTCTATTGTTCCAAAAGTCTCACCTTTCTCTAAAGTTGCCCCTTCATCAGCTAATTCAATAAAAACAATATCTCCTAATTGATCTATAGCGAATTCACTAACTCCAATTTTTAATAATCCATTTTCTTCCAAGACATATTCATGAGTATCAGCATAGTTGAGGTTGTCTGGAAACTTGTAAGACATGATTAAGAAGATAAAGGAAGTAGAGAATCCTTTGAAATTAATTTTTCCTCTAGTAATTCAGATAATAATCGAATTAATGCAATTTTGATGTGAGCTATGTGAGAACCACCTTGAACAAAAATATTATAAGGATCTCTTAGAGGGGCATCAGCAGAAAATTCACTTGTACTTCCCTCAATAAAGGTACCTCCTGCCATTAATAATTTTGAATCATATCCATCCATTGATGATGGAACAACATTCAGAAAAGAATCTACTGGTGAAGAATTTTGAAAAGATTGACAAACTTTTTGTACCAAATCAGGATTATTCAATCTTACTGACTGAATAAGATCAGATCTATAAGTTGCTGGCTCCGGTAAAACCTTAAATCCCAAATTTTTAAAGACTGCTGCAACCATATCAGCGCCTTTTAGTGATTCGTGAACAATTTGTGGTGCTAAAAACAAACCCTGTAAAATTAATCTTCCTAGTCCAAAATTTATGCCTGCAGAAGAACCAATGCCTGGAGAGGTTAATCTAGAACATGCCATCTCTACCAACTCTGCTTCTCCTGCAACGTAACCACCAGTAGGAACGATTGTTCCTCCCAAATTTTTAATCAATGATCCAGCAATTATATTGGCCCCTTTAGAAATTGGTTCACTATCTTCAACAAGCTCCCCATAACAGTTATCAACAAAACATATGCAATTAGGATCAAGGGAATGAATAAGACTACAAATTTTCTCTATCTGATGATTCGTAAGAGACTTTCTCCAACTATATCCACAACTTTTTTGTATGAATACTAATTTGCATGAATTTTCTTCAAAAGAATGAACAATTTTTTCTTCAAAAGAATCAAAATTCTCGCAGATATTTATTTGCTTATATTCAATGCCAAAATCTTTAAGTGAGCCTTTTCCTCCTCCCCTTATTCCTATGACTTCTTCTAAGGTGTCATATGGTTGTCCTGCAAGAGATAACATTACATCTCCAGGTCGAAGAATTCCAAATAAGACAGAACTTATTGCATGCGTTCCACTTACAAATTGCATCCTCACAGCAGCCTTTTCAGCAAGAAACAGTCTTGCAAAAACCGCATCAATTTTTTCTCTAGATATATCATCATGACCACTACCAGAAGACTGATTGAAATGACTAGTAGAAACTTTTTCTTCCTTAAAAATTGTCAAAATATTTTCTAATTTCTGGAAAACCTGATTGGACCTTTCTTGGAAAATTTTACCTAAACTCTCTTCGACAGAAAGAACAGCGTTTTCAGCCAGTTTTAAGTTATTGTCAAGAGTCATTTATTATGAAAATTCATGTTATTTTTCAGAAGCTAAATTTCTTAATTCTGCGAGGAAAGCATTAGGTCCCCTTCCCTGAAAATAAGAAAGTTTTTTTGAAGCCTCATATAATTCAAGAAGTTCTCCATCTAATTCTTCTGCCGTGTAATCTCTAATTCCTGCAATTACTTCAGCAAAACGTTCTCTACGAGCAGGTTTATTGACAGAGTAGGCTTCCATTACCTGCATTTTACATGATCTCCAAGCCTTATTCTGACAAAAATGCACTGAAAGAGCATCACTTAAAGAAGAAGCTTCTTCATCTTCTATGTACCAGTCAAAAGAAGAAGGTAAAGGTTTTAATCCTGAAAATATCTCGAATAACTCCCCGGCCGACAATGGATTACCAGAATCATTTTTTAGGGGTAATGCAGACTCTTCCAAAGATTTCCATAACTCTGGATAATCACTTTCAAAACGATCCCTGATTTTTTCAATACCTTGATCAAGAACCGTATTAACTTGAGCTAAAGCAAGAAAAACTTCAGGACCTGGCGAAGATAACTTTCCATTCCTAAGATTAGAAATTTGCGAATTATGAACTTTACCTAAATCAAGAACTTCTGAAAGTAATGGCAATACTCTGTGTGACCAACCATTTCTTTCATGCCAGAGGTGTATCAAATGAGCCATAGCCCTTCGACCTCTAGATAATTTATCGCGATATCCGAGACTCACAGATAATTAAACTTATCAATAGTATAGTATGATAATATTACATATCGGTAATTTTGAAAATAGTATTTCAATATCATGAATTCAGTTATTTTCCAAGAAACAGCAAAATTAAAAAAACCTGTTCCAGCTGAAAAAGTTATAGAACTCTCAGAAAAATTATTGGAACCTTCCAGTCATTCAAAAAGATATCCTCCAAGACTTCATAAAACTTGGGGAACAATAATTTTTATGATTGCAATTCATATTCTTTCTCTTGTAGCTATACAACCAAAATTTTGGAGTCTCCCTGCAGTCACTTCATTATTATTTTTTTACTGGGTAACTGCTTGTTTAGGAGTCACCCTTGGATATCACAGATTGTTATCCCACAGATCGTTCATTGTACCAAGATGGTTAGAAAGATTTTTTGCTACCTGTGGAGCCATAAGTTGTCAGCATGGACCAATAGATTGGGTAGGTTTACATAGGCATCACCACTCTTTTTCAGATACTGAAGTAGATCATCACAATAGTAAAAAGGGGTTTTGGTGGAGTCATATGGGTTGGATGTTTAAAGACGTAGAAGCACTAAAAGCTGTTCCAAAACTAAGTGCAGATTTAATCAAGGATCCATACTATAGATTTTTAAATAAATATTTTTTATTCTTACAAATTCCTATTGGACTTTCATTGTACGCAATAGGTCAAAAATTAGGAGTTGGAGGATGGGCTTTAGTCCTTTGGGGAATTCCATTGAGGCTTGTGGTTGTTTATCATGTAACTTGGTTAGTTAACTCCGCTACGCATTGTTGGGGTAAAGCACCATTTGAAAGTGGTGATTCATCTAAAAACAATGCATGGGTTGCTGCATTAACATTTGGAGAAGGTTGGCATAATAACCATCATGCATTTCCCAATTCGGCAAAACAAGGATTATTTAAAGGTCAGATAGATATAACATGGGAACATATTAAGATTCTTGCGAAATTTGGTTTTGCAAAAAAAGTAAAGTTACCCTCTAGGTCTTATTATTAATTATATTGTTCAATATTTTCATGGCTAAAAGAGTACAAGTCGCATTAACTGAATCAATCGCATCACTAGGCAAAGAAGGAGATCTAGTTGATGTAGCACCAGGATACGCAAGAAATTTTCTATTACCTTATGGCAAGGCAATGAATGTAACACCAGCAGTCCTTAAACAAATTGAGAGGAAGAAAGAAAAAGAAAAAATCGCTGCTGATAAATTAAAGCAAGAAGCTTTAGATTTCCAAACTGCATTATCTACAATAGGTAGGTTCACTATCAAAAAACAGGTTGGAGAAGATGGTGTCCTTTTTGGAACGGTTACCAATGGGGATGTTGCCGAAGCGATAGAAGCAGCCACTAAAAAAGAAATTGATAGAAGAAACATTACTGTTCCTGATATTCATAATTTAGGCTCCTTTACTGCAAAAATAAAATTACATCCAGAAGTAAATGCAGAAGTAAATATTGAAGTAACAAGTTAATCAATTTGTTGCATTATTTTGAAAAGTAGCCAGAGTATATATCTAAGCAATTAAAGATATGGTTTCCGTACCTTTTCCAAATAATGGGCAAAATAAAAATTTTAAAAAGGATTTTAATAGTGAAAACTCTGGACTAGTACCTCCTCAAAACGTTCAAGCAGAGGAAGCAGTTCTTGGAGGTATACTTCTTGATCCAGACGCGATCGGAAGAATTGCAGACTTAATCAAACCTGAAGCTTTTTATATAAATGCCCATCAAGAGATTTATAGAACAGCATTAATGTTGCATACCCAGGGTAAACCAACTGATTTAACATCAATGAGTGCTTGGTTAGCAGATAATGGATCACTAGAAAAAATTGGAGGAAACAGCAAACTGGTAGAACTAGTTGAAAATGTTTCCTCTACAGCTTCCATAGAACAAGTTGCTAATTTAATTAACGACAAATTCATGAGGAGGCAACTTATCAGATCTGGGAATGAAGTGGTTCAACTAGGTTTTGATCAAACTCAAGATACTAATGAAGTTCTAGATAAAGCAGAGCAAAAAATATTTGAAATCAGCCAAGAAAAACCTTCAAAAGGCCTAACTCAAGCAGCTGAAATCCTTACAAGTACTTTCAATGAAATAGAGTCAAGATCATTAGGTACTTCAGTAGCTGGTATACCGGTAAATTTCTATGACCTTGATGCGATGACTCAAGGTTTTCAAAGAAGTGATTTAATAATTGTTGCTGGAAGACCTTCAATGGGAAAAACTTCAATAGTTCTCAACCTGGCAAAAAATGTTGCACAATCTCAAGATTTACCTGTGTGTGTATTTAGCCTCGAAATGAGTAAAGAACAATTGACATATAGATTACTCTCTATGGAAGTTGGAATCGAGAGTGGCAGGCTAAGAACAGGAAGATTACAGCAAGATGAATGGCCATTACTCGGAGAAGGTATCAATTCATTAGGTCAATTACCAATATTTATAGATGACAAGCCTAACTTAAGTGTTTTAGAGATGAGATCTCTATGCAGAAGATTAATAGCTGAACAAAAAAAAGAACTTGGATTAATTGTGATTGATTACCTCCAGTTAATGGAAGGATCAACTCCTGATAATAGAGTGCAAGAACTTTCACGAATAACAAGAGGTCTTAAAAGCATGGCCAGAGAATTAAAAGTACCAGTAGTAGCTTTATCTCAGCTTAGTAGAGGGGTTGAGTCTAGAACAAATAAAAGACCAATGTTAAGCGATTTAAGAGAATCAGGATCTATTGAACAAGACGCAGATTTAGTATTAATGATTTATAGAGACGAATACTATAATCCAGAGACTGAAGATAGAGGAATAACAGAAATCATTGTCACTAAACATAGAAATGGACCCGTAGGAACTGTTAAATTATTATTTGAACCTCAATTTACGAGATTTAGGAATTTAGCTAATTAAATCGATCCTAAAATGCAAGATCATCACTCAACAAATGAATCTTTTGATGTCATCGTTATTGGTGGAGGACATGCAGGATGCGAAGCCGCTATAACAACAGCAAAATTAGGATATTCTACAGCCTTATTTACAATCAATTTAGATAGGATTGCCTGGCAACCTTGCAACCCTGCTGTTGGCGGCCCGGCAAAAAGTCAGTTGGTACATGAAGTTGATGCATTAGGTGGAATTATTGGTAAATTAGCTGATGAGACAGCTATACAAAAAAGAATATTAAATGCAAGTAGAGGTCCAGCTGTATGGGCATTAAGAGCTCAGACAGACAAAAGAGAATACTCAAAAAAGATGATTGAAATACTACAAAATACAGATAATTTATCATTAAAAGAAGCAATGATTACTGAACTAGATATCGGAAAAACTGAAGAAATTGGATTGAACTCAAAAAAAATCGTAAAAAAAAGAATAAAAGGTGTAAGGACTTTCTTTGGTAGTTATTATTCAGCAAGATCAGTTATCATCACGGCTGGTACGTTCTTAGAAGGAAGAATATGGATAGGAAATAAATCAATGTCAGCTGGTAGATCGGGCGAACAAGCAGCAAAAGGTCTTACTCAAAATTTACACGAAATTGGTATCAAAACAGAACGTTTAAAAACAGGAACTCCAGCACGAGTTGATAAAAGAAGTATCATTTTTGATGAATTAGATATTCAACCAAGTACTGCAGCAGATAAATATTTTTCGTTTGATCCAGATATCAAAAATAATATGCCCCAAGTTAGTTGTCATATCACAAGAACAACAACCAAAACACACGAACTAATTCGAGATAATTTACATTTAACACCCATTTACGGCGGTTTTATTGATAGTAAGGGGCCAAGATATTGTCCATCAATTGAAGATAAAATCGTTAAATTTGCTGATAAAGAATCACATCAAATTTTCTTAGAACCAGAAGGAATTAATACCCCTGAAATATATGTTCAAGGATTCTCTACAGGTTTACCTGAAAGTATTCAATTAGAACTTCTAAGAACCTTACCTGGATTAAATGAATGTAAAATGTTGCGACCAGCTTATGCTGTCGAGTATGACTATATACCTGCAACACAACTCCAAACATCACTCGAAACGAAAGAAATTGAATATTTATTTAGCGCTGGACAAATTAATGGAACTACTGGTTATGAAGAAGCAGCAGCACAAGGATTAGTAGCCGGAGTCAATGCGACAAGAAAACTAAACAAAAAAGATCCAATAATCTTCACTAGAGAAAGCAGCTATATAGGAACAATGATCAATGATTTAATTACCAAAGATCTCAAAGAACCATATAGAGTTCTTACTAGTAGGAGTGAATACAGGTTGACCCTCAGAGGAGATAATGCAGATAGGCGATTAACCCCATTAGGTTATGAAATAGGGCTAATTGATGAGAAAAGATGGTCGGTCTATCAAGAAAAAATGAAACTCTTTGAAGAAGAGAAATTAAGATTAAAAAACACTCGTTTAAAAAACACGGATGAAATATCAAAAAAAATAGAATTAGCAACGGGATCAAAAATCAAAGTCTCAACAACTTTGAAAGAACTCTTAAAAAGACCAAACTTTCATTATTCAGATTTAATTAAATATAATTTGACTGAAAAAAATATAGCTTCTTCAATACAAGAAGGTATTGAAATAGATATTAAATACGAGGGTTATCTTAAAAGACAAAAAAACAACATTGAACAAATAAATCGTCAAAGCTCTAAATCTTTGCCTCAAGAAATAAATTACGAAAAGATAGATACATTATCTTTAGAAGCTAGAGAAAATTTGAATAAGCTAAAGCCAAAAAATTTTGGTGATGCTTCAAAAATTCCTGGGGTTAGCAAAGCTGATTTAACTGCTTTACTTGTTTGGCTAAAAATAAGAGAGATAAAAAAAGATAAAGCAAATATTTTTGCTGAAAAAAAGTTATCATCTTAAAAGCACTCCGTCAGAGCACTGAAAAATAAACTTTTTAACTCTCCAAAAATTTTATGGGAAGAAAAAGCCTCTAATTTTTTAGTGAAGAATTCACTACCAAAAATATCTGGTCCATGGAAATTAATGCTGCTTGGGGATGGAAGTCCAACTAGACATCTGCAGCTTTTAACAAATCAAGAGACAAAAATTAAATTAATTTCAATGCAATTAGATCCTCTATCCACTCAAGAAGGACCTATAGAATTGAATCAGTTAAATGGCCCTTTAATTAGAAGACAAGTATGGATCAAAAGCAATAATAAAAACCTAGCATGGGCAGAAAGTTGGTGGAATGCAGATCAAGTGAGTGAAAATTTAAAAGCAAAAGAAGAGCCAATTTGGAAGAATTTGACACAAGACAGATCAGAATTATTTAGAGAAGTTGATCGTATTTCACTTGTCAATGCAAAATGGTTAGAAGATCAATTTCGCTTTAAAGGTCCATTCTGGTCAAGAAATTACAGATTTTTTCGAGACAAAAAACCCTTAACAATTATAAGGGAAGTTTTCAATCCAAATTTAGAAACTTTACTGGGTTATTCAGGAATTGAAGAATTTACCAAACTATACTCTTCTTCTTCTTGATCTGGGAAGATTTCTTGATTTTGATTGAACTTGTTGGATTGATTGATCTCTCGAAGTATTATTCTCATTTTCTGAGGCTCTTTGCCATCTTTCAACTTTGAAATCGATTTCATCTGGCCAATCTTCGTCCTTACTCTCTTTCACGTAAGGTAATTTTTTTTGATCAGTTGTCTGTAAATTTTTTGAGTGCCTTAAAGATATTGCTTGTAAAGGTCTTTTTGAATACTGTGTAGTAGATTCATAAGAATTTGATTCTCTGGAAAATGTCTTAATATCGCTTTGATCATCGTAAAAATTCTCATCATTCCAATCATCATTTTCTTCATCAAAAAATAAATCCACTTTTTCAGATACCCATCTTCCTACTTTTTTAACACTCTTACTTGTTATTCCTTGAAAATCCGAGTTCCTTCTTTTACCTGGCCTAGCACCAGATACTCCATCAACGAATTGTCTTCCAGTTTCAAAAATTTTATCAACTTGTTTATCAACAATATTTCTATCAAAACTATTTCTAAGATTTCTAATTCTCCTTGAATCCATAAATTATTGTTCTTTTTAAAATATAAATTACATTAAAAAAATAAATAATTCCAAAGATAGAAACAAAAACACATCTAATTATTTCTAATCAAACAAAATTAAACACTTTTTATTCCATGATCCATTAAAGAAATTTACACAACATTTTTTACAGGCTATATTCTTTATTCTTTTTCTATAAAAAAATTTCTCACCACAATGTTGACAAGTTCCTATATATTTTAATTCTCTCCTTTCTATAGGAAATGAGTGCCTTACAGAAATTTGAAAATTCTTCTCTTTTAAATTAATTTCATGCATCTTTTCTAGAAAATGTGGACCATGTATCTCATTTTTCTTTAATATCCTATCTACCCATGCATGAATCATTTCATGACATAAAGTACTGTTTATTTCACTAGTGGATAATTTACTCAAGATAGGTTTCGATAAGATAATTTCAGAATCTATAAAACCATTAATACGTTTTCTTTTATAAAAACCAGCAGTAGTTTTTAATCTATTATCACTCCATCTAACTTTTACTAAAGGGTGATTATTAACCGTTAAAGAATTTTCAAAATATTGGCTATTAAATCTATGAAATAAGGGTAAAAGAGGAATTACAGGCATTATGGATTAAAATTAATATTATTTTGACAAAAAAAGCCATCAAAAACGATTTCTTTTCTTAAAGTAAAAAAAAACTTAAATTAACATGGATGCAACACTAGTTAAAGATATCGGAATTAAAGCATTATTAGTTGGCGGAGCTGTACTAGTTTCTTTTTGGACTTTTAATGCAGTCAAATTAGTTATAAGCGCCAGAGGAATTAATCCATTAGTAAGAAAGTTTTTCGATCAAATAGCTGCTGGCAGAATTGATGCAGCTTATGGTTTAACTACAAAAACTTATAAAACTCATGTAAAACGACAAGACTTTCTTAAATTTTTAGCTAGTTTAAATCTCAATAAATACAGAAATTTAAAATCAGGAAGACCTAGAGTCCAAGAAGATCAAATCATAATAACTTTGAATTTAAAATCAGAAGACAAACAAGATGAGCTCCCATTAGATTTTACTTTTGCAAAAACTGACAATGATTGGAAAATAGACAGAATAGCTAAAGTGAATTAATAATTTCTTGTGAGGCAAAAAGAATTGTTTAAAGAAGAAATAATACATCAATTAGAATTACACCCAAGCAGATTAGATAAAGAAAGAATCATCTCAGAAGCAATGGAAGAAGGTCTAGATGATTTTTTTGAAGGTGTACGAATGGCACTTGATCCATTAGTAACTTTTGGTGTAAAAATTGTCCCTGAGAAAGAGACTGAAAAAAGTCAAAATTTTTTATGGGAAGATTTTAGAAAATTAGCCAATAAGCTTATTCAAAGAGAACTTACTGGACACGCTGCTCGCGATGCAATTCATACGGCTATGGAATCTGCAACAAAAGAAGAGTGGAACGGATTTTATAGACGAGTTTTAATTAAAGATCTTAGATGTGGTGTATCTGAAAAAACAATCAACAAGATAGCAAATAAATTTCCCAAATATTCTATTCCTATTTTTACTTGTCCTTTAGCTCATGACAGTGCAAATCATGAAAAAAAAATGATAGGAAAAAAGCAAATTGAAATCAAATTAGATGGTGTACGCGTCATAACTATTATTAGACAAAATAAAGTAGAAATGTTTTCTCGTAATGGGAAACAATTTCATAATTTTGGTCATATTATCTCAGAAATAGAAAACGCCTTAAAAGAAAACCCAGCACCTTATGACTTAGTACTCGATGGTGAAGTGATGAGTGCTAACTTTCAAGATTTAATGAAACAGGTACATAGAAAAGATGGTAAACAAACCAAAGACGCAGTTCTCCACCTATTTGACTTATGTCCCCTTGAGAACTTTCAAAAAGGGAGATGGAACACTAGTCAAAAAAAAAGAAGTTTATTAGTAAAAGAATGGGTAGCAAAACATTCTATGTTTCTAAAACATATACAAACACTTGAATGGGAAAATGTAGATCTAGACACTAGTGAAGGACAAAAAAGATTTGTAGAGCTGAATAAATCTGCTGTGGAAGGTGGGTATGAAGGAGTAATGATTAAAGATCCTAATGCTATGTATGAATGTAAAAGAACACACAGTTGGTTAAAAGCAAAACCTTTCATTGAAGTAACTTTAAAAGTTGTATCGGTTGAGGAAGGTACAGGTCGCAACAAAGGGAGACTGGGAGCAATCCTGGTAGAAGGCGAAGATGATGGGTATGAATACAGTCTTAGTTGCGGAAGCGGATTTAGTGATATTCAACGTGAAGAATATTGGTCAAAACGTAATCATCTCGTTGGTCAACTTGTAGAAATCAGAGCTGATGCAAAAACCAAGTCAAAGGATGCAGTGACTTTTAGTCTTAGGTTTCCTAGATTTAAATGCTTTAGAGGATCTAAAGATGGAGAAAAAGTTTAAAATTTAAAAAAATATTCAACAAAGTAGTCAAAGAAAAATGTGGTTTTTAAATAAAAAAATAAAAATCTTGGCTATAAAATATAAGAACAATTATCAGGACTTTTTGAGAGACTTATGACGAAGAAAACAGTTTTCAACTTCATAAAAACACCTTGTGGACAGGCAAAATATATCAAATTAGAGGCCAACAAATCATTACTAGGTAAATTAAGGCTTTTGTGGTTCATCTTAATTGCATCAATTAGAGATTGGAATATTAAAGAGTAAATTCTTAAGATTTTTCAAAATATTCCCTGGAGTATTTAGCCGAGAAATATACAACTAAAAAAGTTGAAATAATTCCAATGCTAGTAATATACAAATTATTTGGTGATTGCACATTTTTTAACTCCTGAATACTTTTTGCCAAACTACCTATTGAGCAATAAAGAAAAGTTCCTGGAATTATTCCAAGAAGTCCAAGAGCGAAATCTCTAAATTTAACATTATTCAAACCATAAAAATAATTAAGAATACTGAAGGGAAATATCGGCGATAATCTCGCTAAAAAAATTAATTTAAGTCCGCCTTTTTCTACTACTTTTTCCATGACACTTAATTTTGGATAATGACTAAAAAGATTTTTTAGCTTTCTTGCAAAAAAACTTTTTGATACAAAAAAAGCAACTGATGCTCCTATGGAAGCGGAAATGAAAACGATAATTGATCCTAAATATGAGCCATATAAAAAACCTGATAATAGAGATAACCAAGAGGCTGGAAGTATTAATAAAACAATTAAAATATAAATACAAACAAACGAAAAAATACCAAAACCAGTATTAAAAAAAAAAGACAAATTATAAATATTTTCAAGAAATATATTCATTCTCAATTCAAAAGTTCGAGTTTTTTAGTAATTCTTTCCTTTTGTACAGAACCCTCATTTAATTTAAATCTGCATTCGTCAACAATATCTTTTGGAGCCTTATCAACAAAATTTTTATTAGATAATCTCTTATTTAAATTTTCTAATTCAATAGTCACCTTTTTTAAATCCTTGGTTAACCTTTCCTTTAATACATCTATATTTACAAAATCCTGAAAAGGTAAGTAAACCTCTAAATCACTAATTATCCCGGAAAAAGATTTAGCAAACTCTTTTTTATCAACAGCATTAGTTTTAAAAATAAATACTTCAGAAGATTTAGTTAAGGTTTGAATATCATCAACTAAAGTTTTTAAAAAATCAATCAATTCATCATTATCTGAAATTAAATATACAGGACCTTTTTCTGATGGCTTAAGACCTAATTCAGCTCTCAAATTTCTAATCAGCCTAATAATTTCAAAGAGTTGCTGAAAGGAATTATCAAGCTTATTGTCAACAAATTTATTTTCGTGAATTGGCCATTTTTGAAGAGATAATAATACATTATCTGGTTTTAGTTGCAGCACATGCCAAAGTTCCTCAGTAATGTGCGGCATAAAAGGATGAATCATTACCAAAATATCATTGAGCACTTTTTTTAAAACTTTTTCAGATATTTGTCTATTTTGAGTCTCTTTATTATTAAACCTTTGTTTAGCAAATTCTACATACCAGTCACAAAAATCATTCCACGTAAATTCATATAGAAGTTTCGCAGATTCTCCCAATTTATATTCTTTCAACAAAGCAGCTACTTTTATATTTACCTGATTCAATTTTGATAAAATCCACTTATCACATAACTCTAAAGAAGTTTCATCACTCTCATTAAGCGAATAATTATTATTAGAACTTTTATTAATTAACACAAATTTAGTTGCATTCCATAATTTATTCGCAAAATTTCTTGAAGCTTCAACAGTTGAAGACGTATCTTTTTTCCTATCAAAATCAAGCCGGATATCTTGTCCAGCGCCTGCAACTTCTCGAATTAAAGCAAATCGTAGAGCATCAGAACCATATTTATCAATTAATAGTATTGGATCAATACCATTACCTGAACTTTTACTCATTTTTTTATTGTTTTCATCTCGAACTAGACCATGAATATAAACATCCTTAAAAGGAATATTATTTGTAAAAGTATTCCCCATCATTGTCATTCTTGCCACCCAGAAGAAAATAATATCGAAACCAGTAACAAGAACACTATTTGGATACCATTTTTTAAAATCCGGATCATTTGTATTTGGCCAACCAAGGGTTGAAAAAGGCCATAAACCACTCGAAAACCATGTATCCAAAACATCTTTATCACGAACCAATTTAATATTTAATCCAAATTTTTTATTAGCTTCGATTAAGGCATCCTCTTCATTTCTTGCAACGATATATGGAGTATTTTGTTCTATTGAGTCTTGAGATTCATCTAAAACATACCAGGCTGGTATTTGGTGCCCCCACCACAATTGCCGACTGATACACCAATCATTAATATTCTCTAACCAATCCTTATAAACTTTCTCCCAGCGTGGAGGAATAAACGATGGTTTTTTAGAATCAATTTCATTAAGACATCCTTGTGATATATCATCCATTTTCAAAAACCATTGTGTTGACAATAAAGGTTCAATTGGCACCTTTCCTCTATCAGAAAAAGGAACAGTATGTTTATAATCCTCTATCTTTGTCAAAAGGCCTAAGTTATCCAATTCTTTGATAATTTTCTTTCTAGCCTCATATCTATCTAAGTTTTGAAAAATACCTGCATTAATATTTAAAGTTCCATCTTTGTTCATTACATTAATCTGTTTTAAATTATGCCTTTTTCCTATCGCAAAATCATTTGGATCATGGGCTGGAGTAACCTTCACACAACCCGTACCAAAATCTTTATCAACATGTGAATCAGCGATAATAGGTATTTCTCTATCAACGAAAGGAACTTTTACTTTGACACCAATAAATTCTTTATATCTATCATCATTGGGATTGACTGCCACAGCAGTATCACCCAAAAGAGTCTCTGGTCTTGTTGTTGCAACTTCTAAGTACTTATCTAAATGTTCACCACTTTCAGAAATTAAAGGGTATTTAAAATGCCATAAGTGACCATTTACTTCTTGCATTTCAACTTCAAGATCACTTACGGCAGATTGAGATTCAGGGCACCAATTAACCAAATATTCGCCTCTATAAATTAAATTCTTTTTATAGAGAATATTAAAAGCCTCAATAACTGCTTCATTTAATTTTTGATCAAGAGTAAATCTTTCTCTAGTCCAGTCAACTGAATATCCTATCCTTTTTAATTGAGAAACTATTCTTCCACCACTTTGTTCTTTCCAGTTCCATGCTCTTTTAAGAAATTCATCTCTTCCAATATCCTCGCTTGTTTTACCTTCACTTTTTAATTGTTTTTCGAGAATAGTTTGAACAGCTATTGAAGCATGATCAGTTCCCGGTAAACACAAAACATTCTTACCTAAAAGTCTTTGAAAACGCACTACAACATCTATCAAAGCCGTATTAAATGCATGCCCCATGTGCAAAGATCCAGTTACATTTGGTGGCGGAATAACAACACAAAAAGGCTCCCCATCATCCTCAGGGTTCGGGCTAAAAGCCTTTAGACTTTCCCATTTTTCTTGCCACTTTTTCTCTACTTCAAAAGGTGAATAATTCTCTAAAGATAATTGATCATTCATCTCTGTCATGTGCAAATTTTATTTCAATAAACTTTTTATTTATTTTATCTTGAGAGCAGCTAATTATTGCAAATAATATTAGTTTGCAAAAAAAGACACATCTATTTTACAAAAGTTTGAAACCAGAACCACAAGAACAACGTTTTGCATTTTTTGGTGTTGAAATAAGAAATCCACCACCGCTCAAATCACCGTAATAATCTAATTTTAAATCTTTCAGTAAATTAAACTTTTTTACATCCGCGTATAACGTTACTCCTTCAGTTCTTGAAATAGGGGATCCATTACATGTACCTGGCCTTAATTTAATATGCATCCATCCTTCGGAACAATTTTTATCCTCTACCAAATCAATCGACATTTGTCCTGGAGAACCTCCAAAAGAAGCTTGCCTAGATAGTTCTGAAGCAGCGTTCTGACTGATTGAAAGATTGACGATCTCAGTCATTAGAAAAAAAATAAATGGGCGATCCAGGGTTCGAACCAGGGACATCCTGCTTGTAAGGCAGGCGCTCTACCGCTGAGCTAATCGCCCTTATAATAAAACATTCTAATAGATGAAGTTGAAAAATTTATACTAAGTATTTAAATATTTCATGATTGAGGCAAAATTTAATTAATAAACAATATCCTATGTCCTCAAACAATAGATATAAATTGGAAAACAATTCCGATTTAGATACTATAAATAGTTTTAAAATCTTAATATCTAATATCAAAGCATTAAAAGATAAAACTTGGGGCTGCCCATGGCAAAAAATACAGTCTCATGTATCCTTGATCCCATTTTTGTATGAAGAAAGTAATGAATTTATAGATGCGATATATGAAAAAAATGCAGATAACATATGTGAGGAGTTAGGAGATCTTTTATTACAAGTAATGCTTCATGCTGAAATCGGTTACGAAGAAAAAGAATTTGCACTAAATGATGTTATAAAAAATCTAAACAAGAAAATTATTAATAGACATCCATATATTTTTAACAAAAAAGAAAAAGTATCATTAAAAAAATCACAACAGATTTGGGAAAATATAAAAAATTTAGAAAAAGAAGTACCTCATATAAAATCTTCAATTAGTAAAAATTTAAATTTGAAAATTAAAAATTTACCGCCAACCGTTGGAACAGATAAAATCACAAATGTTGTTAAAGAAAATGGTTTCAAGTGGGAAAGTACTGATGAGATTTTTAAAAAGTTAGAAGAAGAGATTAATGAATTAAAGGAAGCAATTAAAAGTAAAAATGATTCAGAGATAAAAAATGAATTTGGGGATATTTACTTTACCCTTCTAAATCTCTCAAACTTTTTAAAGATCAATCCTGAATCAGCTCTTCAAAAAACTAATATAAAATTTTTAGACAGATTTTCAATCGTCGAAGAGCATGCAGGAGATAATATTAAAAAACAAACTCCCAAAGACTTTCAAAGGCTTTGGCAAATAGCCAAGCAAAAACTGGAGGGAAAAATTCCTAAAAGCAAATGACAAATATTACAACATGGATAGATGAATATCATAAAGGCTCAAGATTCGGGCTAAATGGGAAAATTTTAATTAAAAAAACCTCAAAATATCAAGAAATTATTGTCATTGAAAATGAATATTATGGTAAAGCTTTAATGTTGGATGATTGCTGGATGACATCATCAAAAGACGAGAAATATTATCATGAGTGTCTTGTGCATCCTGCATTAAGTAGCATTGACGAAAAATGTAATGTACTAATTATTGGCGGTGGTGACGGTGGTACTGTCAGAGAATGCGTTAAATATTCTCAAATATCAAAAATTGATCTAGTAGAAATTGATGAGGAGGTTATCAAAATATCTAAAAAATACTTAAAAGAAATTGGAGGCGAAGCATGGAATGACAAAAGATTAGAAATACATATTAATGATGGTGTTAAATGGGTAAAAAAAACAAGAGATAATTTTTACGACGTTATATTTATAGATAGTTCAGATCCCTCAGAATTTTCAAATTTATTATTTTCAGATTCTTTTTATAAAGAATGTAAAAGAATACTTACACCTAAGGGGATCTTAGCAACGCAAAGCGAATCTCCTGAATCCTTCAAAAATATTCACATAAATATTTTGAAAAATCTAAAAAATATATTTAAAGTTTCTGAAACTATGTATTCCTTTGTGCCTATATATCCAAGCGGGATTTGGAGTTGGACATTCGCTTCTTCAGAAGATCTAAATTTATCAAAGCAAAATTATGATGAAGTCCTAAAAATAGAAAAAGGATGTGAAATTTGGAATTTAAATTTTCAAAATGCAGCATTCAAAATGATGCCAAATAAAATTGTAAAAGAACTAGATTCATAAGATGACAAAAAATTTATTTGATAACGAAAATGCGATTTATATGGGAGCAAAAAGAAGTCCTGAGAATTGCTCAATTGGTATATTTGGAGTTAATTATGACGGGACATGTTCGTTTAAACCAGGAGCAAGATTTGGTCCAGAAGCAATAAGACAAGTCAGTTCTTGTTTAGAAACATATTGTCCAAAAATAAAAAAAGACTTAGAGGATATTATGTATGTTGATTTTGGATCAATACTAATTGATAAAAATGACTCAAAGTCCGTTATTGAATCGGTTAAATCAGCAACAAATTACTTAATTAGTAAACGCCTTAGTCCTATTATGCTTGGAGGCGAACACTCTATTACAAGAGGTGCTATTGAAGCATTAGTAAAAAAATATCCAGATTTGATATTGGTTCAACTTGATGCTCATGCAGATTTAAGAGAATCATATATAGGAAATGAACATAGTCATGCTTGTACTATGAAAAGATGCTTAGAAGTGCTACCTGAAAAGAAAATTTTGCAAGTAGGAATTAGAAGTGGGACTAAGGAAGAATTTGAAATTATGAATAACAACAACCAACTAGTTAACTTTTGTCCCGGCGGAAATGCACATGAGTTAAAAAAAGCTCTTCTACCATACGCTAAGTCTCCAATCTATTTAACAATAGATTTAGATTGGTTTGATCCCAGCCTGTTAGCAGGGACGGGCACTCCAGAACCGGGAGGATTTTTTTGGAATGATTTTGAAGAAATACTGAAAACTTTAAAAGACCTTAGAATTGTTGCCTCAGATATTGTGGAATTATCTCCAGAAATTGATAAAAGCGGAGTAAGTAGCATTGTTGCAGCAAAAGTACTTAGAAGCTTAATTTTGTCATTAGAAAATATGCAATAAAAAATTTCTAAACTAGAGTGTAATAATACTAAGTAAAAACTAAATAATTCATGGATTTGCTAAAAAGTCCTCTTTATTCAAAATATGTTGAATCCAATGCAAAATTAGTGGATTTTGCAGGTTGGGAAATGCCCATATCATTTTCAGGATTAATTAAAGAGCATGAATCAGTTAGATCTTCAGCAGGATTATTTGATATTTCTCACATGGGTGTGATTTCTATCAAGGGAATCAATCCAAAGGATTATATTCAAAAACTTTTTCCTACTAATTTATACTCCTTTTCTGAAGGTCAGGGGCTTTATACAGTAATGCTCAATGATAAAGGAGGAATAATAGATGATTTAATAATTTATGACCTTGGTATACATGAAAATGACATATCAGAATTATTGTTAATAGTTAATGCGAGTAGATATGAAGAAGATTTTCAGTGGATAAAAAATAATTTAAATATATCTGAAATTTCGATAACAAACTTTAAAAAAGACAAAGTACTTTTAGCACTACAGGGAAAAAACTCATTCGATTTATTTGAAGAATGGATTGAATCTTCGATCTCACATATTCCTAACTTTGGATGCGAATATAAAATTTTTGAACATATTTCGCCTAAAGAAAAAATTTTCTTTTCAAAAACAGGCTATACCGGTGAATATGGTCTAGAAATACTTTTATCTAAAAAAGCAGCAATTAATTTATGGGATTTCTCAATTTCCAAAAATGTTGCACCTTGTGGTTTAGGAGCTAGAGATACTCTTAGACTTGAAGCAGGCATGCATCTTTATGGTCAAGACATAAATGAAAAAACTTCTCCATATGAAGCAGGGTTAGGCTGGCTAGTACATCTAGAAAATAATCACCAATTCTTTGGAAGAAGATTTCTTGAAGAGCAGTCAAGATTAGGTATTCAAAAAAAGTTAGTTGGTCTCTCTATAGAAGGTAAAGCAATAGGAAGAAAAGGTTGCGCAGTTCTTAAAGGTGAAGAAAATATTGGGACTATAACAAGCGGCAGTTGGTCTCCAACTAAACAACAAGCTATAGCTTTTGCATACATCAATACTTCGCATGCCTTAATAAATAATGAAGTTCAAATATTAATAAGAGGCAAAAAATTCAAAGGGGTAATAACAAAAAGAGCATTTTATAAAAATAATTATTAACTAAATTTACCCTTGAAGAATTATTATAAGTTATTGATAAATAAATCATACATAGATGAGAAACAAAATTTGCGATGAACTCAATAATACAGATATTGGTAAATTAGTTAATTTATGCGGATGGGTAGATAGAAGAAGAGATCATGGTGGTGTAATTTTTATTGATTTAAGAGACCATAGTGGATTCCTACAAATAACAATTAACCCTGATGATGGTGCAGATCTATTTAAACAGGCAGAAACTCTAAGAAATGAAACAGTAATAATGGTTAGCGGAATTATTAATGAAAGGCCCAAAGATTCCATAAATAAAAATTTAAGTACTGGAGAGTTAGAGCTTAAGGTTAAAGATTTGCAAATTCTCAACCAAATTAAAAACAACTTACCTTTTCCTGTTTCCATACATGATTATGAAAATACAAAAGAGGAACTTAGATTAAAATATAGATATCTTGATTTAAGGAGGGGAAAATTACTAGGAAATTTAAAAACAAGACATAAGATTATTAAAGTTGCTAGAGAATTTCTTGATAATTTTGGATTTACGGAAGTAGAGACCCCATTACTTACAAAGTCAACTCCTGAAGGCGCTCGAGATTTTCTTGTTCCTGCACGTCTTTCAAATGGAGACTTTTTTGCTTTACCTCAATCCCCACAACTATTTAAACAACTTTTAATGGTAGGGGGATTAGATAAGTATTATCAAATCGCAAAATGTTTCCGTGATGAAGACTTAAGGGCAGATAGACAGCCAGAGTTTACTCAATTAGATATTGAGATGAGCTTTATTAGTGAAGAAGAAATAATTTCTTTTAATGAAAGTCTTATAAAAAAAATATGGAAAGAAGTGTTAAATATAAATTTTAATAATGCTTTTCCAAGAATGTCATGGCAGGCAGCAATGGATAATTACGGCACTGATAGACCAGATACTAGATATCAAATGTTATTAAAAGATTTAGGAGGAGTATTAGGTGATATTGGATTTAATATTTTCACCAAGGCAATTAAGTCTGGAGGTTATATAAAATCCATAACAGTCAAAGGAGGCAATTCAAGTATTAGCAACGTAAGAATAAAACCAGGAGGTGACATCTTCCAAGTAGCTCAAGATGCAGGAGCTGGTGGTTTGGCCTTTATAAGAGTCAAAGGAGATGAGCTTGAGACTATTGGGGCAATTAAAAATAATTTAACTGAACTGCATATAGCTGATATTTTAAAAATCACAGAAGCAAAAGATGGAGACTTAATCCTCTTAGGAGCTGGAGATAAACAAATTGTCAATCAGTCATTAGATAGGGTTAGACAATATATCGCAAAAGACTTAAATCTTATTGATAAAAGTAAATGGAATTTCTTATGGGTAACTGACTTCCCGATGTTTGAGAGAAATGAAGATGAAAATAGATATGAAGCTTTACATCATCCTTTTTGTTCTCCAAAAAATATAAAATCTAAAGACTCTGAAAACTTGAAAAAAGAAATTGAGAGCTCTACAGCAAATGCTTATGACTTAGTTCTCAATGGATTGGAGTTAGGAGGTGGCTCTTTACGTATTCATGAAGCGAACTTACAAAGAGAAGTTCTGAAAACGGTAGGACTTACTGATAAAGAGATTGATGAAAAATTTGGATTCTTAATAGAAGCCTTAGAAATGGGTGCTCCTCCTCATGGTGGAATAGCTTTTGGATTAGATCGTATTACCATGCTGATCATTGGTGCAGATTCAATAAGAGAAACCATTGCTTTTCCAAAAAATCAACAAGCAAAATGTCTTCTCACAAATGCACCTTCAAATGTCTCTGAATCACAATTAAAAGAATTAGATATTGAAATAACAATTGATGAATAAGAATATATATGGATGTTCTAAAAGTTTTTTGTTTAAATAAAATATAAGGAGGCTGTGCTTAATTAAAAATATTTAATGTCAAAATTTGTATTTGTCACCGGAGGAGTAGTTTCTAGCATTGGTAAAGGAATTGTAGCTGCAAGCTTAGGAAGATTATTAAAGTCTAGAGGATATAGTGTTTCAATATTAAAACTAGATCCATATCTAAATGTTGATCCAGGAACAATGAGCCCTTTCCAACATGGAGAAGTATTTGTAACCGAAGATGGAGCTGAAACCGATCTAGATTTAGGTCACTATGAAAGATTTACTGATACTGCAATGACTAGGTTAAATAGTGTAACTACAGGATCTATCTATCAAGCGGTTATCAATAAAGAAAGAAGAGGTAGTTATGACGGTGGAACTGTGCAAGTAATACCTCACATAACGGGAGAAATAAGAGAAAGAATTCATAGAGTAGCCGCCAACAGTAATGCAGATATTATAATTACTGAAATTGGTGGAACAGTTGGTGATATTGAATCTCTACCTTTTTTAGAGGCAATAAGAGAATTCAAAAATGATGTCAATAGGAACGATGTTGCATACATACACGTAACATTACTTCCTTACATCAAAACCTCTGGCGAAATAAAAACTAAACCAACACAACATTCAGTGAAAGAATTAAGATCAATTGGAATTCAGCCAGATTTACTTGTATGCCGAAGTGATAAATCTATCAATGAAGCTCTTAAAAAAAAGCTTAGTGGTTTTTGCGGTGTCAGTATCAACTCTGTAATTGAAGCTTTAGACGCAGACAGTATTTATTCAGTACCTCTTTCTTTAAAAAAAGAAGGTTTATGCAAAGAAACCCTAAAGTATTTAGACCTTGAAGATAAAAATTGTGATTTGAAAAATTGGGAGCAACTTATACACAACCTAAGAAATCCTGGAGCTCCAATCAAAGTTGCTTTAGTAGGTAAATATATTGAACTTGGAGATGCATATTTATCCGTTGTTGAAGCTTTAAGACATGCATGCATAGAAAATAAGGCTTTATTGGATTTACATTGGGTAAGCGCTGAAATGATAGAAAAAGATTCAGCAGAAACTTACTTAAATAAAGTTGATGCAATTGTGGTACCCGGGGGATTTGGCAATAGAGGAGTTAATGGAAAAATTTCGGCTATAAAATTCGCAAGAGAAAATAAAATTCCCTTTTTAGGTTTGTGCCTTGGTATGCAATGTGCAGTTATAGAATGGGCCAGGAATGTAGCTAATCTTCCAGATGCATCTAGTTCAGAACTAGACCCAGATACTCCCAATCCAGTGATTCATTTATTACCAGAACAAGAAGATGTAGTTGATTTAGGTGGAACAATGAGACTTGGAGTTTATCCATGTAGATTGACAAATAATACAACTGGAAAAAACTTATATGATGAAGATGTTATTTATGAAAGACATCGCCATAGATACGAATTTAATAATTACTACAAACAAAGTTTTTTAAATTCCGGATACAAAATTAGTGGTACATCACCAGATGGCAGATTAGTTGAGTTAATTGAGTTAGAAAATCATCCTTACTTCCTAGCTTGTCAATATCATCCTGAGTTTTTATCACGACCTGGGAAACCTCATCCTTTATTTAAAGGTTTAATAAAAGCCTCTCAAGATAAGTTAACTCAATCAAATTAATATTCTTTATTTTTTTGAATGAAAATGACAAATTTTTTACCCTTAGTCGAACAATTTCATTCATTACAAGGTGAAGGTTATCATGCTGGAAAAAGTGCTTTTTTTGTAAGATTAGCGGGATGTAAAGTTGGATGTTCGTGGTGCGATACCAAGAATTCATGGGACGAGAAAAAACACCCTTTTATATCAATTGAAAAAATAATAGATAGCATAAAAATTGCCAGAGAAAAAGGAGCATCTTTTTGCGTTATTACAGGTGGAGAACCTTTACAACATAACTTGGATAATTTTTGCAAATCCATAAAGAAAATGACGATGGGAGAAGAACAAAAACCAATGAAGATTCATATTGAGACAAGTGGAGTTAATTCGATATCAGGAAGCTATGACTGGATTACTTTATCTCCCAAAAGACACTCACCTCCAAAAAATTATTATTTAAAAAACTGTAATGAAATCAAAATAATCATAAATGAAATTGAAGATATTGAATTTGCTATTCAAATAAAAAAAGAAACTTTAAAACAATATCAACTCTCTAAAAGCGAAGATGGCTTAAAAAAAGAAGACAAAATTTTTTATTTACAGCCAGCATGGAACAATGCAAATGGTTTTTCTCTTGCTATTGATTTCGTAAAAAATAATCCAGATTGGAAATTGAGCCTTCAAACTCACAAATACTTAAAAATTAATTGAAATCATATGACTCTTAAAAATAAATCGATAGTAGTTTTATTATCTGGAGGTTTAGATTCCTCTACAGTTACTGGTATCGCAAAAAAATCCGAAGCTAAAATTTTTGGCCTTTCATTTGACTATGGTCAACGTCATAAAAAAGAATTAAATTCTGCATCAATAATTGCAAAACACTTTGATATCGAAGAATTTAAAATCATTAAGCTTGACTTATCTCTATGGGGAGGCTCGTCATTAACTGATACTCAAAAAAAAATTCCGAAAGAAGGATTGCAAACTAATAAAATTCCTAATACTTATGTTCCTGGGAGAAATACTATATTTATTTCCGTTGCACTAAGTTATGCCGAAGCAATAGATGCTGATTTTATAGGATTAGGAGTTAATGCACTAGATTATTCTGGTTATCCAGATTGCAGACCTGACTACATTAAAAAATTTCAAGAATTAGCAGATTTAGCCAATAAAAGAGGAAGAGAAAATAATCCAATAAAACTTTGGACGCCACTATTAGATTTAAATAAAGAGGAAATTATTCAATTAGCTTTTGCTAATCATGTCCCTTTTAAAAAAACATGGAGTTGTTATTCGGGTAATGCAAAACCATGCGGTAAGTGTGATAGCTGCAGAATTAGAAATGCCGCTTATGAAAAATGGCTTAATAACAATACTAAAAAATGAAAATAAAAAAAATAATTCTAGAAAAATGGATAGATCCAGCACTGATTACGTATGATCTAACAAAAAAATTCGGAGATAAAGGATTAGCTTGGCTAGACAGCGATGGCAAAGAAAATGGGGAATGGTCAATAATAGGAATTAAACCTAAAAAAATAATTCAATCAAGAGATATCAATAACTTAGACAAAACTAATAATCCATTTAACAATTTAAAAAATATAGAAAAAGGATTTTGGATAGGATGGTTAAGTTATGAAGCTGGAGTTTACGTAGAACCAAAAAACCCATGGCGAAAATCTAATATGGCAACTTTAATGATTGCATCATATGATCCAATAATTAAATGTAATCTAATAAAAAAAGAAATTATTATCGAAGGCACAAAGTCATCTGAACTGATGAATTATAAAAACATAATCAACAATATAAGAAATATTGAAGAAGAAAATATTATTGAAACAAATTTGAATTTTGATTTTTCAAAAGTCAATTTGGAGGAAATGGCTGAAAAATTTCAGAAAAATATTTTAAAATTAAAAAAATTAATTTCCTTAGGGGATATATTTCAAGCAAACCTAACAACTAAATGCGAAATTGAATCTTCCAAAAACTATAATCCTCTAGATATTTATTTGAAAATAAGAAAGAAATTAAGAGCTCCCTTTGGAGGAATAATAATAAATAATGATAATTATAAAGAAGCTGTATTATCTACTTCGCCAGAAAGATTTATAAAAATAGATGATAAAAATTTTGTAGAATCAAGACCTATCAAAGGAACTAGATCCAGAGATAAAGATTTAAATCAAGACGCACTTAATGCTATCGATTTAATAACGAACGAAAAAGATAGAGCCGAAAATATTATGATTGTTGACCTAATAAGAAATGATTTAAGTAAAGTTTGCGAAACAGGAAGTATTATGGTGCCAGAAATATTAAAACTTGAAAGTTTCTTAAAAGTTCATCATCTAACTTCAGTAATCAGAGGCAAATTAAAAAAAGACAAAAACTGGATTGATTTACTAAAAGCTTGTTGGCCTGGGGGGTCTATAACTGGAGCACCTAAATTAAGATCATGCCAGAGACTTTTTGAATTAGAGGAATGTGCACGCGGACCATACTGTGGCTCATTTTTGAAGCTTGACTGGAATGGGGAGTTTGACAGCAATATATTAATAAGATCATTTTTAATTAAAGGCAAAAAAATCAATATATATGCTGGTTGCGGAATAGTTATTGATTCAAACCCTGAAGAGGAAACTGATGAACTAAAGTGGAAAATTTTACCGTTAATTGATTCACTAAAATGATTGAAACATTAGGCTGGCACAAGGATCAATGGTTGGATATTGATAAAATATTTATTGCTGCTAATAATAGAGGATTAAAATTTGCTGATGGTATATTTGAAACCATTTTGATAAAAGAAAACAAACTTATTCTTTTTGATGAACATCTCAAAAGATTAGAAAAATGTAGCAAGATTTTAAATATTAATCTCAAAATAAATAAGTTAACTTTGAAAAAACTTATTCAAGATGGAATTGAAAAGTTATCGCTTAAAAATGATCAATTTGCTTCAGTAAGAATAAACTATAGTCGAGGAACTAATGAAGGTCGAAAACTAACAATTGATAGCACTTCAGAGACAAAAGATTTGGATAATTTATGGCTTGAGTTCTATAGAATCAAACCAAATTTTAGTCCAATAAGCGTTTGCATTAGTCAAACGGAAAAAGTAAATGAATTCAGTCTTATAAATAAATGCAAAACATTTTCATATAATCAGGCAATACAAGTATTAACAGAAGCTAATGAAAAATCATTTGATGATTCTATCCTTTTGAATACGTCAGGTGAACTTTGTTGTGGAAGTACATTTAATCTTTTAATTAAAAGAAATAATCAATGGATAACTCCTAGAAAAGAGAGCGGCTGTTTAGAGGGGATTATGGTTTCTGAAGCTTTAAAATTGAAAATTGTAACAGAAGAATCAATTCCTCCAGAATTTCAAAATGATGACATAATAGTTGCAATTAATAGCTTATCTTGTAGACAAATTAATCAAGTTAATGATTTAAAGCTTGAACCTAAATTCGATCCAATTTACTTTTGGGATTTACTATATAGTTGAACTTTATTAATATCTGGTAAATAGACATCAGATACTTTAGTTATATTGTTATTAACTTTAAATTCAACAATTTTTCCAATAATGATAATTGATGGAGCTAAAAATTTTTTATCTTTGATTTTATCTGGAAGATTTTCTAATTTCTCTATCAAACATTTTTGATTTTTTAAAGTAGCTTCTTGAATAACAGCGCATTTAGTACTCTTATCTAAACCCCCTAGAATTAATTCTTCCACAATAAATTCAATATTTTTTATACCCATAAAAATTACTAAGCTATCTGATGATTTAGCTAAATCTCTCCAATTAACTGTCTTTTTTTTCTTATCTACACGCTCATGTCCAGTGACAAAAGTTACTGAACTCGCAGCATCTCTATGGGTTAGTGGAATACCAAAATATGTGGGTGCAGCTATCCCAGAAGTAATACCAGGAACGATTTCAACTGCAATTCCATTTTTTTCTAAAATCGATACCTCTTCACCACCTCTAGAAAAAACGAATGGATCGCCCCCTTTAAGCCTTACAACATTTTTTCCTTCTTTTGCTAATTTCAAAATAAGATCATTAGTTTCAGCCTGAGGTACAGAACACTTCCCAGCTCTTTTGCCTACATGGAAAATTTCTGTATTTTTTCCTGCCTCTTTTGTTATTTCATCTGGGATTAAAGCATCATGAACTAATGCATCACAGTTTTTTATTAGGCGTAAAGCTTTAAGAGTCAAAAGCTCAGGGTCACCAGGACCTGCTCCAACTAAATAAACAATGCCGGGCACAATAATCTCCATTAACAAGTATGGTAGTAAAAGTTAATCGCAATGAAGGTAAATATTGTGAAAGAAAGTTTATTAAAGCCAAATAAAAAATTTACTCTCCTTAGTGCGTTTATTACTCTCCTAAATGATCGTTTAAGTGAAAGTATACTGTTACCCATATTACCCTCTTTTGTTTTACTTTTTGATTCCAAAGCAAGTACATATGGTTTATTATCATGCACTTACCAATTAGCTCAATTTACAGCTTCTCCTTTTATAGGACTTATGAGTGATAGATATGGAAGAAGACCTATCACTCTTTTTTGTATTACTGGTTCAGTAATAGGAATATCGATATTATCATTTACAGTTCTTTTTAATTGGTCAAATTCAATAGCCACTATCCCGTTATTTTTATTATTTTTAGCAAGACTAATTGACGGTTTAAGTGGGGGAACTGCAGCTACTGCAACAACAATTCTTGCAGATATTTCAAGCCCTGAAAAAAGAGCAAAAACATTTGGTCTTATTGGTGTAGCTTTTGGATTAAGTTTTTTCTTAGGTAATATTTTTGTTGTAATTTTTGCAAAAAATACAAATAATAATTTTATTATTCCAGTTTTGATAGCCTCAATCATTCCAATAATAAATTTCCTCCTTGTATTTTTTTACTTACCAGAAACCAAGCCAAATAGTGAATCAAATAAATCAAAAATTGCTTTAAAAAACCCTTTAAAATCTCTATTTACAGTTTTCAAAGAAGAAAAGATTAAAAAATTATCATTAGCTTTTTTTATTTACTTTATTGCTTTTACTGGATTGACCAATATTCTTATATTTTTCCTGCAAGAATCTTTAAACTGGACGACCAAAGCATCAAGTGGAACTCTTGTTTTAGTAGGAATTATTGCAATTATCGTTCAGGGAGGGCTCATTGGCCCTCTAGTAAAGCAATTTGGCGAAATGCGATTAACACTTGTCGGATCAGGCTTTATTCTTGTGGCATGTTCTCTTTTAATAACTGCTCCAAAAGAAAATGCGACAATAAATATTTATTCAGCTGTTTCATTTTTAGCCGTTGGGGCAGGATTAATTACGCCTACCTTAAGAGCACTAATATCAAAGAAATTAGACGTTGATAAACAAGGCTCAATTCTAAGTAACCTTCAGGGTCTTCAGAGTCTTGGAGGAGTTTTAGGAATTGCAATGGCCGGTAGGGTTTATGATAGTTTTGGTCCTAAATCACCTTTTATAGCTGGTTCCGTTATCTTGCTTTTCATGATATACCTTATTGCAGAGGGTAAAAATAATAATTCTTTGATCAATCAAAACCAAAATTAATTTAATGAAAAGCCAAGCTGATGATTTTATTAATAGGGAATTAAGTTGGATTGAATTTAATAAAAGAGTACTTCTCACTGGTATGGAAAAAGAGTACAAAATCCTAGATAAAGTAAAATTTTGTTCAATTTTTAGCAATAATCTTGATGAATTTTTTATGGTTAGGGTAGCTTCATTAAAAGCTCAAGTTGAAGCAGGTATTACTAAAAAAAGTATTGATGGACTTAACCCTAAAGAGCAATTAACAAAAATCAATAAAGAAGTTAAAAATTTAACTACTCTTCAAGAAAACTATGTAAATAATGAATTAAAAAATGAATTAAAAAAACAAGGTGTAATTTTAAAAAAATATAAGGAGCTAACTGAAAATCAAAAAAATTGGTGCAATAACTACTTCACTTCATCTGTATTTCCTTTATTAACTCCATTAGTTGTTGACCCAGCACATCCATTCCCATTTATTAGTAATTTAAGTCTAAATTTAGCAGCTTTAATAAATGATGGGGAAGATTCTAAAAATCAGTTTGTAAGAGTCAAAATACCAACAAAAAATATAAACCGATTTATACAAATTCCCAATGAAATTATGCAAATTAGTGATGAAAGTGCTTACTTTTTCATAAGTGTTGAAGATTTAATTGGGAATAATATAAATTCTTTATTTAATGGAATGGAATGTATAAATTACTCTTTTTTTAGAGTGACAAGAGATGCAGATTTAGAATTAAAAGAACTTGAAGCTGATGATCTACTTTTAGCAGTTGAACAAAGTTTGCAAAAGAGAAGACTAGGTGGAGACGTAGTTAGATTAGAAGTGGAGTCAGATATGCCAGAAAATATTCTAAAATTACTTATTGAAAGTATCTCAATACAAAAAGAATATATATACTTTTGCAGAAGTTTATTAGGTCTAGACGATTTAAATCAGCTAACAAAAATTGATAGAGATGATTTAAAAGAAAATTTGCTAATTGGGAAAACTCACCCGCAATTAAAAAATTTAGATTCACCTTTAAACAAAAACCACAATTCTATTTTCAAAATACTTAGAAAAAAAAATATTCTGCTTCATCATCCCTATGACTTATTTAAAACTTCAGTTGAAGAATTTATCAACAGAGCAGCTGATGATCCACTTGTAATGGCTATAAAAATTACTTTATATCGAGTTTCCAAGGATTCACCCATCATTGCAGCCTTAATGAGAGCTGCAGAAAATGGGAAAGAAGTCATGACTCTTGTTGAACTAAAAGCAAGATTTGATGAAGACAATAATATTCAATGGGCAAAACAACTTGAACAAGCTGGAATTCATGTTGTATATGGAATCATAGGATTTAAAACACATACAAAAATAGCTTTAATAGTAAGAAAAGAAAAAGGACGATTAAGGAATTATTTTCATATTGGAACGGGAAATTATAATTCTAATACTTCCAGGTTTTATACAGATGTAGGATTACTTTCAACAGATCCCGATATTGCATCAGATTTGCTTGAGTTATTTAATTACTTATCAGGTTTTTCTAAACAAAAAAGTTATCAAAAATTATTAGTTTCTCCCTCATCGATGAGAGAGAAATTTATATTTCTAATTAAGAGAGAAATTAAAAATGCAGAGGAAGGTAAAAAAGCCGAAATAATTGCAAAAATGAATTCTTTAGTAGACCCAGAAATAATTAAACTTCTTTATTTAGCTTCTGACTCAGGTGTAAAAATTAGTCTTATCATAAGAGGTATTTGTTGCTTATATCCCCAGAGAAAAAATTTAAGTGAAAATATTAAAGTTATAAGCATTATTGGCCATTTTCTTGAACACTCAAGAATTTTTTGGTTTTGTAATAACGGTGATAATGAGGTTTTTATTGGTAGTGCAGATTGGATGAGAAGAAACCTTGATAGAAGAATTGAAGCTGTTACTCCAATAGAAGATACTGAATTGAAATCTAGACTAAAAGCACTTTTGCAAACATATATTAAAGATGATTACTTTTCTTGGATAATGAAAGAAGATGGTTCTTATGCAAAATATAAATTAGATTCTGGAGATAATCGTTCACAAATTGATCTTATAGAAAAATAAAAAAATATTGATTTTTATAACATTTAAAAAATTACTTAATATTTTAAAATTTTTTTTATTTTTATAAAAGCCTTTCATACCAAATGATTTCAAGAAATTAATAAAAAAAGATCTTTTTTTGTCTTTAAAGTTTCAACGTAAAAGTAGTTTTTATTCCAATTTCAGTGCTAGCTTTTTAAAAAATCCATTATTTAGGAGGCCAGGGTGATGGGGATCCCTCTGGAATCTGCAAAGAGCTCTTCAGATAATAATTTTGATGAGCCAAGATTACCAAACACTGCGGGCAAGCCTCGCAAATCAAAATCCAGTCTAACTGCAAAACAAAGCCAAAAAAAATCTGGAAGACTTGCTTCAGATTCTATTGGCTATTACTTAAGTAGCATTGGCAGAGTTCCTCTTTTGACTCCAGCAGAGGAAATAGAGTTAGCTCATCATGTTCAGAACATGAAAAAGTTGCTACAAATTCCTGAAACTGATAGAACGCAACGAAATCTATATCAAATTAAGATTGGCAAAAGAGCTAGAGATAGAATGATGGCAGCTAATCTAAGGCTTGTTGTCTCTGTTGCAAAAAAATACCAAAACCAAGGACTTGAATTATTAGACCTTGTCCAAGAAGGCGCTATTGGCCTTGAAAGAGCAGTCGATAAATTTGATCCTGCTATGGGATATAAATTCTCAACTTATGCTTACTGGTGGATTAGGCAAGGAATGACAAGAGCTATTGATAACAGTGCAAGAACAATCCGTTTGCCTATTCACATAAGTGAAAAACTATCCAAAATGAGAAGAGTCTCTAGAGAATTATCACATAAATTTGGTAGACAACCTACCAGATTGGAAATGGCAACTGAAATGGGAATTGATCAAAAAGATTTAGAAGATTTAATTTCGCAAAGTGCTCCTTGCGCTTCCCTAGATGCTCACGCAAGAGGAGAAGAAGATAGAAGTACTCTAGGTGAACTGATACCTGATCCAAACTGTGAAGAGCCGATGGAAGGTATGGATAGAACTATTCAGAAAGAACATTTAGGAACTTGGCTGTCTCAATTAAATGAAAGAGAACAAAAAATAATGAAGCTCAGATTTGGCCTAGATGGTGAAGAACCATTAACACTCGCAGAAATAGGAAGACAAATTAATGTTTCACGAGAAAGAGTAAGGCAACTTGAAGCTAAAGCAATATTAAAACTTAGAGTAATGACAACTCACCAAAAAGCAGCTTAACCAAATTGGTAAAATTTACTGTAATTTTATTATATTTATTTTCAATTTTTTTAGTATCAATAGTTTTCAAAAAATACAATAAAGATAGCAAAGAAATCGTCAGAAAAATAATACATATTGGAATAGGACCTTTAATACCAATTGCACAATTTTTAAAAATTAATCAAAACTCTGCTCTAATTTTTACGGGAATTGTTTCAATAATGGTTTTCATCAATTACACCTATAAATTATTTCCAACGATTGAAGATGTTGAAAGAAAAAGTTATGGAACATTATTTTATTGTCTAAGTTTATTTATTTTGATTTATCTTTTCTGGGATAAAGACCCATATGCATTAATTAGTGGATTTTTCATAATGACTTTTGGGGATGGATTAGCTGGGTTAATAGGAAAAAGCTTTAATTCAAAGAGTTGGATTTTTTTTAAACAAAAAAAATCTTTATATGGCACTATGACAATGTTTTTAACAAGTTTGATTGTAGTTTACTCAATAGGATACGCCCAACAAAATACTTTAAATTTGAATTATTTTACAATAGCTTTTTGTGCGACTTTGCTAGAACAATTTAGTGTTTTAGGTATAGATAATTTCATTGTTCCTATTTCTTCAGCATTATTTTTTAATTTTTTTATAACTAACTAAGTGAATTGTATAAAATAGCGAGTAATTCTTCTGTTGTTTCTATATCTATACATGCATCTGTAATGCTTCTGCCAAACTGGAGATCATCTTTTTTTAAAAGTTTTTGATTTCCCTCCTTCAAATGACTTTCAAGCATAACTCCTAGAATATTTTTTTCACCATTGCTAATTTGAGAAGCTACATTTTTTAGAACTTCCGATTGTTTTCGGAAATCTTTATTGGAATTACCATGACTACAATCAATCATTACTTTATGAGGAAGATTAGATTGCTTCAATTCAGAAGAAATGCTTTTAACATGTTCACTTTCAAAATTTGGGCCTTTTGAACCGCCCCTTAAAACTATATGTCCATCTGGATTTCCGGTAGTATTAACTATAGAAGCCATTCCGTTTTCATTTACACCTAAGAAATGATGCGATTTTGAAGCTGACTGCATTGCATTGATTGCAGTAGCAAAAGAACCATCCGTTCCATTTTTAAAGCCTATAGGCATTGATAATCCTGATGCCATTTCCCTATGAGTTTGACTTTCAGTAGTCCGCGCACCTATAGCTGTCCAACTTATTAAATCGGCAATATATTGGGGAACAATTGGATCTAATAATTCTGTAGCAGAAGGTATGCCACGAGAAGCTAGATATGAAAGCAAACTTCTCGCCCTTCTTAAACCGGTGTTTATATCATAAGAATTATCTAGATGAGGATCATTGATCAATCCCTTCCAACCAATAGTAGTTCTTGGCTTCTCAAAATATACTCTCATGATTATCTCTAATTTATCATTATAAATTTCTCGAAAGTTTTGAATATATTTTGAATATTCTTTTGCTGCCTCTAGATCATGAATTGAACATGGACCCACAATGACTAAAAGCTTATGATCATTATGATGCAAAATATTTTGTATCGATCTTCTTGTTTTAGATACTGTATTAGCGGAGGCGTGATCTAAAGGTATATCATTATGTAATCTGCTTGGAGGTATTAATGGACGGGTTTCAACAACATGTAAATCTGATGTCTTTTCTAAAGCTGAATTATTTGATGATGTCGTCATTGATTAATTAAGAAGTTTGAATATTTAAAAAAGCATTTATGAATACTCTCCTTTTCAATATTAAAAATAACAATAGATTAGGCATTAAACCTTACTAATGAAGAATTTGGAAACATTGCTAAAAGATTATGCAGATCACTTAGCTGAAAGAGCTGCCAAAGGTATACCTCCCTTACCTTTAAATGCTCAACAAACAAATTGTGTTACAAAATTATTAGAACAAGATAGTAATTACGATTCATCTTATTTACTTGATTTACTAATAAATAGAGTACCACCAGGAGTTGACGAGGCTGCTTATGTTAAAGCAAGCTGGCTTACAGCTATTGTTAATTCTGAAAAATCTTGCAAATTTATTAATCCCGAAAAAGCAATTGAAATATTAGGAACAATGATAGGCGGATATAATGTAAATTCTTTGGTTGAAGTACTTAAAAGAGAAGATAGTTTACTTGCTAAAAAAGCGGCAGAAGTTTTAAAAAATATTATTCTTGTTTACGACTCAGCTAATGAAATTTATGAATTATCTCAAAATAATATTTATGCAAAAGAAGTTGTCAATAGTTGGGCAAATGCAGAATGGTTCAAAAATAAAAAAGTTCTAGAGAAAGAGATTACTTGTTTAGTATTTAAAGTTGACGGGGAGACGAATACAGACGACTTATCTCCGGCTGTACATGCAACAACACGCCCTGATATTCCAATGCACGCATTGGCTATGTTGGAATTTAAAAAACCAGATGGGCTAAAGGTTCTTGATAATTTAAAAAAACAAAATTTACCAGTAGCTTATGTTGGAGATGTTGTTGGAACAGGGAGTTCTAGAAAATCAGCAATTAATTCACTCATTTGGCATATAGGCGAAGATATTCCTTTTGTTCCAAACAAAAAAACAGGTGGAATAATAATTGGCAGCAAAATAGCACCAATTTTCTTTAATACAGCACAAGATTCAGGAGCTTTACCTTTGGAAGCTGATGTATCTCATATGAAAACCGGAGATGTTATTAAAATATATCCTTATGAAGGTACTATTAAAAAAATTGAAAAAGATTCAAATACTGAAGAATTAATAAGCAAATTCGACTTGTTTCCATCTACTCTTACTGATGAAATTCAGGCCGGAGGAAGAATTAATCTTATGATTGGAAGATCTCTTACAGACAAAATTAGAAACAAATTAGATCTTCAACCGAGTGAAATATTTATCCGACCACAAAATCCAACCAAAAGTACTGCCGGCTTTACTCAAGCTCAAAAAATAGTAGGCAAAGCATGCGGTTTAGATGGAGTTAGGCCAGGAATGACCTGTGAGCCAATTATGACCACAGTTGGTAGTCAAGACACTACTGGGCCAATGACTAGAGATGAACTAAAAGAATTAGCTTGTTTAGGATTTACTGCAGATTTAGTGATGCAAAGTTTTTGTCATACAGCTGCATATCCTAAACCAGTAGATCTAGTTACCCATAAAGAATTACCTGATTTTATATCTCAAAGAGGTGGAGTAGCTCTTAAACCTGGAGACGGCATAATTCATAGTTGGCTTAACAGAATGCTTCTCCCAGATACTGTTGGCACAGGTGGAGATAGTCATACAAGATTTCCTCTTGGCATTTCATTTCCTGGAGGCTCGGGCATTGTTGCCTTTGCCGCTGCAATAGGATCAATGCCATTAAATATGCCGGAATCTGTTTTAGTTAAATTTAAGGGAGAATTATTACCAGGAATTACTCTTAGAGATTTAGTAAATGCAATCCCTCTATTTGCAATTAAAAAAGGACTCTTAACTGTTGAGAAAGAAAATAAGAAAAATGTATTTAACGGTAAAATTATGGAAATTGAGGGATTACCAAACTTAAAACTTGAACAAGCTTTTGAACTTACTGATGCTACTGCAGAACGCTCATGCGCTGGTAGCACCATACTTTTATCCCAAGAAACTATTCAAGAGTACTTAAGAAGCAATATTTGTCTTCTAGAAAAAATGATCGAGAGCAATTATGAAGACTCAAAATCGATCTCAAGAAGAATCAATGATATGAAAAATTGGTTAAAAAAACCATCATTAATTCAACCAGATTTTGACGCTCAGTATGAAGAAATCATTGAAATTGATTTAGCACAAGTAAAACAACCTATAGTTGCGTGCCCTAACGATCCAGATAATGTAAAAGAAATCACTGATGTTGCAAATACAAATATTGACGAAGTTTTTATAGGTTCTTGCATGACAAATATTGGTCATTACAGGGCAGCCGCGAAAGTTCTTGAAGGTGTACAAAATTTAAAATCTAAATTATGGATTTGTCCGCCAACAAAAATGGATGAAGACACTCTAAAAGCTGAAGGCTACTATAAAATATTCGAAGATTGTGGTGCAAGATTAGAGTTACCAGGATGTTCTTTATGTATGGGAAATCAAGCCAGAGTAGATGAGGGTTCCGTAGTATTTTCTACAAGTACAAGAAATTTTGATAATAGACTTGGCAAGAATGCACAAGTCTTTTTAGGAAGCGCTGAATTAGCAGCAGTTTGCGCACTGCTTGGAAAAATTCCTGAAGTTGAAGAATATCAGGATATTACTAAAAATAAAATTAATCCATATTCAGATGAACTTTATCGCTATCTTCAATTTGATGAAATACGCGATTTCAGCTTGACAAAGTAATCATGGACTATGCCAAACTTTATAAAAGATAATATTCAAAAAACAAGTAATAATTCTTCGCGCAGCATCAAAAAATTATTAAAACAAAGATCTCTAGTCGTTGCATTTTCTCTCTTATTAACAGGTTTAGGAGCCTCAATTACAAGCATATCTTTTAAAACTGGAATCTATTTTATTAATAACTGGAGATTAGCATTATTAGACCAATTCCCATCTATTGCGATCTTACCTATTTTTGGAGCTCTAGGAGGAGCTATTGCAGGATATTTGATCAAGAATATAGCACCTGCTGCAAAAGGTTCAGGTGTGAGTCAAATCATGGGTTTCTTAAGACATAAAAAAGTTCCAATGAATTTAAAAGTAGGCTTAGTAAAACTCATATCAGGCATTATTGCCATTGGTAGTGGATTCCCTTTGGGTCCAGAAGGTCCATCAGTTCAAATGGGAGGATCAGTAGCTTGGCAAATGGCCAAGTGGCTCAAAGCTCCTACAGCTTTCAGAAGAGTAATAGTAGCAGCAGGTGGTGGTGCTGGAATAGCTGCAGTATTTAGCGCTCCATTAGGAGGGTTTGTCTATGCAATAGAAGAATTATTAAACTCAGCTAGACCAGTAGTTTTACTATTAGTATTAATTACAACTTTTATTGCAGATTCTTCTGCTGATATTATTCAAGCCTTGGGTTTAGATCCAAAAGCAGGAGGCTTTGATTTTAACCTCGGATTTTTAATTCAAAAAGAATATGATCCATCAGTTTTTTTCTTACCTGTAGATTTTATTTACTTAGTTTTACTAGGAATAATTATTGGAATATTTGCAGAATTATACAGCAGATATGTTTTGTTAATGCAAAATCTTGGGAAAAAGTGGTATAAAAATAAATTTGTATTAAAAATGAGTATCTGTGGACTTATTTTAGGAAGTATCTACTCTTGTTTACCCAGTACATTTCACAATTTAGATGAATTACAGAAAATAATAGCTGAACAAAATACAAGTATTGGAATTGCTTTATTAGCAGTTTTAGTAATATTTATTACGACAGGTTTAGCTGCAGCATCTGGAGCTCCTGGAGGATTATTCTATCCAATGCTTACTTTAGGAGGGTCAATCGGACTAATAATGGGAGGCTGGGTAGAAATTGCGACAGGGCATGCTCCAAGTACATACATTTTTGCGGGAATGGGAGCTTTCGTAGCTGGATGTTCGCGAACACCAATAACCGCAATGTTTTTAGCTTTTGCTTTAACAAAAAATTTATTAATAATGAAACCTGTCTTAATCAGCTGCATTGCCAGTTTCTTGATAGCAAGAGCATTTAATGAAGAATCAATTTATGAAAGACAAATACAAATAGAATTAGAAGACTAAGAAACTATCTTCAATCAAAAACAGCAGTTTTGCTGTTATAAACAAATACTTGATGATTTAGATGTAATCTAACCGCTCTTGCTAAAGCTATTCTTTCAATATCTCTTCCTTTTCTTATCAAATCATCAACTTCATCTCTATGACTTACGTTTACTGTACATTGCTCTATTATCGGGCCTTCATCAAGATCTTCAGTAACATAGTGAGCAGTAGCACCGATTAATTTAACTCCTCTCTTCCATGCTCGATGGTATGGTTGGGCGCCCTTAAATGCAGGTAAGAAAGAATGATGAATATTTATTATTGAAGAAAACTTTTTTAAAAAAGAATCACTCAGAATTTGCATATATTTGGCTAATACAACAAGATCAATTTCATATTCTTTTAATAAATTTAAAACTTCATCTTCAACAATAGTTTTATCTATTTTAAAGGTATTAATGTGTACAAATTTTGCATTAAAATCATTTGCAATATTTTCAAGATCAGAATGATTTGAAATTATTAACGGTACTTTCATTTTGAGTTCTCCATTTCTTACTCGCCAAAGTAAATCAATCAAACAATGATTTTGTTTACTCACAAAAATAGCAACATTCGGAATTTCATCAGAATAATTTACGTTAAATTTTCCATTTACTTCATCTGCAATTTTTTCAAATTCTTTATAAATTTCATCTCTATTAATAATTGCATTTTTACTATTCCATTCAATTCGACTGAGAAATAATCCCGCATCTTGATCTGTATGATGATCAGAATGTTTTATGTTGCCACCGTAATTTGAAATCCAACTTGTAAGTAAACTGACAAGACCAGGACGATCGGGACAGACAATTTTGAATATAATTGAAGGATGTTCCAAAAAATCTTTAACTATTTAGTCAAATAAACAAGTATTTCTAATATATCAATGAAAAGCTTAAATGAAAATTTTCAAAAAGCACACATAGTTATTATTGGATCAGGGATTATTGGAAAATTTAACGCCTTAGAATTATCAGAATTAGGTTTCCAGGTAACGATAATAGATCCAACTGAACCCCAAAATAGTAGCTATGCAGCTTTAGGCTTACTAATGGGTAATATGTATCAAAAAAGGAGAGGTAGAAGCTGGGATCTCAGGAAACAAAGCATTGAATTATGGCCAAAATGGATTAAATTTCTTCAAAAATTCAATAGTGAATTAAATATCGAAAAACCATTAATACAACTAACTACCAATGAAGAAAAGTTTAAAAAATTAGAGAAATTTATTTATGAAAATAATGATCAAAACTTAAGAATTCTAGAAAGAGACTCAATATTTATCCAGAATATTAATAAAGCCTTCCAAACACAAAATATAAAAGGAATGATCTCCTTCAAAGATGGAAGAATAAATCCTTTTTCTTTACTTCAAACATTAAATAAATATCTAAAAAATAAAAAAATCAATTTTTCAGAAGGAGAAATAATAAAAATCAGAAAAACTAACAATCATTGGATTTCTACAACAAGAAATAATGAAAACATCAAATCTGATATTGTTATTTTGTGCAATTCACTTAAAGCAGTTGAATTAATAGATAACATATCTCACAACATCACATTAAAACCTGTCTTGGGTCAAGCTATGGAAATTGATGTAAATGATGCCGAGGTCGATTTATTATCGCTGCCGAAACAATTCAATATAAATGGTAAAAATATAATTCCAAAATCAAAAAATAAGCTAATTATTGGATCAACTGACGAATATAGTACTAAGCCAGAAGAAAATACATTCGAAAAACTCACAAATTTTCTCGATAAAAAACCAAATTGGCTGATGAAAGGGAAGATTTCCAAAAAATGGTACGGAATAAGGTCAAGACCTGATGGTGAGCCTTCACCAATAATGAAAAATCTTGATGATGGACTATTAATATGTACAGGTTTTTATAAAAATGGAATTTTACTGGCTCCGGCTTGTTCTAGATGGGTTGCTAATGAAATTAAAAATTACCTTTTTTAATCTTTCGTTTCAGTAAAATCGGCATCAATCACATCATCTCCACCTTTTTCGTTTGAATCATTCTGATCAGAGCCGCCCGGTGCTCCTCCTGGTGAAGGCGGCTGATTACCTGGTTGCTGATAAACAGATGAACCAACTGCGTAAAGTTCTTGCTGAAGTTCTTCAAGAAGTTTTTTCATTGATTCATAATCTTCTTTAGAAGTTGCCTCTTTTAAAGCATTACTTTTTTCTTCAACTTTAGACTTTGCCGCAGCATCAATTTTATCCCCCAACTCACCAAGTTGTTTTTCTGTCTGATATACAAGTGTTTCAGCTTGATTCTTTAAATCGATTTTTTCTCTTTTTTCTTTATCTGCAGATGCATTTGATTCAGCATCTTTTACCATTTTTTCTACTTCATTATCAGATAAAGTTGAAGCACCAGTAATAGAGATACTTTGCTCTTTACCACTTCCTTTATCTTTAGCAGTAACGCTAAGAATACCATTTGCATCAATGTCAAATGTTACTTCAATTTGCGGAACACCTCTTGGGGCTGAAGGTATACCATCCAATCTAAAAGTTCCTAAACTTTTGTTATCTGAAGCCATTTCTCTTTCACCTTGTAAGACATGTATTTCAACATTTGTTTGACCATCTACAGCAGTTGAATATGTTTCAGATTTTTTAGTAGGTACTGTAGTATTTCGATTTATCATTTTTGTCATTACTCCTCCTAAAGTCTCTACACCTAAAGAGAGTGGAGTAACATCTAACAATAATATATCTTTAACCTCTCCTGCTAAAACTCCTCCCTGAATTGCAGCTCCAACAGCTACTACCTCATCAGGATTAACGGTTTGATTTGGTTCTTTACCTATTATTTTTTTTACTAAATCTAAAACAGCAGGTATTCTAGATGACCCTCCCACCATAACAACTTCATCAATTTCACTAGTAGAAATTTTTGCATCACTTATTGCTCTCTCAACTGGGGTCTTACACCTATCAATTAAAGAAGCTGCTAGTTCCTCAAACTTTGCTCTGGTAAGATTCAAATCCAAATGTTTTGGTCCTTCAGGCGTCGCTGTAATAAAAGGTAAATTTATCTCACTTTGAGTAGCATTTGAAAGCTCAATTTTTGCTTTTTCTGCAGCTTCAGTTAATCTTTGCAAAGCTTGCTTATCTTGTCTGAGATCAATTCCCTCATTAGCTTTAAAGGTACTAGCTAAGTGATCTACTATACATCTATCAAAATCATCACCACCTAAATGTGTATCTCCAGAAGTAGAAAGCACTTCAGTTACTCCATCTCCTGCTTCAATAACTGAGACATCAAATGTTCCTCCACCTAAATCAAAAACAAGAATTTTTTCATTTTCTTTATCCAAACCATAGGCTAAAGCCGCAGCAGTTGGTTCATTAACAATTCTGAGAACTTCTAAACCTGCAATTTTTCCTGCATCTTTTGTAGCTTGTCTTTGGGAATCATTAAAATAAGCTGGCACTGTAATTACAGCCTGTGTAACTTTATCACCAAGATATTTACCAGCGTCATCTGCTAACTTTCTTAAAACTTGAGAACTTACCTCTTCAGGAGAAAACTGCTTGTCCAAAATTGGACATTTTAATTTAACACTAGAACCAGATTTTTCAACAGAGTAACTAACTTCTTTAGATTCTTCATTAACTTCATCAACTCTTCTACCAACAAAACGCTTGGCTGAATAAAAAGTGTTTTCAGGGTTCATAACTGCTTGTCTTTTTGCAATTTGTCCAACAAGCTGATCTTGATTTTTTGTATATGCAACAACTGATGGAGTAGTTCTGAAACCCTCAGCATTTGCTATTACAGTAGGTTTACCACCTTCCATTACAGCGACACAACTATTAGTTGTTCCTAAATCGATTCCTACAACCTTACCCATGGGTAAATTCTTATATTTGATATTCTCCATAATCGGTCATCGGCGTCATTATTGTTACTCAAGGACGAGGTGTGGTTCCCGAACAGATCGTAATTTTTTAAAGAAAAAATTCTAAACATGATTTCAAGCAAAACATCTTTTATTGCACTAATTGGCAATCCGGTAAGCCACTCTTTGTCACCAATTATGCAAAATGCTGCCCTTCAATATTTAGGCTTAGATTTAATCTATATGGCTATACCCTGTAAAGATGAAGATCTAGAATTGGTTCTTAGTTCTTTAAAAAAAATTAATTGCCAAGGTTTAAATATTACAATTCCCCATAAAGAAAAAGTATTTGACCTTTGTAGTGAAATTTCCCCTATTGCTAACAAACTCAAAGCAATTAATACCCTGAAATTAAATTCTGAAAAAGAATGGAGTGCAACTAATACGGATGTAGAAGGATTTATTTACCCATTAAAAAAATTAAACCTAACTAAGAAACAATCTATAGTTCTTGGCTCTGGCGGTGCTGCAAGATCTGTAATTCAGGGATTAATAAATTTAAATTTTTCAAAAATTTCAGTAATATCTCGTAACAAATCATCACTAGATGAATTAACTAAAAATTTTAAAAATCAAATTGAAATTCAGTCTTTCTTGAATAATGACAATCAAGCTCAAAATTTAATCGAAGAAGCAGATTTAATTGTAAATACAACACCAGTAGGAATGAAAACAGCTAATAATGAAATAAATGTATTGCCATTTGGAAAAGATTTTTGGAGATCACTTAACTCAAAAACAATTGTTTACGATTTAATCTACAATCCTGCTCCAACTCCTCTATTACAACTAGGCAACAAAAAAGGTTGTATGACCATCGATGGTTTAGAAATGCTTGTTGCTCAAGGTATAGAATCATTATCATTTTGGACAAATGGATTAGAGGTGCCTTTTCATATTATGAATGACGCTCTAAAAAAATATCTTTAAAAATGATCCTAAGTTTTAAGAAACTACCCATCGTAATGTATCTTTAATAATGAACAGACGCTCATCAAATCAATTTATGAGCCAAAGACCTTGTCTGAAACTATGAACGATCAACAATCCTATTACGAAACAATGTATATCCTCCGCCCAGATATTGCGGAAGATGAAGTAACAAATCACATTGACAAATACAACAAACTTTTAGAGGAATTTGGCGGTACTATCCTTGATAGTCAAATGAGGGGTAAGAGAAGACTAGCCTATCAAATAGCAAAACATAGAGAAGGGATTTACGTTCAATTGAGTCATCAAGGTGATGGACAACATATTTTTAAAATTGAAAAAGCAATGAGACTTAGTGAAGATGTCATAAGATACATGACCGTTAAACAAGAAGGGCCTTTACCAACCCCGAGACCTTCCAATAAAAGTACATCCCAATCAGAGAATAAAGATAATCCAGAAACTAAAGTTGAACCAAAAGAAAAAGAACCAGTAGCTAGTGCAGATAGCTCAACTGTAGGAAAAGATGATACTGAAACCAAAGTAAATGCAGAATCTTAAATTTTAATTTTTTATTTTAGAATTTAATTCAGCCCATATTTTATTAGACATACCCCACATATAAATAAAACCCTCAGCTAAATAGTGTTTAAAAACATCATCTTCACTATAAGTTGCCAGATCTTCCCTATAAAGCGAATTATTTTCTGAGATTCTTCCAATTACTGTTGCATTCCCCTTATGAAGTCTAATTTTTACTCTTCCATTAACTGAATTTTGAGTTGATGATATAAATGAATCTAAACTCTCTTTGAGTGGACCAAACCAAAAACCTTGATAAACTAGTTGAGCCCATTTTTTTTCAACTATTCCTTTAAAGTCAATAACATCTGGATTTAATGTTATGCTTTCTAATTCCTTATGAGCCTTTATTAAAAGTAAAAGACCTGGCGTTTCATAAATTTCTCTACTTTTAATTCCCACTACTCGATCTTCAATCATATCTATTCTTCCGAAACCATGTTCACCTGCAAGATAATTAGCTTTTTGAATGATCTCCACTGGAGTTAAAAATTCATTATTAATACTTATAGGAAAACCATTTTTAAAAATAATTTCTATATCTTGAGGAGAATCAGGTGCACTATTAATTGATGATGTCATCGCAAAAATATCTTCAGGGGGTTCTTGCATCGGATCTTCTAATATACCCGCTTCAACACTTCTACCAAGAAGGTTTACATCTATTGAATATGGTGATTTTTTGGATACGGGCGCAGGAATACCAAATTTTTCTCCATACAATATCGCCTCTTCTCTACTCATATTCCACTCCCTTGCAGGAGTAATTATTTTTAAATCAGGTCCTAAAGCATTAATTGCTAAATCAAATCGAACTTGATCATTCCCTTTCCCAGTACAACCATGAGCTACTGCATCGGCATTAATCTCTCTTGCAGTATTTACAAGGTTTTCAGCAATTAAAGGTCTGGCAAGTGCTGTAGACAGAGGATATTTATCCAAATATAATGCGTTTGCTCTAATTGCTGGAAAAGCATATTTCTCAACAAAACTATTGACTAAATTGCCAACAATTGATTTAGATGCACCAGAACTTAAAGCTTTTTGTCTAATAAATTCCAAATCTTCGCCTTGTCCAAGATCTGCCACAAAAGTAATCACTTCTGAGATACCATATTCATTCTTTAAATATGGAATACAAACGCTGGTATCGACGCCACCAGAATAGGCTAGTACAACTTTTTTGACCTGTTGCATTTAAATTTGCTCCATAAATTTAAATTTTGACTTAATTAAGAATTTGAAAACTTATTAAAAACTAATATTATTGTAACCAAAAGAGCTGGACCAAAAACTAATGATAAGAGAAGAAAATTATTTATTATTAAAACATCAGAATTCAAGTATCCAATAAATTTTAATAATCCAGATAAAAACAATGAAATTAGCCAAATTAAAAGGTATTTTAAATTTGCTTTATCTAACAAAGTTTTCGTGCGCATCATTATGTATTATCTTATATATAGAACATAGCTATTAATGGACTCAAATAAACTAAAACTTAGATTAGACGATATTTCTGAAGTTAACCCTGCTTTAACTTGCTACCACAGAAATGAACCAGCTCCGGTTTTACCTTTAAGAGATGAACCAGATCTACTTTCTTGGCTTGAAAATACAGGTAGACTTGTTGCTGAAAAAGATGGAGATTCACAAGAAATTAGTACAATAGAAGAAGAAGAACTTTCAGCACTTATGGGAGAAAAAGAAGATTATAAAACTGAAGAAGATCCTTCGTTAGAAGATGATTGGGAAGATTAAAAAGTTTAACTTTGAATCTTTAATAATATTAAATACTTTTGCTTTAATAGCCACTTCCTATTTTTTTAAAAATTTTATTTTTACAGGAGTTTACATATTATTCTTCTTTATTTCTATTTTTACAACGAAAAATGGTTTAAAGATTATAAAAAAATTTAATTTACTTCAAAACATTAGGAATGAAGGTCCAGCTAATCACTTTAAAAAAAGTGATACACCAACAATGGGTGGGATTTTTATGATAATCCCTTTTTTAATTTTTCTAATGATATTAACCATAAATTTAGATTCCCTAAAATTATTTCTCTTATTACTTACTGTTTTTGGTTTCTTTATGACAGGATTTTTAGATGATTATTTAAGCATTAAAAAAAAAGAGAACACAGGTTTAAAAACAAAAGAAAAATTTGCCCTTCAAAGTATCATCTCAATAATTTTTATATTTTTAGCTTATGAAAAAAATTTAATAGATCCATACATCTTACTATCTGACTCTTGGGGAATAAATATTAATATTTTCATCTTACCAATTTCTTATCTAGTACTTGTTGGAATAAGTAATTCCGTAAACTTAACAGATGGACTAGATGGATTAGCAGCTGGTTGCAGTGGGATTGTCTTTTATGGATTAGGAACAGAAATATTAATGAAAGGACAACAAGAACTTTTAGTGTTTAGTATTTTATGTTATTCAATGTCCGGCATATGCTTGGGGTTTCTCAAATACAATAGTTATCCTGCAAAAATATTTATGGGTGATACTGGATCTTTAACTATAGGTGCAATTCTTGGTTCTATTGCGCTATTAACTAATAGCGTTTTTACCTTATGTATTTTCTCGGGAATATTTATTATTGAATCATTATCAGTAATGATTCAAGTAGGGGTTTTTAAAATTACAAAAAAATTTTTTCACAGAGGTAAACGCATATTTTTAATGGCTCCACTTCACCACCATTTTGAACTTAGAGGAACTAAGGAACAAAAAATAGTTGAAAATTTTTGGAAAATCAACATTTTACTTATAATTTTAGGTATAGTTTTAAAAATTAATCTTTAAAAAATTTGTTATGAGTTTTTTTACGTGGAAAGATAATGGATTAACAAGTGACTGCTCAAGTCTTGATGCAATGGCATCAAGATTTGAAGAAACTGCTAACTTAATGAAAAAACTATCTAAAAAGGGTTTTAAACTAAAGAAAAGTCATAACAATCAGCTAATTCTTCATCCTGATCCTAAAGTATTTGATCAATGGGGTTTTATAAGTGAAGAACTTCCTTTTAAACAACTCTGTTTAATTTCAGATGAAGAATAAATATTTGACCTCGAAAACTCTTCTGTTAGTACTGATAAATAATTGCGTACATGAGTGTTCCAACTAAAGTGCCTATTAACTCCCTCAATTCCATTCCTGCTCCATAATTTCCACTGATTATTATCTGAGATTCCTTTTTCAAGTATAACTTTCAACTCATCAATATCAGTAACATCTACTAAAAGTCCATTTTCACATTTTGAGCGAATTTCTTCTGGACCTCCATCATTTGTTGATATTATTGGTAACCCACATGAAGAGGCTTCAAGAAGGGTTAAACCAAAAGGCTCCGTTAAAGCTGGATTTACAAATACACCACCTCTACTTGCAGCCCACCTATATAAAGCAGGTATCTGACTGGGAAGATGTTTTTTTGGATAAGCTACCTTTCCATACAAATTATATTTATCAATTGTTTCAAAAATTTTATTGAAAACATCTTTTTGTTGAGAGTCAAGTTTGGAAGTATTATCTCTACAACCCAAAATCAAAATTAAATTTGTTTTTCTTTGTAATTTTTGAGATCTTCCATATGCCTCAATCAAAGAAGGAATATTTTTTCTTCTTACAGCTCTAGAAATATTCAATAATGGAGGTTTAGTAGAATCCTTCAGAAAAGGTTTCATCATATTCTCAATTTCAGCTGTCTCTGTGGTCGAGTGAATATGGTGAAACTTATTATGATCAACACCAGGAGGAATTACTCTAGCTTTATGAGGTGAAAAAGAAGAATATTGAGAATATTGATGCACTGACTCTTGTTTAGTGCTTGTAACAACAATATTTGCAGACTTCAATGCTTTTTCTTCTGCCTCAATTCTTTTACTTATAGAATAGAACTTTTCTATTTGATTAGTTTTTAAACCAGTATCAAGTAATTTCCTTTTTTTCTCTCTTCCTAAAGAATGACCAGTAAAAATAAGAGGAACGTTTAAGGATTTACTTAGTTTAACTCCTACATATCCAGCATCTGCATAATGTGCATGAATAAAATTAGGTTTTTTGTTTTTTTTATAAAAAGAAATTAGTCTTTCGGTTAAATGATCTAAATAAGGCCAAAGTAATTCCTTCCTTAAATAATTATTAGGTCCAAATTTAAATCTTAAAATTCTAACTCCAGGTTCTACAAATTCTTCTTCTTGAGAATATTCATCATCTACTTTAGGGTCGTTTATTAAACGAGTGACTAAATCTACTTGATCAACTTCTGAAGTATTAGCCAAACTTTTAACTAACTCTAAAACGTATTGTGTTTGCCCTCCTGTATCTGCATCCCTGCCTAACTCAAGATTTTTAGAACGTATAAGACCATGTAAATGCAAATGTAAAAATTTCAACCTCATTCAGCAAATCCTCCGATCAACGGCCTGTAATACAAATAAGCTGAATTTCCTTGAAAAATATTAAGAAACCATTATGATTTTAAATTTTTTTAATAGAAAAGTTTTTAAAAAAGAGTTATAGACAAGTTTTATGTCCCTTTAAAAAAGACTTTCATTTTGTCGAAATAGTTAAAATACAAAGAAATACAACAAGAAATTTCTTATTTTAGAACCTTTTTAAGATATTTTGCTGTATGACTTGTAAGATTTTTAGCTACATCCTCAGGTATACCTTCTGCAATTATTTCTCCGCCTTTATCCCCTCCATCAGGTCCTAAATCGATAATCCAATCTGAACATCTAATAACATCTAAATTATGTTCAATAACGATTACTGAATTACCTTTATCTACCAAACGTTGTATCACATCCATTAATTTATGAACATCATAAAAACTTAAACCTGTAGTTGGTTCATCAATCAAATATAAAGTTTTTCCAGTAGCTCTTTTTGACAATTCCGTGGCTAACTTAACTCTTTGAGCTTCTCCACCAGATAATGTAGGAGCTGGTTGACCTAATTTGACATAACCTAAGCCGACATCTACCAGTGTAGATAATCTATCAGCAGCTTGAGGTATTGCAGAGAAAGTTTCTGCAGCTTGTTCAACAGTCATCTCTAAAACATCAGATATATTGAAACCTTTGTATTTAACTTGAAGAGTTTCCCTATTAAAACGAGCTCCTTTACATACTTCACATTGAACATAAACATCAGGTAAAAAATTCATTTCAATAACATTGACTCCCTGGCCTTTACAAGCTTCGCATCTTCCACCTTTCACGTTAAAGCTAAATTGACCAGCCTGATAACCTCTTGCTTTTGCTTCCACTGTGGCAGTAAAAATCTGCCTTATAGGATCAAAAGCACCAGTATATGTAGCAGGATTTGATCTTGGAGTTCTTCCTATTGGAGATTGATCAATAACTATAACTTTATCAATTGCCTTTATACCCTTTAACTCTTTTACGCCTTGTGGAAAAGGAACTTTTAATCCTAGAGAATGACACAATGCAGGATGAAGCAACTCATTTATCAAGGTGCTCTTCCCACTTCCACTCACACCAGTTACAGAAATTAATCTTCCTAAAGGAAATTCCACAGAAATATTTTTTAAATTATTTTTAGAGCAATTATTTAAAATTAAGCTTTTTTTTACAGATGATCTACGTTCTTTTGGGGTAGGAATCGACTTCCTACCACTGAGATAAGCTCCAGTTAATGACTTTTCTGAATTTACGACATCTTGATAAGATCCTTTAGCAATAATTTCCCCACCATAAACACCTGCCCCTGGACCAATATCTACTAAATAATCTGCGGATTTCATAGTATCTTCATCATGTTCAACCACAACCAAAGTATTTCCTAAGTCTCTTAAACTTTTTAATGTTTCTAATAATCTGTCATTATCTCTCTGATGCAAACCAATACTTGGTTCATCTAATACATATAAAACACCAGTAAGACCTGCACCAATTTGTGTAGCCAATCTAATGCGCTGAGCCTCACCACCAGACAAAGTCATGGCTGGTCTATCTAAAGTCAAATAATCTAAACCTACATTAATTAAAAACTTCAAACGTAAACGAATCTCTTTTAAAACCAATTCACCTATCTGTTTTTGTTTTTCTGATAAAGAAATGTTTTCGTTCTTTTTCTTACTTAAACCCATGATACGCTCTACGTGATTTAGGGTTTCAGAAACGCTTATAGAAGTTAAGTCAGTAATGTTGTATGGACCAAGTTTAACGGCCAAAGCCTCAGGTCTTAATCTTTTTCCAGAACATGTCTTACAAGGAACTAATTCTAGATACTTTTCTAATTTTTGTTTAACTGACTCTCCATTAGCTTCATTCAATTGCCTTTCTAATATTGGCAAAATCCCCTCAAAAGGTCTTTCAAAACCACTAGAAGTTTTAAAACGACTATCAGCTTGAATTAGTATTGGTTTATCTGATCCCAAAAGTAGAACTTTTTTTTGCAAATCACTTAAATCTTTCCAGGGAGTTTTTAATTCAAAACCATAAGCTTGTCCTACAGAATAAAGTAAAGAGAAATAATAAGTATTGTCTTTTTCACTCCAAGGAGCTATTGCAGCATAAACAGGCAATGTTTTATCAGGTATAACTCTATCGGCAGTAAATTTTTTTAAAAAACCAATCCCATGACAATCTGGACAGGCTCCATATGGACTATTAAAAGAAAATAATCTAGGAGAAAGTTCTTCAACAATAGAGCCATGTACAGGACATGCATAATTTTCTGAGTAAAGTTTTTCTCTCTCTAAGTTAGAAGGTAAATCTTCTCCTTTTTTTGGAACAACTTCTACTATTGCTAAGCCATCGCCTCTTTTAAGACAAGTTTGAAGAGAGTCACTTAATCTTTCTTGTATGCCTTCTCTTGCAATTAATCTATCAACTACTACCTCAATATTATGAATTTGATTTTTATCTAATTCAATACTATCTGCAAGTTCTCTTACTTCTCCGTTGATTCTTACCCTAGCGAATCCTTCAGCAGCTAGTCCACTTATTAATTTTGTATGTGTTCCTTTCTTACCTCTTACAACAGGAGCCAACAATTGGTATCTTGTTCCTTCTGGTAAAAGAAGAATTTGATCAACCATTTCATCAATTGTTTGAGGCGCAATTGGAATCCCGCAGTGGTGACAATGTGGCTCACCAGCACGACCAAACAATAATCTTAAATAATCTTGTATCTCTGTTACTGTTCCAACTGTTGATCTAGGATTATGACTTGTAGATTTTTGATCAATTGATATAGCAGGTGATAAACCTTCAATATTGTCAACATCTGGTTTATCTACTTGACCCAAAAATTGCCTTGCGTATGCCGAAAGACTCTCAACATATCTTCTTTGCCCTTCTGCAAAAATAGTATCAAAGGCTAGAGAACTTTTACCACTTCCACTCACACCTGTAAAAACTATAAATTTATTTCTAGGTAGAGAAAGATCAATATTTTTTAAATTATGCTGACGAGCCCCTCTAATATTAATTGAATTATCTTCTCCAAAACTACTATCAACTTTATTAACCATGTTTAAATCTAATTTATGATTTAAAAAGACTATTATAGTAGAAATTTTTTTATTTTACGCAGCTGGAATATCAAGAAGTCTAGAGGCATATTCGTTTACTTCGAAAGAACCTCCACCAATAAGTTCTATTAATTCATTTTTTCTTTGATTTTTTGAAGTCAGTTTTGCAATTGAAGTATAAGTTATTCCATTAATTACATTTTTATTAACTTTGAAATGAGTTAGTCCCCTAGCAGCTAAAAAAGGCTGATGTGTAATACATAAAACTTGTTGATTCTTAGAAATTGCTTTTATAAGCTCAACCAAAGAAAATAGAGATTTACCACTTAAACCACTATCAATTTCATCTAAAAAGAAAGTATGGGGTTTTTTAGAAATGCTAGATTTAATAGCTAACAAGAATCTTGACATTTCTCCACCAGAAATAACATTTGATAATGGAGCAAGATTTTGATCAGGATTAGCAGAAAACAAAAAATTTATATCGTCAATTCCATCGCCAGAAGGCTTGCATTCAGAAAATTGAATTGAAAAATTTGCATTTTCTAAACCTAGATTGCTTAAAATCGAGATTACTGAATTTTGTAAATCTTTGGCAATTTTTTTTCTTTCATTAGATTGAATAACAAATAATGAATTTAAATTATTTTTTAAATTCTCAATTTGAGATTTAATCTCACAAATCTCATTACCTTGATCATTTTGTTGAAAATACGTCTTTAATTGATCGCGCTTTTCTATTAACTGAGATAAATCCAAAGAAAAAGTTCTCTCTAAGTTTTTTAAAAAAAATAATCTTTTTTGTATTTCTGGAAGATTAGATTCATAATTTTCAATGTCTTGCAAATATGAGTTTAAATCAAAGATTAAATCTTCAACATCAGCATGGATATTTAGTAACTTCTCTCTAAATTTTTGAATTTTTAAATCGAAATCTGCTGTTTTGTTTAAAATCTTTATTGATTGATTTATCAAAAAACTTACTGAAGGTTCATCATAACTAAAATTATTTAAGTTTTTTAATGATGATTTAATTGAATTATTAATTTCGAGATTATTTACAAGTTTATTTTCTAGTAACTCTAATTCTAAAATTTCTTCACTGGATTTTAAATCAGCTTCTTCTAAACTCTTCAACATATGTTTAATTACCAAGTTTTTTTCTTCTTGCTTTCGGGAAAATTCTATTTTTTCATTCAATAATTTTGTTAACTCTTCACTTTCTCTCCATATACTTTTAATCCTTACGCTAGTATCTCTAAACTCTTGAGTACATAAGTCATCAATAATTAATCTTCTCTTATCTGGAGAATCAAAGATAAAAGTGTCAGATTGACCTGCAAAATCTATTAAATATCCCCCAAGTTTTTCTAATGATTGTCTATTAATTGGTAAATCATTAAGGGTAAATTTGGATAGGATTTTATTATTTTTTTTATAAGATTTTCTTTTAATTTGTAGTTCTGAAGAAGTTATTTCAAAACCATTACTAGTTAACCAATTATTGATTTGAAAAGAAGAAGAAAATACCGCCTCAATAGCGCAAAAATCTTTTCCTGGACGTATTAAATGTTTTAGAGGTATATTAGTTCCACCAAATAAAGCATTTAGGGAATCCAAAATTAATGATTTTCCTGAACCTGAATCCCCAGTTATGATATTCAAACCTTTTTCGAAATTAATTTCTATAATTTCTATTAATGCAATATTTTCTATTTTTAGTCTTACTAACATGATAAATCTTCCATATAAAAAAATTAACTTCTTTTCTAAAAAAATAAAGGTTTTAAATATATAAAGTTATGAAAGAAGATTTTACTGATTTTATTGAGGTGTCAGGACTATTAAATTACGATCCAGATACAATTTCTAAAATCTACAAAAAAAATCCTAAAAGACTTTTAAAAAGACTTTGGCAAACACTAATACCTATTTTTGCTTACATCTTCTCTGTTGGATGGGATAAATTAACTGGGAGATTGAAAAATGAGCAGCAAGCAAGATTTAGAGCAAGAGAATTAACAAATTTGTTAGTAGAACTTGGGCCTGCATTTGTTAAAGCAGGCCAAGCTTTATCAACAAGACCAGATATAATCCCAGGAATTCTTTTAGAAGAATTATCTGAATTGCAAGATCAACTGCCTGGGTTTGATGGGAATAAAGCTATGGAGTTAATAGAAGAAGATTTAGGATACAAAATAAATGAAATTTTTTTAGAAATTGATAAAGAGCCAATTTCCGCTGCTTCTCTAGGGCAAGTACATAAAGCTAAATTAAAAAACGAAGAGATTGTTGCAATAAAAGTTCAAAGGCCAGGATTGAGAGAACAAATAACCTTAGATCTTTACATAGTTAGAAATATTGCTTATTGGCTAAAAAATAATATCGGATTAATAAGGAGCGATCTAGTTGCTTTGATTGATGAATTAGGCAAGAGAGTTTTTGAAGAGATGGATTATCTTAACGAAGCTGCAAATGCAGAAAAATTTAGAGATATGCATAAACACAATAAAATGATTGCCGTACCAAAAATTTATAAAGAAATAACTTCAAGAAGAGTATTAGCAATGGAATGGATAGACGGTACAAAATTAACAAATTTAGAAGACGTAAAAAAATTAGGAATTAATCCTGATGAAATGATTGATATAGGAGTGCAATGCAGTTTAGAACAGCTTTTAGAACATGGTTTTTTTCATGCAGACCCACATCCAGGTAATCTATTAGCCTTAGAAGATGGAAGATTATGTTATCTAGATTTTGGAATGATGAGCGAGGTTTCCAGGGAATCTAGATCAGGATTAATTCAAGCAGTAGTACATTTAGTAAATAAAAACTTCGATAAATTATCTCAAGATTTCGTAAAATTGGGATTCTTATCAGAGGAAGTTAATCTAGAACCCATTGTTCCAGCATTTCAAGATGTTTTCATTAACGCCGTTGAACAAGGAGTTTCGAAAATGGATTTTAAAAGCGTTACCGACGATATGTCTGGTGTTATGTATAAATTCCCTTTCAGACTGCCCCCATATTATGCGCTTATAATTAGGTCATTACTTACATTAGAGGGAATAGCTTTAAGCGTAGATCCAAACTTCAAGATATTAGGAGCGGCTTATCCATATTTTGCAAGAAGATTGATGGAAGATCCTGATCCACAATTAAGGGAAAGTCTTAAAGAAATGCTTTTTGATAATAAAAAATTTAAATGGGACCGTTTGGAAGATCTGCTTTCTAACGCTGCAAAGCAAACAAATCTTGATTTAGAAAAACTTTTAGACGAAGTTATAAATCTTCTCTTTTCTCCAAATGGAGGATTTCTTAGAAATGAGATAGTTGAAGGTTTAACAAATCAGATAGATTTACTTAGTCTAAAAATATTGAAAAGTTTGAATAACTATCTTCCACAATCAATAAAATTAAATACTATTAACGAAAATAACAACTTGAATGATCTTATAATGTACGTAGAGCCATTAAGAAACTTTTTTGAGATTTTACAAAAAGTACCCGGGTATTCGATTGACATTTTTCTAAAAAGGGTTCCAAGACTAATAAATGAACCCTATACAAAAGAAATGGGTCTAAAAATTGCAAAAAAAGTAACTGAAAAAGGAGTAGTGAGACTTGTTAGGATTGCTGCTGGTGCAAATATCTAAATGAAGATTAGTAAAACTTTAATATTTAGAATATTCTTTATTTTAGTAATTTCTCCATTATTTTTAAATGTTCCAAAAGCTCATACTGCTGAAGAAATTAAGATCACATACAGCATATTTTCTAGGACAATTAAAGTGAATTCTTTAAAAACTTTTGCTAAAGAAGGTAAATCCACAAGAAAATTAAAGAGAATTTTGAAAGCAACCGGCTCTCCCGACAAAGAAATTAGAACAGTATTAAACAAAGATTTTGAAGTTCCTATCACCATTGCAAGCAAACTTGTATACTCTGAAATAGGTGATATTTTCTTAACAAGACTTTCATCTATTATCCACCCACCCAGAGCAACTGATGAAAGAACAGGTATGCTAGCCCTTAGAGCAAGCGTGATTCAAGGCATTAATATAGGAAATGGAAAAATAAATCTAATAAATTTTTTTGAAGGATATCCAACTAAAACTGTAATTTTAGATGTAAGCGCTTTGAGCAAAGTTATGAATAAAGTAGAATCGATTTCAGAATTATTAACCTTTTTCACCAATTCCCCTTTAGAAAAAATTAAAACAAATTAAACAACCATGGTGTTATTAAATAAAATCAAAAATAAATTACTTTTTAAGTATAGAAAAAAAAGATGGCCAGGCCTTATAGAAGCTTATAAACAATATCTCCCAGTTACAAAGAAAACTCCTATTATTTCCCTAAATGAAGGAAATACCCCACTAATTTTAAGCGAATCAATTAGCAACTTAATTGGAAATGGAACAAAAGTTTTTTTAAAATATGATGGCCTTAATCCTACAGGATCTTTTAAAGATCGTGGTATGACTATGGCAATTAGCAAAGCAAAAGAAGAAGGCCGTGAAGCAGTTATTTGCGCAAGTACTGGAAATACCTCTGCTGCTGCTGCTGCATATGCTTCGAGAGGAGGATTAAAACCTTATGTTTTAATACCAGAAGGATTTGTTGCACAAGGAAAGCTTGCGCAAGCATTAATGTATGGCGCTGAAATAATATCTATTAATGGAAACTTTGATAAAGCTCTTGAAATTGTTAGAGATTTATCCTCAGAACATCCTATAGAGCTTGTTAATTCTGTTAATCCATATCGAATACAAGGACAAAAAACGGCAGCATTTGAAATAGTTGATGACTTAGGTCATGCTCCTGATTGGCTTTGTATTCCAATGGGCAATGCAGGAAATATAACTGCTTATTGGATGGGATTTAAAGAATATTCAAAAATAAAAAGAAATTTGAAATTGCCAATAATGATGGGTTTTCAGTCCGAAGGCTCTGCTCCATTAGTAAAAAATATAATCGTTAAAGATCCAGAAACAATTGCAACTGCAATAAGAATTGGAAATCCTGTTAATAGAGAAAAAGCAAAAAAAGTAAAAAAAGAAAGCAAAGGAGATTTTCAGTCAGTTACAGATGAAGAAATAATCAATGCTTATAAAATCCTTGCCAAAGAGGGAGTTTTTTGTGAACCTGCCAGTGCAGCATCAGTTGCTGGACTAATTAAAAATAAAAATAGAATTCAGAAAGAATCGACTATCGTTTGTGTTCTGACTGGAAATGGATTGAAAGATCCTGATTGCGCTATAAAAAACAACGATGCTATTTTTAGGAAAAATATTGAACCTTCATTAAAAAATATAACTAAAATCTTAGGATATTAAAATCCAAAAAAAATAGTGTCTGTGGAAATCAATTAAAAACAAACCTCATATGTTGAAAAGTACATAACAAAAAATTCTATTTGTTGAATAAATTTAAATTTTTCGAAAAAAGAAAAAAATATTCAACAATTAAAAATTTTTTTACACATATTCTTTTCTTTGTAAACTAAATGTACAAGCTGTTTAATTTAAAAATTCCACAGTTCCCACAAGAACTATTACTACTAAATTTTTAATTTTATTATTTATTTTTATATTAAAAGAAGAGTAAAAATAAATTTATTGAATTTAATTTACGGAAAAAGTATATTGTATTTGTAAAAAGTTCCAAATTCTGATGGAAATTATTTGTAATCAAAATGAATTCAATAATGCTATACAACTAGTAAGTAAGGCAGTTGCTTCAAGGCCAACGCATCCAATTCTTGCAAACATACTTTTAACAGCTGACGAAGGAACTAATAAAATTAGCGTCACAGGATTTGACTTGAATTTAGGAATTCAAACTTCTTTTGATGGAACTGTTAAAAATAGTGGAGCTATTACTATACCTTCAAAACTTTTATCCGAAATAGTAAACAAGCTACCTAATGAAACTCCTGTTTCTCTAGAAGTTGACGAGAATTCAGAAAATATCTTAATAAAAAGTGATAGAGGTTCTTTTAATCTAAAAGGGATCCCCTCTGATGAATATCCTAATTTACCATTTGTTGAAAGTGGTACTTCTTTGAATATTGATCCTAGTTCTTTTTTAAAAGCTTTAAAATCTACCATTTTTGCCAGTAGTAATGATGATTCAAAGCAACTACTCACAGGTGTCAATTTTACTTTCAAACCAAATTATTTAGAGTCTGCTTCTACAGATGGCCATAGATTGGCTGTTGCTTTAATTGGTAATGAAGAACATATTGAAAACAAAGAAAACTTATCTTCAAATGTTGATGATTTATCGGTAACTATCCCAACTAGATCATTAAGAGAAATTGAAAAACTAGTATCTTTGAGAAGCTCAGAAAATTCAATTAAGCTTTTCTATGATAAAGGTCAAGTGGTATTTATATCTTCTAATCAAATAATTACTACAAGGACTTTAGAAGGTACTTATCCTAATTATTCACAATTAATTCCTGATTCTTTTTCTAAAATTCTAAATTTTAATACAAAAAAATTAATTGATGCATTAGAAAGAATTGCTGTTTTAGCTGATCAACAGAGTAGTGTTGTAAAAATTAAATTAGATGATACAGATTTAGCTTCAATCAGCGCAGATGCTCAAGATATTGGAAATGCAAATGAATCAATACCTGTTTCTTATTCTGGAGAAAATTTTGATATTGCATTTAACGTAAGATATCTGTTAGAAGGTTTAAAAGTTATTGCTTCTGAAAATGTACTTTTAAAGTGTAATATTGCAACTACTCCAGCTGTTTTTGTTCCAGAAGATAATCTTAATTCTTTTACCTATTTAGTTATGCCTGTGCAGGTTCGTTCTTAATTTGAAATTACCTAAAGAAATTTTATTAAGTGAATTATTAAATTATAGTGTAAAGGGTAATATGGCCCTTAATTATGGAAATGGTGAAAATGTTTGGATGCACCCTCCAGTTCACCGGATTTTAGGTTGGTACTCTCGTCCTTCAAATTTTGATTTAAAAAGAAATGTTTGGCGATTAAATCAAATTACTCAAATAATAGATAATGAAATTTATGTCAAAGGCGATCCAGCTATTTCGGATTTAGTAACTTTAAATAGGTTCCCAACTTTAATAGAAGCTAATCTTATAAATATACATGGATCAAAAATAGGAGTCATTGCAGATTTTTTATTTGAAATGAAAACGGGGAAAATTAAATATTACTTAGTTTCTAGATCTAATCCCAAGATTCCAGGTTCTAGTAGATGGAAATTAACTATTGATAATATCAATGATCAACAACCGGGATTGGTATTCTGTGAAAGTAATTCTTTAGATGATTTATCTTTAATAAAATCAAGTATTAAAAATGAATTTATGCAAAAAGGGAAAAAAATTTTTGATAGATTTGATGATATGAAAAATATTGCTTCTAATAGATTAGAGGAATGGCTTGAAGAAGATGAAGATATTAGCCAAAACTTAGATTTTAAACAAAAAAGTTTTTATAATAATGATAGAACATCTATACCGTCTAGAGAAAACAAAGAAGATGACCCTTGGATATAAATAATGATAAATCAAGAAGATAATGATCTATATGATCTTAATGAAGCTCTACAAGTTGAAAATTTAACACCTTATGATTACGAAGAAATTTGCAAAAGATTAAAGAGAAAACCTAATAGAACAGAATTAGGCATGTTTGGTGTTATGTGGTCCGAACATTGTTGTTATAGAAATTCAAAACCTTTACTATCTAAGTTTCCCACTAAAGGTAAAAATGTTTTAGTTGGACCTGGAGAAAATGCTGGCGTTATTGATGTTGGAAATAATCAAAAACTTGTTTTTAAAATAGAAAGTCATAATCATCCTTCTGCTATTGAACCTTTTCAAGGCGCAGCAACAGGTGTAGGAGGAATTTTAAGAGATATATTCACAATGGGTGCAAGGCCAATCGCAGTCTTAAATTCATTGAGATTCGGCAATCTTGATAAATCATCAAATGTTGATTTACTACGAGGAGTTGTATCCGGTATTGCACATTATGGGAATTGCGTAGGTGTGCCGACTGTTGGAGGTGAAATTGACTTCGATGATAGTTACTCTGGAAACCCGCTAGTGAATGTTATGGCTTTAGGCCTTTTAGAAACTGAGGAAATCGTTTGTTCTGGAGCTAAAAAAGTAGGATCACCAGTGTTATATGTTGGTAATACAACCGGCAGAGATGGTGTTGGTGGTGCTAGTTTTGCTAGTTCAGAATTAACTACAACATCATTAGACGATAGACCTGCTGTTCAAGTAGGTGATCCATTTGTTGAGAAAAGTCTTATTGAAGCTTGTTTGGATGCTTTCAAGACAGGGGATGTAATTGCAGCTCAAGATATGGGTGCAGCAGGTTTAACATGCAGTAGTGCAGAAATGGCCGCAAATGGAAATTTAGGGATATCTATTGATTTAGACTTGGTCCCTTCTAGAGAAGATGATATGTCCTCATACCAATATTTATTGTCTGAATCGCAAGAAAGAATGTTGTTTGTCGTTAAGCAAGAAAAAATTAATGATCTTATTGAAAAATTTAATAAATGGGGATTATATGCCAGTGTTATTGGTGAAGTGATAGAAACTAATGAGGTAATTATTTTTCATAAAGGTAAAATAGTGGCCCAAATACCTACTTCTGCCTTATCTGATGATACTCCAGTAAATTTTCACAATGTGATTAATAACCCACCCGATGATCTTTTAAATAAATGGAAATGGAAAGAAAATGATTTACCAGAAATTCAAGAGCAAAAAATATTTTCATTGAAGGAAAATAAGAATTTTTCTTTTTCAGAAATCATATTAAAACTACTCTCCAATCCATCAATAGCTTCTAAACGATGGATTTATAAACAATATGACTCTCAAGTTCAGGCAAATACAGTTTTTAAACCTGGAAAATCAGATGCAGCCGTAGTTAGACTAAGGGAACAAAATAAAAACAACAAAAGTAAAGTATTTTCTGGTGTAGCTGCTTCAGTTGATTGCAATAGTAGATGGGTTGCGCTTGATCCTTTTAGAGGATCTATCGCTGCCGTTGCAGAGTCCGCTAGAAATGTTAGTTGTGTTGGTGCTGAACCAGTAGCAATTACAAATAATTTAAATTTTTCTTCCCCTGAAAATGAAATAGGATATTGGCAACTCTCATCTTCATGTAATGGCATTGCTGAAGCCTGTAAAGCTTTAGAAACCCCTGTTACAGGGGGTAATGTATCTTTATATAATGAATCTAAAACTAAAGATAATCTAATTACTCCTATTAATCCTACTCCTGTGATTGGAATGGTTGGAAAGATAAATAATGTCGAAAAAGCTATAAGTAGTGAATGGAAAAATATTGAAGATCAAATCTGGTTAATTGGTTCTTCCAAATCAGAAATAAAAATTGCAGCTAGTTCTTATCTTGAATATTTTCATGGAGAAATTACAGGTCGGCCTCCAAAAATAGATTTGTTGGATGAAAAGTTTTGCCAGAGTTTTTTAAGAAATGCTATTTTAAAAAATTTTGTAGTTTCTTCTCACGATATAAGCGATGGAGGTTTAGCTATAGCTTTAGCAGAGTCTTGTATTTTGTCCGCAAGGGGTGCAACTATAGAATTAGAGAAAGATTTAAAAAGAGTTGATAATTTATTGTTTGCTGAAGGGGGGTCAAGAATTATTTTTTCAATTAGTAAAATGAAACAAAATGAATGGTTAAATTATTTAAAACAAAATCAAATAAATTTACCATCTAGTGTTTATGTAAAAAAAATAGGATATGTATCTACTGATACTCTGAAGATAAAAATAAATGAAAAAAATATTTGCAATATTAGGGTTGAGGAATTAACCAAAAAATTTAATAATAGTATTTCAGATTACTTTTAAATATGAAAAACATTTCTCAACTATTAATCATTTTAAGATATTAAATTATGTGCGGAATAGTTGGAATTGTTTCTTCAAATGATGTAAATCAACAAATTTACGATAGTCTTTTGCTTTTGCAGCATAGAGGTCAAGACTCAACTGGTATAGCAACGATGGAAAATACTGTTTTTCATATACATAAGGTTAAAGGTCAGGTTAATACTGCTTATAGAACAAGAGATATGAGGAATCTAATTGGCAAAATTGGATTGGGTCATGTCAGGTATGCAACAAAGGGATCAGCAGAAAGTGTAGAAGAAGCACAGCCTTTTTATGTTAATGCTCCTTATGGAATTGTTTTGATACATAATGGAAATTTGACTAATACCAGAGATTTAGAAAAACAGTTATTTAATGTCGACAAGCGGCATACAAATTCTTCAAGTGATACTGAAATGTTGTTAAATGTATTTGCGACAGAATTACAAGAACAAACTCATAATCAAGAATTAGAACCTGATATTATTTTTAATGCGGTCAAATCTTTACATAAAAGAATTCAGGGGTCATATGCTTCGATTGCTTTAATTTCAGGACATGGTTTATTAGCATTTAGAGATCCTTTTGGTATTAGGCCTTTAGTCATAGGGAAAAGACTTTCATTAACCACAAAAAAAGAAGAATGGATGGTTGCAAGCGAATCTTTAGTACTTGAGAATAATGATTATGAAGTAGTGAGAGATGTAGATCCAGGAGAGGCTGTTTTTATAAATCTTGATGGGGAGTTTTTCTCAAAGCAATGTTCTGAAAATCCAATGTTATTTCCCTGTGCTTTTGAATATGTTTATTTAGCTAGGCCAGATTCAATTATGAATGGAATTTCCGTTTATAAAGCTCGTTTAAAAATGGGAGATTATTTAGCAGAAACAATAAAAGAAACAATCAATTCTGGAGATATTGATGTAGTTATGCCTATTCCTGATTCTTCTCGACCAGCGGCAATGCAAGTTGCAAGACAGTTAGGGATTGAATATAGGGAAGGTTTTTTTAAAAATAGATATGTTGGCAGAACATTCATAATGCCTGGTCAGCAGAAACGTAAGAAATCTGTAAGGCAAAAATTAAATGCCATGAGTGCAGAGTTTAAAAATAAAAATGTATTAATTGTTGATGATTCGATAGTAAGGGGTACTACTTCAAAAGAAATTGTCCAAATGGCTAAAGATGCAGGAGCAAATAAAGTTTTTTTTACATCAGCAGCTCCTCCTGTTCGTTATCCTCACGTTTATGGAATTAATATGCCTAATAGAGATGAATTAATAGCTCATAATAGGACAATAAGTGAAATCGCCGATAAACTTGAAATTGACAACCTTGTTTATCAAAGTGTTGAAAGTTTGAGTAAATCCATAATTGGTGATTCTCTTATTAAAGGTTTAGAGATGAGTTGTTTTACTGGTGATTATGTAACTGGAACAGTCAATCAAGAATACTTAAATTGGGTTGAAAATGAATACAAATCTTAGTCGAGAAAGTTTTTAAGTCGGAAACAATTTTCAAGGTATTCATCATTATCTAATTTTAAAAAATCAATTAAAAAGTTTGATTTATTGGATTTGAAATTTAATTTATTTAGGTCTAATCTTGCAGATTTATTTTTATTAGTTTCAATATCAAGGTAATGGTTACTTGACATTATTTTGAGGAAGTCATCGTTTTTAAGTTGTGTTTTTTCATTCAAATATCCCAAACTGTATTCATTTGAGAAGTAAATTTCATTACTATTTATGCAAAAGATTTTTCCTTGTTTAGATATTAAAAAAATATTTTCTCCAGCATTAAATGTACAACAAGAAACGATTTTTTCAGATGGTAAAAGTTTTGCAATTATTAATCCTTGTGATTGTTTAGAAGTTGGCGTTAAAAATTTATCTGATAAATTAAATTTAAAAATTCTTCCTATAGAGGTTAATATTATTAAATCTTTGCTTTCATTAGAAATAAAAGAATCAATTGTTTTTAAATTATTTTTTAATTTTGTAATAGTGAAAGATCTATTGCTTTTAATCATATCTTCATCAAATAAAACTTTTTTAAATCTTCCATTTGAATTTAATATGCATAAATAATTTCTAGTTTCTTTTTTAATTGAATGAAAATTTATTATTTCGCTAGGATGAATATTTCCAAGAATTTTATTATCTAATTTATAGTCTTTATTAATACTTGATTCCCAATCAATGTTAAATACTTTTCCTGTATTTGTGATTCCAATTAATTTTATATTTTTTTCAATATTACATATAAATTTTTGAATATTTTTATTATCTATAATTTTATTTGCAACCTCAAATGATTTCTTGTAATTACCTATAATCATCTTTTTTAAATAAAGTCTATTATCTATATATAATTTTGTTTTTTTATTTATAAAGTCTTCTAATATCTGATTATTAAGCGTTTCTAATTCTTCATTTTGATTTATATTTTTAATTATTTTTGTTTTACGTTTAACATTGTATTTTTTCTTTAGTATTAATAACTCCTCTATAAGTAATTCAAGTAATAATTCTCTTTCGTTCAACAATTTTTGAAAATAATTCTTTTTTTCTTTCAAAGTTTTTATTTCATCATCAATTTGAATCTTTTCTAGATTTGTTAATTTTCTTAGTGGCATATCCAAAACTGAATTTGCTTGTTTTTCACTTAAGAAAAAATTTTTAATTAATTTTGATTTAGCTTCTACAGAATTTTCCGATTTTTCTATGATTTCTACCACTTTTTTTATATTTTTTGTGGCTTTAGATAAACCTTCTGATATTTCTAGCTTTTCAAGAGTGTTTTTTAGAAAATAATAAGTTCTTTTTCTAATTGTTTCTTCTCTAAATTCAAGAAAATAGTTGAGATATTTTTTTAGGTTCAGTTGTAAAGGCTTGCCTTTAATTAAAGCTAAGAAGATTGCGCCAAAATTTGTTTGGAGAGTTGTTTTTTTATATAAATTAGAGATAACAATTTCAGAATTAGAATCTTTTTTTAGTTCTATTACAATTCTCATACCATCTCTGTCGCTTTCATCCCTTATATCTGAAATCCCATGAATCTTGCCTGAATTAACAAGCTCAGCGAGTTTTTCAATCCAACCTGCTTTATTAATTTGGTAAGGAAGTTCCGTAATGATGAGTGCATTTTTTTTATGTTTCCCTTTGCCTAAATTTACCGCTTCAGTATTGACAACCCCTCTTATCGTTAAAGATCCTTTTCCAGTTTCATAAAGCTCCCCTATTGATTGATTATAAATTAGCTCTCCACCTGTCGGAAAATCAGGTCCTTTGATAATGTTAGAAAGTTTTTTATCACTTATATCTTTATTTTTTACTAAAGCAACCAAACCATCTACAATTTCGCCTAGGTTATGAGGTGGAATATTTGTTGCCATGCCAACAGCAATACCTGATGAGCCGTTCAATAATAAAAATGGAAGTTGGGCTGGAAGAACATCTGGTTCTTTTTGAGAACCGTCAAAGTTATTTGAAAAGTTTACTGTTTCTGATCCAATTTCTTCAAGAAATCCTTTATGAGCTATTGGAGCTAATCTGGTCTCAGTGTATCTCATTGCCGCAGGCGGATCATTATCCACAGATCCAAAATTTCCATGGCCGTCAAGAGTAGGATATTTAGTTGAAAAATTTTGTACTAGCTTTACTAATGCATCATATACTGCTTGATCTCCGTGAGGATGGTACTTTCCAAGTACATCTCCAACAACTCTTGCGCACTTTCTAAATGGTTTATCTGGTGTTAAACCTAATTCGTACATCGCAAATATGATTCTTCTTTGTACAGGCTTAAGACCGTCTCTTGCATCAGGCAAAGCACGTCCAACTATTACGCTCATTGCATACTCCAAATAAGAACGTTGCATTTCTTCTTGAAGTGAGATGGAAGTAAATTTTTTCTTATCCATTAGAGCGCAAATTTAATAATTATTAATTAACTAAATTAAGACTAATAGGTAAAACAATATTTACCAGTATTGAACATTAAGATGATTTACTTATTTTGGATTTTGCTTTTATCACATCTTTTTTTAGTTGTTCATTTTGTAAAAGAATCTCTGTAGAGGCTTGTAATTTTTCCCCCCATAACTGTTCTTTTCTATAATCATAATTGACATATTTGGGATCTTTAGCCAAAGCTTTTTTTGCTAATTGAATTGCTAATTTAGTATCACTGATCTTTATACATGAGGCCAGGCCTAGTAATGGTTCAGCATTTTCCTCAATTGAGATTGCACTTTCAAAAAGTTTGATTGAGAGATTTACATTGTTTTTCTCGAAATAAGCTAAACCTTGATTATTGATTGCTTGCCAGAAATCAGGTTTAATTTTTATAGATTTATCGAATAATTTGATAGCTCCCAAGTAATTTTTTTCCATTAACAAAATATTTCCTAATTGAAAAATAGCTTTGTGGTTATTAGGCTCAATCTTTATTCCTTTTTCTAAAGCACTCTTTGCTTTTGTTTGTTGGGAAATTTTTAAGTAAACATTACTTTTAGCAAAATATATTTCGCTAATATTTGAATTGATCTGTTCTGCTTTATTTAGAGAATTTAATGCGTTTTTGTATTCTTTGTTAGCTATTTGTGCTTCAGCCAAAATTAACCATAGTTTTTCATCTTTTGCATTTATTTTTACAGCTAATTTGGCTAAGTTAAGACTGTCTTCATATTGACCAAAATAAAGTAGTTGATACGCATTTTTACCAATATATAAACTCTGCTTTTGTAAATTTTGTATTGTTGGGAAATAATAATAGGGAACTATGGCTTGAACTTTTCCTATTTGAAAAAAGTAAAAACAGATCAAGGAGGTCCAGATTGTTTTTTTTAAAAACTTTTTCATATTTTATTTTTTATATTTGCTTGTATGTTTCTTTTCCACATCCATGGTTTAATTCTTTTTAACGTAGTTCCTTTAAGATTGTCTTGCCACGTTTTATCGTCCCAATTCATGGACTCAATATTAAGATTTTTAATCCATTCTTTCGGTGTAGTTTCATAATTATTGTTGTATGGCACTGATTTATTCCATGGACATACATCTTGACAAATATCACATCCTGCAACCCATCCACCTAAATTTTTTTCTATCTTTTTTGGAATAGTTTTATCTCTGCTCTCTATTGTGTGATACGCAATGCATAGATCTGATTGTATTACAAAAGGTTCGACTATTGCCTTTGTAGGACAATGTTCAATACAAATATCACATTTTCCACAAAGTGATTGATGAGGTTTATCTGGCATTAATTCTTTTGTGAGAATCATAAAACCTAAAGTAAACCAAGAACCATTTTTTTTGCTGATTAAATTACTATTTTTACCTATCCAACCAATCCCTGCTTCCTCTGCCCATGCTTTTTCAAGAAGCGGAGAGGTATCAACACATATTTTCCATTTGCAGTCAGGGATTTCTAGGTTGATCCATTTACCAATATTCTTTAATTTTTTGTGAATCACTTTATGGTAATCTTCTCCTTGGCTAAATTTAGCCACCTTGAGGAAATTGTTGTTGTTGTTTTGTGAATTAATGTAAGTAAATCCAACGCTTAAAACACTTTTTGCATCTTCAAAAAGTGAACCTATATTTTTTCTTTTTTCTGCTTCCATCCATTTCATTTCAGCATGGTGGTTATTTGTTAACCATCTTTCTAATGCATTGGTTCTTAATTTCATGCGCGAACTACCTGGTATTGAAGCTATTCCAGCAACTGCAAAACCTTCAAAAATAGCCCTCTCTTTTAATTTTTTACTTATTTCTTTTTTGTTTTGAATCGTATTAATCATTTCTTTATTTTTTACTTATTTCTTTTAAAAGTTACTTTTAAAGAATAAACTTATAAAAAAAAAAAGACATATTTTAAGAAAAATATATCCTAACTTAGTAAAAACAGTTAAATTATTAGTAAAGTTAATATAGTTAAAACGTTATTTTGGTTGAATCTAATCAAAATCAAGAATCTAATTTAGGATCTAGGCTTCAACAAGATCTCAAAAATGATCTAATTGCCGGTTTGTTAGTTGTTATACCCTTAGCAACTACTATCTGGCTGTCATCATTAGTTAGTAAATTTGTTTTAACGTTAGTTACTTCAGTCCCAAAGCAACTAAATCCTTTTATTACTTTAAATCCTTTATTACAAGACTTAATTAATCTCACCTTAGGTTTAACTGTTCCTTTATTAGCTATTTTGCTTATAGGTTTGATGGCGAGAAATTTTGTAGGAAGATGGCTTTTAGAATTCGGAGAAGGTACTTTATCAAAAATTCCAGTAGCCGGAGCGGTTTATAAAACTCTTAAACAATTGCTAGAAACTTTTTTAAGTAATAAATCTAATAGATTTAGAAGAGTTGTTTTAGTTGAATATCCTCGTGAGGGACTATATAGTGTGGGGTTTGTAACTGGGGACGTAGGACCTTCTCTACAGCCAGAACTGGAAGAAAAGTTACTTAGTGTTTTCATCCCTACAGCACCAAATCCAACCACTGGTTGGTATACACTCGTTCCTGAGTCTTCTGTTAAGGATTTGGATATTTCTGTTGAAGATGCTTTTAGAACAATAATTTCTGCTGGGATAGTTAATCCAGATGAGAAAAATAACACCACAAATCCAACATTTTCAAAATTGTTTTCTCAATTACGAGCTTCCACTAATACGTCTTCTTGATTGATGCATAATAGATCCCTTTCTAGAGAATTATCTTTGATTTCTCTTGGCCTTATAAAAGATAAAGGTGATTTTAAATTAAATAAATTTCAGATAGAAGAAATTTTCGAATCTGCTTTGGATTCTTTAATAAACCATTGCAGAGAGGAATTAGATAATTGCGAGTCAGATCTAGAGAATGCTTCACAAAAAATATTAGATAGTGAATTGCAAGAAGGTGTTGATTCTTCTTATTCAAATGTTCGAGATGAATTAAAAAAATCTCTGATAAAAATTGAAACCGTAATGAATACACTCTCTGTCACTTTAGACTTTCCAAAATTAATTGTTTCTAGCAATCAAATAGATATTAGAGATGATGTAAATCAAAGGGTTTGTAATATAATTAATAATCTTAAAAGTATTGATTCTGATATTGATCAAGTAATGGATGGTTGGAGATTAAAAAGATTACCAAGAATTGATAGGGATATTCTGCGTCTTGCTTACGTGGATATCAATTTTTTGAACACACCTGTCGCTGTTGCTTGTGATGAGGCTGTTAATTTGGCTAATAAATATAGTGATCTGCAAGGAAGAAAATTTATTAATGGAGTTTTAAGGAGATTACAAACAATTTAATTGTCATAATTATTTGATATAAATAAATAGTATTTAGAAATTTTTAATTACGAACTATAAATAATAATGAATAATACTGATTCTGATAATTCTCGTGAATGGGCTGCACAAGCTTATGCACTTTTAAAAAAACGACAGGAAGAGCAAAAGCAAGAATTAGAGAAACAGGAAGAGCAAAAGCAAGAATTAGAGAAACAGGAAGAGCAAAAGCAAGAATTAGATAAACATGAAGAGCAAAAGAAAGAATTAGAGAAACAGGAAGAGCAAAAGCAAGAATTAGAGAAACAGGAAGAGCAAAAGCAAGAATTAGAGAAACAGGAAGAGCAAAAGCAAGAATTTGTTGATATTCCTGAACAGTTTAAAACTGTTCCTCAACCTGAATTAGGAGATTTTGATGATAATTTTACTTGGTCTGCAATGTTATTGGCTGCTCAAGGAAAAAAAATTGATCAAATATCGATTGATGAAATTGATTGGTTAACTAAATTAAGGAGAGGGTTAGAAGAAACCCGAAAAGGATTCGTTACTGAATTATTGGATAAATTGGGAGATGATCCCCTCACTCCCGAATCTCTTGATGATTTAGAAACTTTATTAATAAGAGCTGATGTAGGGATTTATTCAACCGAAAAAGTAATAAATTCTCTTAGAACAAAATTAAATGAAGAAGTCCTGGGTGGAGAAGCAGGAATAAAATTCTTGAAAAAGGAATTAAAATTAATTATAGACAAACCAATAAAAAATTCGGGCACTGATCTTTTAGTTCCCCAAAAGGGTAAGTTAAATGTTTGGTTACTAGTCGGAGTTAATGGTGTTGGCAAAACTACTACATTAGGGAAACTAGCATATTTGTCATCAAAAAGTAATTATAAAACTTTGATAGCTGCTGCTGATACTTTTAGAGCGGCTGCAGTAGAACAACTTAAAGTGTGGGGAGATAGAAGTAATGTTGACGTTATTTCTAATCAATCAAAAAATGCTGATCCAGCCGCTGTAGTTTTTGATGCAATTAATTCTGCAAAAAAAAGAAATGTTGATTTATTACTTGTTGATACAGCGGGTAGATTGCAAACAAAAAATAATTTGATGGATGAATTAGCAAAAATCAAAAAAATTATTGATAAAAAGGTTCCAGATGCACTTGTTGAATCATTATTAGTTTTAGATGCAAGTCAGGGTCAAAATGGCTTAAAGCAAGCAAAAAGTTTTGCTAAATCAGCAGATTTAAGTGGAGCAATTATTACTAAATTAGATGGCACTTCTAGAGGAGGAGTCTCTTTAGCTGTATCTGAAGAAGTAAATTTGCCTATAAGGTTTATTGGAGCTGGTGAAGGTATAAAAGATTTGAGACCATTTAATAGTTATGAATTTGTAGAGGCTATGCTTGCAGATAAATAAATATTTAATTAATTTTTTTTAAAAATTTAAATTTAATGTTAAAACATATTTATCTATTAGATTTGTTTTGACAAATAATCAAAAGGAAAAAATATTTTCGAATAAATTTATTCAAAATTTTTTAGAAAATGAACCTAAAGTAACTTTAAAAAATAAATATAAATTTGCTGAAATTGCATCTTCTCTAGCATATTATTTAAAATCATTTTCCAATATAAATAAATTGCTGGATTATGTATCCTTAATTTTTAAACATATTTTTTCTGAAAATCTAATTTTAATTCTTCCTCTAAATTACGAGGGTGAGATATGGAATGAAAATATAAAAATTTCTGCTAATGATGCATATTTAATAATTCAAGAAGAAATTCATAGTTTTTTGAATCAATTTCATTTTTCAAAAAATTTTAAAATAAAAGAAATTCTAATTTTTGAAAATGCTTTGAAAAATAAATTTAAAGAATATAAAATTGAATCAAAAAAAATAATATCTAGAGGTAAATGTAGAGGGTTTATCTATATTTTTAGCAAAGATATTTCTGGACAGTCGATTTCTGAAGATAGTAATTTTAATTTTATTGAAAATTGTCTAGCTGTTGGATTAGAAAATCACTCTTTAATAAAAACCAAAAAAAAGCATGAAAATGTAGATAGAGAAATTTCTACTGGTGCTGAAATTCAATCTCAATTATTGCCGGAATATTGTCCAATTATCCATGGTATTGACCTAGCTGCACATTGTAGACCAGCTCTTCAGCTCGGTGGGGATTACTATGATTTCATGTGCTTAAAGACTAATATTTCTGAAAAAAGAAAAGAAAAATCAAGATGGGCCCTTGTAATAGGTGATGTCATGGGTAAAGGGATTCCAGCCGGTCTTTTAATGACTATGTTAAGAGGAATGCTACGTGCAGAGGTTCTTACAGGTATGCCTCCAGACAGAATTTTGCATGATTTGAATCAACTAGCAATAAATGATTTAGATCAATCTCATAGATTTGTGACTTTATTTTACTCAGATTATGACCCAAGAACTAGAAAATTGAGATTCGCTAATGCAGCACATAATCCTCCTCTGCTTTGGAAAAGTTCAGATCAGAAAATTATTAAATTAGATGCAAAAGGATTTGTACTTGGACTACAAAAAGATGCTGAATATCATTGTGGTGAAATTAAGCTTAATCAAAATGATTTAGTTCTTTATTACACAGATGGAGTAATTGATACTTCTAATTCTTTAGGGCAAAGATTTGATGAGGAAAGATTAATTAAAACCCTTACAAAATTATGTAAGCATTCTTATACATCCCAAGAAATTTTAAATAAAATATTTAAAAAGTTAGATGATTTTACAGGGCAAAATAGACATCTTGAAGACGATGCCTCTATGGTTATTTTTCAATTGAAATAGATATTTTTTGTCACTTATATAAAAAAATGCTTTATTAGAGATACTTAAAGTTACTAATTGATATGGCAAAAGTTTGGAGTAAAAGGTTTGATAATGCACTTGACCCTTTTATTGAAAAGTTTAATGCCTCAATTGGTTTTGATAGAAAGCTAATTTTAGAAGATTTAGATTGCTCGATTGCTCATGCAAAAATGCTTGGCAAAACAAAAGTTTTATCCTCTTCTGAAGCTTTGCAAATTATTAATGGATTAGAATCAATAAAAGTTGAATATTTGGAGGGTAAATTTTGTCCTGGCCCACCTTCTGAAGATATTCACTATTGTATAGAGGAAAAGCTTATAAGTTTAATTGGTGAAGCAGGAAAAAAATTACATACAGGTAGAAGTAGAAATGATCAAGTTGGTACAGATATAAGATTGTGGCTAAGAAAAGAAATTGATAATATTGAAATTTTAATAACTGATTTACAAAAATCCTTCCTAAATCTTGCGAAATCCAATATTTACACCTTAATTCCTGGATATACCCACATGCAAAGAGCTCAACCTTTATCTTTGGCTCATCATTTATTAGCTTACATAGAAATGCTCCAAAGAGACCGCGAAAGGTATAATGAAGTACGTTCAAGAGTTAATATTTCTCCCTTAGGAGCTGCAGCGTTAGCTGGAACAAAAATAAAAATAGATAGGCACTTTACAGCTGCAGAATTGGGTTTTAAAAAGATTTACAGAAACAGTATTGATGCAGTAAGTGATAGAGATTTTTGTATAGAGTTTGTTTCTGCCTCTGCTTTGTTGATGTCTCATTTAAGTAAAATTTCAGAGGAAATAATCTTATGGGTAACTGATGAATTTTCTTTTGCAAAATTAACTGATAAATGTGCCACAGGAAGCAGCTTAATGCCGCAGAAAAAAAATCCTGACGTACCAGAACTTATAAGAGGTAAGACAGGAAGAGTGTATGGACATCTCCAGGCGTTGTTAACGATGGTCAAAGGGGTACCACTTTCATACAATAAGGATTTTCAAGAGGATAAAGAGCCAATATTTGATACAGCAGAAACAATTTCTTCTTGTATTAAAGCAATGACTATTTTAATTAATGAGGGCATTGAATTTAATAATAAAAATCTATCTGATTCTGTAGAAAACGACTTTTCTAATGCTACTGATTTAGCAGATTATTTAGTTGGTAAAGATGTTCCTTTTAGGACCGCCTATCAAGTTGTTGGGCAAATAGTTAAATATTGCCTTGAAAGAAAAGTGTTATTTAAAAATCTCAAAATTGATGAGTTTAAAAATTTTCATCCCGAATTTGATGAGGATGTTTTTGTGGACCTTAAACCTCTGAATGTCGTTAAATCAAGAAATAGCGAAGGTGGTACAGGTTTTATTCAGGTAGAAAAAGAGGTTAAAAATTGGCAAAAAAGATTGTTGCTTTGAATATCAATTATTTATCTACAACAAGGGTATGCTTTGAAGTAGAATAGAAAAGCAACGCTATGGGACTACTTTTTGTAGTTTTTTTATAAGGTAAATTTTTTGTTGAGTTTAAAGTGAGTATTTTTGTTGGCAATTTGCCGTTCCGCGCAGAGCGTGAAGATGTTATACAATTGTTCGCCCCTTTTGGAGAGGTTTTAAATTGTTCTCTTCCTTTGGAGAGGGATACTGGAAGGAAAAGAGGATTCGCATTCATTGAAATGGCAGATGAAGCGATTGAGTCAAAAGCGATTGATGGTTTGCAAGGCACGGAACTTATGGGTAGACCTTTAAGAATTAATAAGGCTGAGCCTAGAGGATCTGGGGGATCTCGTAGAGGAGGAAGAGGCGGCTACGGCGGCGGCGGTTACGGTGGTCGTAATGATGGCGGCTACGGTGGAGGCGGCTATGGTGGTCGTAATGATGGATCTAATAGTTCTAACGCTAATAAATCCTCTGGAGCAGAAGGTTGGGAAGACAGAAGTTATGGAAATTCTTCTGAAAACTCAGAATATGAAAATGGCAGGAGCAGGAGAAAAAGGGGGGTGTCTAATGAAAGTAATGCTTCAAACGAGACAAATTAGTAACCCATCTCTTCAAGCGCTGTTGTTAATTTAAAAAGAGTTTCAATATTTAATTCTTTTTTTATAGATTTATTTGAAATTTGATTTCTCCAAATTTTAGCTTTTGGTATACCTTCAACTAAATTTATAAGATGTTTACAAATATCCCAAGATTTTCCTCCATTTCTTAAATGCGCTTCAATATATGGAATTAAGGAGAATATAATATATGAAGCAGATTTAGGTTTTTTATTAATTCCATAAATCCTTTGATCAATTTCAGACCATCTCAAGGGATGCTTATAAATTGCCCGTCCAATCATGACCCCATCGAAATCATTCAAGGCTTTTAATGATTCATCGATATTTGTTAAACCTCCATTGATTTCTATTAATAATTCTGGATTTGATTTTTTCAATTTTTTCACTACGTCATAATTTAGTGGCGGTATGGTCCTATTTTGTTTTGGATTTAGACCTTTTAATATGGCTTTCCTTGCATGAACTGTAAATCTGTCTGCACCAGCATTTGCGATAATTCTTACGAAATTATTCAAATTAACGAAACTATCATTATTGTCTACACCGATTCTGTGTTTGATCGTAACCGGTAAGTTGCAATTATTTTTTAAGGATTCTATACATTTTGCTACTTTTTCAGGATCTTTCATAAGTGAAGCACCAAAATTTCCAGAACAGACTCTTGGACTCGGACATCCAACATTAAAGTTTATTTCGTCATAACCCCAATCCTGTGCCATTTGGGCTGCCTCTTTAAGGATTTTAGGATTGTCCCCACCAAACTGAATCGATATCGGGTGTTCTTCATTATTGAAATCTAGAAAATGTTCTTTTCTATTCGTAAAAACTAAACTCTGGGCCACAATCATTTCCGTATACAACAGAGCTTCAGAACTTATTTTTCTCATTATCATTCTGAAGTGCTTATCAGTACAATCCATCATTGGAGCAATACTTAATTTATGAATATTTTTAATAGAATTAGGCTGAATGAAACTCATTATTTTTTTGTCATTTAAATATATGAATCAATTTCTAACAAGAAGAACTTTTATTCTAATTCCTAGTATGTCAATCTTAAAAATAATCTTTAATCCCATGCAAGTATTAGCATCTTCACTTGCTTCTAAAGAAGAGTGGAATTTCTCAAAAGACGAATGGAAAGCTAGGCTTAGTCCAGAATCTTATTATATTTTGAGGGAGGAAGGTACTGAAAGAGCTTTTAGCAGCCAATTAAATAATGAGAAAAGAAAAGGGATTTTTCACTGTGCAGGATGCGATTTGCCGCTTTTTTCCTCAGACAAAAAGTATGATAGTGGTACAGGATGGCCAAGTTTTTGGGATTCAATTGAAGGATCAGTTGCAACAAAGGTTGATTTTAAGTTAATTGTCCCAAGAACCGAATATCACTGTTCTAGATGCGGAGGTCATCAAGGACATGTCTTTAATGATGGGCCACTTCCTACAGGCAAAAGATATTGCAACAATGGATTAGCATTAAGGTTTGTTCCTGATTAAATATTTGTGCGGCCTTCCGCAACTTGTTTTGTGCATCACTTTATTGGAAAATGGTTTTATTAAATTTTTAGAAAAATGATTGAAAATCAATCAGACAATATTGATATTAAAGAAAATGATGTTTCTAATCAGGATGATTCACCTGATAATAATTCATCTGCGGAAGATAAAATAGTTGAAAATGATGAATTATCTCCACAAAAAACAGAAGAAATAAATACCGAAGAATTAAAAAATACTATCTCCAATAATGATGCAAGGTTAGAACAGTTAGAAAAAGAGCACGAAACATTAAAAAATCAATATGTAAGAATCTCAGCAGATTTTGATAATTTTAGAAAAAGGCAGTCTAGAGATCAAGACGATTTAAAAGTCCAACTTGTTTCTAAAACTTTAACTGCAATACTCCCAATCGTTGATAATTTTGAGAGGGCAAGACAGCAACTTAAACCTGAAAGTGAAGAAGCTCAATCTCTTCATAGAAGTTATCAAGGATTATATAAACAATTGGTAGAAGTTTTAAAACAACAAGGAGTTGCACCGATGAGAGTCGTTGGCCAACAATTTGATCCAAATTTACATGAAGCTGTATTAAGAGAGCCTAGTGAAGAGTTTGAAGAGGATTTTATTATTGAAGAATTGCAGCGAGGATATCATCTAGAAGGTAAGGTTTTGAGACATGCTTTGGTTAAAGTTTCTATGGGACCTGGCAAACAAAATTCACAAGAGGAAGTAGAAAAGGATACAGTTGAGGAGGATATTGATTCAGGGGAAAATACTTCTGAAGATGTATAAATCCCAAATTTTTACACGAGCATTGTCTAATGGCTGATTTTTACCAAATACTTGGAGTTTCACGAGATGCCGATGCGGATACCTTAAAAAGGGCTTATAGAAAACTAGCAAGACAATATCATCCTGACGTTAATAAGGAACCTGGCGCTGAAGATAAATTTAAAGAAATTGGCAAGGCTTATGAGGCATTAGCTGATCCTGAAACAAGAGCTAGATATGATCAGTTTGGAGAGGCTGGCCTTGGAGGTGCAGCTGGAATGCCTGATATGGGCGATATGGGTGGGTTTGCAGATTTATTTGAAACCTTTTTTAACGGCTTTGGAGGACAAACTCCCCAGGGAGGAAGAACTCAAAGAAGAGGCCCTCAACAAGGAGATGATTTAAGATATGACCTTAATGTTGATTTTAAAGATGCAATATTTGGTCAACAAAGAGAAATTTCAATTCCTCATCTTGAGACATGTGAAGTCTGTAGGGGAACAGGGGCCAAACCAGGAACAGGACCAAAAACTTGCTCTACATGTGGTGGAAGTGGACAAGTAAGACGAGCTACAAGGACACCATTTGGTAATTTTACTCAGGTTGCTGAATGTCCTTCATGTAATGGAATTGGTCAAATAATCTCAGATCCATGCGCAAGCTGCGGAGGTAATGGAGTGAAGCAAGTAAGAAAAAAATTACGAATTAATATTCCTGCAGGAGTTGATACTGGTACTAAATTAAGAGTTGCCGGAGAAGGAAATGTTGGTTTAAAAGGAGGCCCCCCTGGAGATCTTTATGTTTTTATAAAGGTCAAGAAGGATTCAAAATTAAAAAGAGATGGTGTGACTATTTACTCTGAAATAGCTGTGAGTTATTTACAAGCTATTTTAGGAGATACTGTTGAAATTACTACAGTGGATGGCAATGTTAATTTAACAATTCCTAGTGGTACGCAACCAAATACAACTCTTTCACTTGAGAATAAAGGGGTACCGAGACTTGGTAATCCCGTTGCCAGAGGAAATCACGAAGTTCTAGTAAAGGTAAAATTGCCAACTCGTATATCTGACGAAGAACGAAAGCTTTTAGAAGGTTTAGCTTCTAAATATTCAGATAAAAATATTAATTCCAGCAGTGGACTTTTTAGCAAATTATTTGGTAAAGAATCCTAATGACTTCTTTAAAGCATTTGGACCTTAAATCTGTTCCATGCCCATTAAATGTTGTCAAAATGAAATTAACTTTGGAAAAGTTAACTAAAAATGAACATCTTATAGTTGAACTAGATAAAGGTGAACCAGAAGAAATGGTATTAAAAAATTTAAAGGAGATGGGATTTTTGTTTAAACAAATCAATGAAAATGAAAAATTTATAAAAATAAAAATATTGAATGAAAAAAAATAAACATTTAGGTTTAGTTACAAAGAAATTTAATGATTTTTTTTTAGTTGACTTGAAAAATAAAGAAAACTTTGGAAATAGCGAGAAATTTTTATGTAAAGTGAGGAAGTCTATAAATTTCAAGAATCAATTAATTTATGTTGGAGACGATGTAGTAATTGAAAATATTGATTTCAAAAGCAAACGCGCAGTAATAACAAGTCTTAAAAAAAGAAAAAATTTATTAGTTAGACCCTCTGTTGCCAATATTTCTAACATATACATTACTTTTTCCGTTGAAGAGCCAGCATTAAATTTATCTCAAGTTAATAGGTTTTTGATATCAGCTGAATCTATGGGTGTTGAAGTCTCATTAATTTTGACAAAATGTGATTTAATATCAGATACAAGAAGATCTTTACTAATTGATAAATTTGAAAAATGGGGTTATCAAGCAATAACTTTAAATTTAGATAAATCTGATTATTTTAATAATTTATTAGTTGAATTAAAGCAAAAAGAGTGTTCAATTTTTATGGGCCCATCAGGTGTTGGTAAAACTACTTTGCTTAATAAGATAATTCCAGGTCTTCAAAATAGTACTGCTCCGGTTTCAAATAAAATTAAGAGAGGTAAAAATACTACTCGAAATGTTGAGTTATTTTCTTTATCAAATCAAAGTTACATTGTGGATACTCCTGGTTTTAATATGCAACCTCTAGAGGTTGATATTAGCTTGTTACCAAGTCTTTATTTAGAAATAAATAAACAGGTAATCGATGAACAAATTAAGTGTAAATTTCGTAACTGCTTACATTTAAACGATAAGGGCTGTAATTTAAATAAATCCTTCGAAAGATATTCTTTTTATAAAGAAATGATTGAATCTTCTAAGAGTCACTATTATCAAAACCAGGAAGATTAAGATTTAATCCACCAGTTAAATCATTCATCCTTTCTTTCATAGTTGTAGTTGATAATTCATGAGCTTTTTGAATGGCTTGTAAAATGTTTTGTTCTATTTTTTCTTTATCTGCATTTAAAATATTCTCTTGTACTTCTACTTTTAAAGGAAGTTGGTTCCCACTTATCCAGACTTTTATCATTTCATCATCACTTTTTCCTTCAATCTCCATGTTTTCAAGTTCATCTTGTAATTTTTGAGCATCTTGCTGAATTTGTTTCGCTTTTTTAAAAGCTTCTGTAAGTTGTCCAAAGTTAGGAAGTCCAAAACCCGCCATTTTGTAAAAAAGTTTCTTTAGTTAGGATAGTCAAAACCAATCATTCTTACTTCCGGTTGCAAAAAAATTCCTTTCTTTTGTAGTACTTTTTGTTGAATTACTGTTATTAATTCATAAATATCTTTAGAACTTGCTGAAGAAGTGTTAATTATAAAATTTGAATGTATTGTAGAAATTTCAGCACCCCCAATTTTAAATCCTTTTAAACCCATATCATCAATTAATTTTGCTGCATAATTATTTTTAGGATTTTTAAAAACACTACCAAAACTTGGTTGATGATATGGTTGTTTTTCTATTTTTAATTTAAGGTTATTTTTTGTTGTTTTAATTAATTGTTCTAGATTTCCATTAGGTTCAAAATGTAGTCTTGCACTAATAATCGTCAAATCATTTTTTTGAAAAGAGCTAAATCTATAATCAAAATTAATATCTTTTTTTTCAATTTCAAGTTTTTCATGAGTTTTATTATTTATAACTTTTACGGAAATAAGATTTCTAGCTAGCGATAAATTACCTGTTCCAGCATTCATATAAATTGCTCCTCCTAATGTTCCTGGAATTCCGACTGCCCATTCCCCTCCTTGTAATCCATTTTTAGCAAGAGAATTAGATAATGTTGGGAGCATTACACCTGCTTCCGCTTCAACAATTCCTGAATATGGCTCTACCTTGAATGATTTCAATTTTTTTGTACATACAACTAAGCCTTTTATGAAAATATTATTTATTAAAAGATTTGAACCTGCGCCAATTACTTGACATTTTTGCTTGTTTAAATTAGCCCATTTTATTAGATATGAAAGCTCTTCAATGCTCCTTGGCTCAGCAAAATATTCAGCTACTCCTCCCACTTTTATAGTTGTATAACTACTTAAATTATAGTTTTCAGAAAAAATCTTATTATTCATAAAAAAGTTATTTATTTTAATTGTTTTTTATTTAAAATTGACCAGAAATTATGACAATCACCAGCTCCCATATTCAAAATTAAATCTCCTTTTTGAGTTAAATAGTAAAAATTCTTTGTAACTTCATAATAATTATTTATGTAACTAACATTTTTATTTTTTTTGTAAATCATATCAGTGATAATTTTTGAAGTAATTTTATTTTCGTTTACTTCTCCTGCTCCATAAATACTGGTTACATAAATAACATCTGCTTTTGATAATTCTTCAGCAAATTCTTTAGTAAATTGCTTTACTCGAGAGTATCTATGAGGTTGAAATATAGCTATTAATCTACTTTTTTGACATTCACTATTATTTTTTTGCTGAATAAATAATCTTCCTAATTTAATCGTCTCTTTTATTTCGTTTGGGTGATGCGCATAATCATCATATAAACTTCTTTCATCTATTTGGCCTCTGAATTCAAATCTTTTTTTTGGTAGTTTCAGATATTTTATATTTTTCTTAATTTCCATAAAATCTACTCCTATCATTCTTGAAGCTGCTATTGCTGCGGTGATATTAGATAGATTGTGTAATCCTGGAATTGGAATATTTAAACTACTTATGAAATTTCCATTTTCATAAAATTTACCAATTGTATATTTTGAATTAATTTCAGTCGGAATTATTGCATAAGCAACGTTTTTAGCCGTAGTGATTGACCATTTCCAATCAGAATAAAAGTTATTTCTTGAGGTTTCACAATCAAAATTCAGTAGTAATTTTTTCGAGTTTTTAGCGAAACTTTTAAAAGAAGATATGACTTCACTTAAATTTGAAAAGTGATCGCAATGATCAAAATCAATGTTATTGATTATTCCGATATCAGACTTATATTTGTTAATTGTCCCATCAGATTCATCAACTTCAGCTACTAAATATTTTGTATCTTCTAAATAACAATTAGAGTTGTAAATAGGAATTATTCCTCCAGTTATTGAAGAAGAATTACCTGTACATAACTCAAGTATTGTTGAAAGGAATGTACTGGTTGATGTTTTTCCGTGGCTGCCCGCTACCGCTAATGCACTATAAGTGCTCATAAACATTGCAAGTATTTCTGAACGATGTTTTATTGATAAATTTTTTTCTCTGCAGTACGAAAATTCTTCATTTTCTGGCTTGATCGCGGAGCTTACAACAAAATTAATCAATCTGTTGGTAAATTTTGAAATAACAAATTCAATATTTTGTTGAATTTGAGAAGTAAAGATTACTGCACCTAATTTCTCCAATTTATTAGTTTCATCGTTTTTAACTAAATCAGACCCTGAAACTGAACAACCTTTTTTAAGCAAACCCATTGCTAATGCTGACATCCCTATACCTCCAATCCCAATAAAATGAAAATGACTTTTCAAGAGTAATTTTTTATCCAATTTTTATCTTTTACTTAAATTAAAATAACTTCTAGGTAAAATTTTGCTATTTTTTTTCAAAAAAAAATGTTTTTTTTTCTTGAATTAATACAAAACTAGACTTATTTGCTTAATAAATCAAAAAAACCTTACGTTATTGCACAAAATTCAGTATGATCAGCAACTTAGGTTAATCATTTAGAAATTATTAGTTATGACTTTGCGTGTTGCAATTAACGGCTTTGGCAGAATTGGTCGAAACTTTATGCGTTGTTGGCTTAGTAGAGGGGCTTACACAAATATTGAAGTAGTTGGAATTAATGTTACCTCAGATCCTAAGACTAATGCTCATCTATTAAAGTATGATTCAGTTCTTGGTCAACTTGATGGTGTTGATATTAAATATACTGATGATACTTTTGTAATTAATAACAAGACAATTAAGTGTTTCTCTGATAGAAACCCAATGAATCTCCCTTGGAAAGATTGGGGCGTAGATTTGGTTATTGAATCAACTGGAGTATTTAATACAGACGTAGGTGCAAGTAAGCACTTAGAGGTAGGAGCAAAAAAAGTCATCTTAACTGCTCCAGGTAAAGGTGATGGCGTTGGTACTTATGTAGTTGGAGTTAATGCTGATACATATAAACACAAAGATTATGATATTTTGAGTAATGCTAGTTGTACAACGAATTGTTTAGCTCCAGTAGTTAAAGTTTTAGACCAAACTTTTGGGATCAACAAAGGTTTGATGACTACAATTCATAGTTATACAGGGGACCAAAGAATTTTAGATAACAGTCATAGAGATTTAAGAAGGGCTAGAGCCGCAGCTACAAACATCGTTCCTACTTCAACAGGAGCTGCAAAAGCAGTAGCCCTGGTATACCCAGAAATGAAAGGTAAATTAACTGGAATTGCAATGAGAGTTCCAACTCCTAACGTTTCAGCAGTAGATTTTGTTTTTGAATCTTCTAAATCTGTCACAGCTGAAGAAGTCAATAATGCTCTCAAGGAAGCATCTATAGGCTCAATGAAAGGAATTATTAAATATGGAGATGAACCATTGGTGTCAAGCGATTATGCAGGTACTAATGAATCATCAATTGTAGATAGTGATCTTACTATGTGTATCGGAGATAACCTTGTAAAGGTACTTGCATGGTATGACAATGAGTGGGGTTACAGTCAAAGAGTTGTAGATTTAGCAGAGATTGTCGCTAAAAATTGGGAGTAATTAAAAGTGTTTGAAAGGGGTATTTTTCAATAGTTTATTGTTCTTTTTATCTTTAAATTCTATTATTGGTTCACCATCAGTAAAAAAACCAATCTCGTTAATATCTTTATCAAGTTTAGATAAATTGTTTGCCCATTTTTTGGGCAATGAGAAAACTAATTCATAATCTTCACCTCCAAAAAAATAGTATTCGTCCCATTTATCTCCTGTAGGCCAATCCTTATCTTTAGGTATCTTTTCATAATTAATGATAGCTTTGCAGTTGCTAGCTATTGCTAAATCTTGTAAGGCTTGAAATAGACCATCACTGCTATCGGTACATCCTATTTTCCTTATATTTTTATTGGAGCGAGTTTTGAGAAGATTATTTAGAAAATTTGGGTAAATTCTAGGGCGACAAAAATGATCAATAGACTTAATGATTAATCTTTTATTAAGAGAAAATTCATTATCGAAATTAATCTTATTTTGTATCAAAAATCCCAGTTTGCTAAGACCATGAATTCCTGTAGTTAAGATTATATCTCCGGGTTTGCATGCGTTTCTTCGTAATTCAAGTTCACCTTGAATTCCAAAGGCAGTAATTGAAATGATTTTTTCATTCCCCTTTGAGCAATCTCCTCCTAGAATCACCCCGCCATATTCTTCCAATGCTTTATTTATTCCTTTATATAATTCTTCAACCCAAATCCACTCAGTTCTAGCAGGTAGAACTAGGCTTATAGTAATACCTATAGTTTTCTTGCTTCCACTGGATAATAAGTCAGAGATGTTGCTAACAACTGCTTTCCACCCAAGGTCCCCAGGACAAATAGTAATTTCATTGAAATGAACATTTTCCACCAAAGAATCGGTATTAACAAGTAAATCATCATTTTTAGTTTTGATTAAAGCGCAATCATCTAAAATTTGTTTTTTAGGCATAAATTTTTTTAGCCTATTTATTAATTCTTTTTCTCCTATATCTTCTAATTTTTCTTTATGCATTTAATTTAAGGTTTTCAATCCCTTCTATAACATCAATTGAAATTATTGTGTCATCTTTAGTAAGCTCTTCTAATACATCAAATCCATCTACAACGTAACCAAAGGCAGCATTTCTCCCGTCAATTAAATTCCGGCCTGCTGGATTTAATTCTGCTTCATATAAAAAGAAGAAAAATTGCGATGAGCCATCATCAACTTCGGTATTTGAATGGGACCATCCTAGAGTTCCAAGTGTTGCAAAAGGTAATGTTGGCGTCTCTGTGTAAAGACCTAAATCTTCAAAAGTTTGATTGTAAAAAGTATCTTGTTCATCAGGAATTCTTATTTCTAAGGGAACGTGACGCTCTTCGCTTGTTTCAGGATCTATGTAACCAATATCTTCACCAATTGGATCACCTGTTTGTAGTACAAAAAATTCTTCTGCTCTGTTGATAGGTAAATCTTTGTAGAAGTTTTTTGAAGATAAATCTATAAATGCTCCTGCTGTAAGTGGGGCGTTAAATCCATCCACAATTGCTTGCATATCTCCTTTGGATGTTTTTATGTTGACTTTTGCTCTGCCCAGTAATCTTGGTAAATTATCAAATTCCTGGGGAATAGAGTAGGGAAATTCATTTGGTAGAAAATATTCTTCTAATCCACCTATTTTATCTAAAGCATCTCTTCGGGTCGCTATAAATGAGTATTTATCCTTTGATTTAGAGTAATCTTGAAGACTATCAAAATTTTCTTTGAGCTCTAAAAATGTTTTTTCAGCAATTTTCTTTTTATCGTTTGGTAATTCTTGAATAATTTTACTCTGGTATTTTTTTAGTAAAGATTGACATTTTGTAACAGTTTTCGTAAGAGCGGGCCATCTTCCTCCTCTTACAAGGTCACTGGTTTCTTCCAATTTGTGTTGAAGTTCTTGCAACTCAACTTGCTTGATAGGGAGTGCGTTTCTGAGGATTGCACTAGGGTCTTTTACTGCATTTCCAGTAGGTAAATCAGCTAGTACTTGAATCGGTTTTAAGAGAAAAACCTGTAAAATTACAATCGATAGTATTAAGAAAAGTGTGTTCTGATTTGATAAGAATTTTTGCATAGCACTCTTGCAGGTTTATGATCCTTGGGGATGTAATACAGGAATGATTTCCAGTAACGATTTTCGCACAGGTACTACCATCGAATTGGATGGACAAGTTTGGCGTGTTGTAGAATTTCTACATGTCAAGCCTGGCAAGGGTTCTGCTTTCGTGCGAACAAAATTAAAGTCAGTTCAAAGCGGCAATGTGGTTGAAAAAACTTTTCGAGCCGGAGAATCAGTGCAGCAGGCTATCCTTGAGAAGTCTAACCTGCAGCATACTTATGTGGAGTCTGGTGATTATGTTTTTATGGACATGACGAGTTTTGAAGAGACAAGACTCACCTCTGAACAAATTGGTAAAGGAGCAAAGTATTTAAAAGAGGGAATGGAAGTTAGTGTGATTTTCCATAATGGTAAAGTTTTAGAAGTAGAACTTCCAATATCTATTACCTTGAAAGTTACAGAGACAGATCCTGGAGTTAAAGGTGATACTGCTAGTGGGGGCACGAAACCAGCTATTCTAGAAACAGGTGCTCAAGTTATGGTACCTTTATTTATTTCTGTGGGAGAAATGATTAAAATTGATACTCGTAATGACAGTTATCTTGGACGTGAAAATTAATGGCTATGAAATTAGATCATGAAGACTTAAATCGCCTAATAGAGAAAATCTCTTCCAGTGATATACAAGAGTTCTCGCTAGAGGGAGAAGATTTTAAACTCGAAATAAAAAGGAATTTATTTGATCAGAGCCAAGTTACTAATAATTTAGTTCCTAATACTTCATTTGATAAGCAAACAATTGCTAATCAAAAAACCATTAATGATAATATCCCAGTTGTTAATGAGCCTGAAGCCCCTCAAGTAGCACCTCCAGGGCGTTCTGACCTTACTGAAATTACTTCTCCTATGGTTGGGACTTTTTATAGGGCTGCAGCGCCTGGTGAGGAGCCATTCGTAGAAGTAGGCAATAACGTTAAGGTTGGTCAAACTATATGTATTTTGGAAGCTATGAAGTTAATGAATGAAATTGAATCTGAATTTAATGCTGAAATAGTAGAGATTCTCGTAGAAAATGGGACACCTGTTGAATTTGGCCAAGTTTTAATGCGTGTTAAGCAGTCTTAAATTGTTAGTCATTTCTATAGCAGCCTTAATAGCCTCAATCATGCTCTGACATTGAGCAATGCCTTTTCCAGCAATATCAAACCCTGTACCATGGTCTGGAGATGTTCTTATAAAAGGCAAACCGATTGTAGTATTGACTGAGTAATTAAGAGCTATCACTTTCATTGGTATTAAACCTTGATCATGATACATAGCAAGAATGCCATCGTGCTTTTCAGCATTTTTGTCATTCCAGGCTTTCACGGAAGAATTCCAGCAACTATCTGGTGATAAAGGGCCTAATAATTTAATACTTCTATTCTTCTCATTCCACGTAATTAATGCATTATTTAGCCAATTTTGTTCTTCATCACCTAATATGCCCTCTTCGCCGGCATGAGGGTTTAATCCCGCTACTTTTAAAATAGGTTTATCAGTATAGGTATTACAAAAATCTTTTAAAAGATCCAATTTACTATGTATTAATTCTTTATTTAATTTCTTGGGAACCTCTGAAAGGGCAATGTGGGTTGTGGCTAGTAAAGTATTAAATCTCCACCCTGTGATTGGAGATTTTGCTGTGAATAACATGCCAACGTTTTTCACTCCACATGATTTTGCCAGTACTTCAGTTTGACCAGAGAAGTAATGACCTGCAAGAGACCATGATTTTTTGCAAATTGGTCCAGTTACAAGTGCTGAATTGGGATATTGTTTTACAATTTCTATTGCTTTTGTTAAATATTGGAAACTAGAATTACCGTAACTTGATTTAGGATCATTATCTGATGAAGAAATTTCGAGATCATGTATTTTTAAATTTTTAGGATCTGCAAGGTTTTCTAATCCTATGGATTTAAGATTTTTATATGTATTTTGTAGATTTTTTCTTGATCCAACTAATATTAAATCAATATTTTTTGGTATCTCATGAGAATAAAGAGCTTTTAAAATTATTTCAGGCCCAATACCTGACTCATCTCCGATGCTTAATACTACCCTTAATATATTTTTTGTATTGTGAAAATTCATAAAAGGTTTTTAAATTTAATTTTTTAAATATTCAGATAGCAATTTTTCAAACCTATTTTATAGTTTTTAAAAATTAATTTATATCCGAGTGTTTCGCATAAAAGTTTGTTCGACACTCTTCTATTTTCCATCCAAAAGGATTGAGCGATAGGTGATAATTCATCTTTTGCATCTTCAAATAATATTGGCTTTGGCATTGTTAAACCAAGTAAATCGTAGCAATATTGAATAACTTCTATTTGAGAACAGGGTTCATTATCTGCAATATTGATGATTTGATGAAATTTTAAACTATCTTTATTTTGTAATAAATAAATAATCGCATGTGTAATATCAGCAACATGAACTCTTGAAAAAACTTGAGCTTCTTTTGAAATAACTCGAATTTTCTGATTGTTGATTGCTTCAAACGTGGATCTTCCAGGTCCATAGATCCCAGGTAATCTAAAAATTTGCACTGGCAAACCAGACTCAATCCATTTTTTTTCGCAATTTAATCTATTAAGACTTCTTTTTTGAAAAGGATTAGGTTGATCTATCTCAGAAACCCAATCACCTTTTGTGTTTCCATATACTCCTGTGGTAGATAAATATCCAACCCATTCAAGGGATAAATCTTTTAATTTACTTTGAAGGCTTTCTAGTACAGGATCATTACCATCTTTGTCAGGAGGAATGCAACTAAGAATATGCGTGACTCCATCAAAAATTTCTTCATCAGGAATCACACTGTTTTCACTGTTGAAAATAAAACTATTTGGATCTTTGCTTCCAGATCTTGAGCTTGTTAAAACAGTGCAACCTAATTTTTTGATTGTTTTTGCAAAAAAACTACCGCTGAAACCACATCCTAAGATTAAAAATTTTTTTTTATTTCCGAGTAAACTTGCAGGGTTTTTCATGCTGGGTTATAGTAGTACATATGTATTAATTAATGATGAAGACAGCTTTTGAGCCCGATTTAAAATCAAAAACTTTCTGTATTAGCAAAAGTTATCACCGTCTTTTAGAGAAAGAAGTTAGTTTAGTTAATTTTAAATTCTACCAAAAGTTTTTTGTCTTTTTTATTTCATTTTCGACAATTTTAATATTCCCAGAATCGCCAAGGGTATTGGAAAATATATGTGAGAGTTATAACTCTAGAAAAATATGTAATGTTTGGTAGTCAAGCCGCATTATATTCCGATTCATCTTTTACGTAATTTTTATTTTTTAACTTAAAGTTTGGATTAGCCCATTGTAGTAATCTAATAGCTAATCTTAAATCCCCCTCTAACCAAGCTCTTATAGCCATTGCTCTTCGGGGATCATAAAATTTTTGCCTTCTATACCAAGACAAAGCATTTTCATCTGATTTGTCCCCATTACAGGAAAGACATGCAGGGACACAGTTTTCTGTTGTACTTAGGCCACCTTGGCTTCGTGGTATTACATGGTCAATAGATTCAGATGGTTTGCCGCAATATATACAACTTTTTCCTGTAAACCTATGAATAGATTTTCGCCATTGTCTAAATCTGAACTTGGGACATAAATCCTCTAAAAACACCGCATCATTAATATGCATTCAGAATATTTAGTTAAATAAATCATGGCTTGGATATATTAAAAGTCAATATTTATTTATGCTTTTTAGCCCGAATTTGCCAGCAAAAATGTTATTTAGTGTGTTTAGATACAAAATAGTATTTATTAAATTTAGAAAAAATTATTATCTTTCTGAACTTTATTAATAACTATATCTATCCAGTGTTTCATCAGTAAATTCTTCAGAAATTTCTTCATTAGTTTCTTCTAGTTTTTTTTCTAATTTTTTTCTTTTGTTTTCTCTATCTTTTGCTTCTTTTTCTTTTCTTTTTTCTTCTTTTTCTAAATCTCGTATTAGTTTTCTATTTGGATGAAGATTATCTAAATATTCAACGCAATAACTAAATTTTTCTCTTTCCCTTATAACTGTTTCAGTAATTTGTGCTGCAGCATTTTTAGGTGAAACTTTGAATAATCCTCCCTTTTGTTTTTTTATATACGTATAAGCTGCATCCCAACTACTTTCATGGTCATTTCCGCCATCTCTCATAGTACAAAAAATTTCCGCTCCAAATGCACTTGCATTTACTCTTGGTGTAGTAAGGGTTAGAGTAGCGAAAATTCCCAACGCTAATGGTATTAGTTTTTTCTTCTTAGATCTTTGCATTAGGCTTTTATCTTCTATTTAAAAATATCTTTTATTGTGAATATGTCTATAGAAATTTAAGATTTAATCACTCCAAATATATTCAAGCATTTTACAACTAAAGGAAGAATTAAGAGTACAGTAATCAATCTGACAGCGTGTAAAGTTGCTACCGCAGGTCCCACTCCGTATTCCGACCCTACAAGACTCATTCCGCTAATTCCTCCTGGTGCAGCTCCAAGAATTGTTGTAATAATATCTATTTTAAGTAATCTGCTTGTCCACAAACCAATTGCTAATCCAGTAATAACTAAAGTAAAAGTTATTAATATCGCCGGTCTCCATAAATTTTGAATATCAACTAATGAGTCTTTTGTTAATGATGTACCAATGACTGTTCCAATTCCAATTTCTAAAATTGTTCTTGTTCCGATTGGCCACTCTGCGATGTCGACTTTGCCACTTATGCTAAGTATGCTTGCGCCTATTAAAGCACCTGCTAGAGGAGCCGCAGGAATACCAGTTTTTAGAGCTAATGCTCCAAAAATACAACCTGCAAAAATATAGTAGATTAGATTTATGTTAGGCATAAATTTCAAGGATGTTTGAACATAATATTAGAAAAAATTTTTTTTGTTCAAGTTTATAGTCAAATAATATTTTAGTTTCCTCTCGTAATGTCCCCTTTTATTGGCATAATAATAATTAAAGCATGAACTTTTATGTCTTCACAAATTTCATATAAAGATAATAAAAACAGAATAAAGAAAAAATTATCTTTTATTGAGGGTGGCCACCAGCTCGAAAAACTAGAGTTTGCCCTTGCAATAGCTCAAACCAAAGGTGATGAAAAAAAATCAATCGTTCTTAGAAAAAAGATTGTTGAATTAGGCGGAAATGTTGAAGAGCCAGGCACTTAACTTAATTTTCCTTAAGATATCTTGATGCCACAACTAAAGCTTCACCAGCTTGTTGAGCTGAAATTTTACCTAGGTCGAGAAGTGTATTACTTATAGCAGAAACGACTGTAATAATATCTCTGTCATTAACATAGCCTAAATGCCCGACTCTAAATATTTTCCCCTTCAAATGGTCTTGACCACCAGCAAGTAATATATCGAAATTTTTCTTTATTGTTTTTCTGAATTCTTCAGCATCCATTTCATCAGTTTTTATTGCAGTAATAGAAGGGCTTAAATATTTTTCATCAGCAAATAATTTAAGATTTAAAGCTTTCATAGCATTGCTCATCGCTAATTTATGCTTATTGTGTCTTAGGAAAATGTTATCTAAGCCTTCTTCTCTCATCATTTTTAAAGCTTCATCTAAAGCAAAAACCAAATTAACTGCTGGAGTATAAGGATTACTGTTACTTAAAAGACTTTTTCTGTAGGATTTTAAATTTAAATAAAACTTGGGTATAGTAGATTTTTCTGCGGCTTCCCATGCTTTTTGACTCATTGCTATAAAACTAAGCCCTGGAGGTATCATGTATCCCTTTTGTGATCCTGAAGCAACGATATCTAATTTCCATTCATCTACGGGTACATTACAAGCTCCAAGACTCGTAACGCAGTCAATAATTGATAATGCTGTGTTGTGTGAGCGAATATATGAACTTATAGTTTCTAGATCATTAATTACACCTGTTGAGGTTTCGGAATGAGTCAAAATAACTGCCTTTATTTCTTTTTGTTTATCTTCCTCTAATACCTTTTTGAATTCTTCTGGATCAAGTGGAGTACCCCATTTGGAATCAATTTTTATTACTTCTAGACCAAATTCTTTAGCAACTTGCACCCATCTTTCGCCAAATTTTCCATTTTCTCCACAAATTACTTTATCTCCTTTACTTAAGGTATTTATTATTCCAGCCTCCATTGCTGCAGTCCCACTACCAGTGATTGTTAGAACTTCATTTTGCGTTTGATGAAGCCACTGTAAATTTTTAGTTGTACTCTCTACGAGATCTTGAAACTCTTTACTGCGATGACCTATTGGATGCTTACTTAATGCTTGTAAAACTTTTTCTGGAACTGGTGTGGGTCCAGGAATCATCAATGATAATTTTTGTTGTATGGCCACTTTTTATTAAATAGGTCATTCTTAGATTAGTTCTCATTATATATTTTTCAATTACTTGATTTGAAAAAAGGATTTTCTTTACCTTTGTGGGTTGCTGGTGCTGCTAGGTCAGCATTAAATAAACTAATAGGGTTACCATTTAAGAATTATGAACTAATAAAAATCCCTAATGAAAAAAAAGAAATAAAAATCGAGATTCATTCTGTTGGTTTACTGAAAGATGACTCGCATGCCCTAGGAATTGCCTTTGCAAAGTCTGGCTTAGATCTTGACATTACACAAAACTTAGAGATATGGACAATAGCCTCTTTAGAAAGAATTTCTTTTAATAATCCTGTTCAAACAATCCCAATAAATATTATTGCAGGATCTGGTGTGGGTATAAAAGAAGATACATCAGAGATATGCATTTCTAATTTTGCCAAAGAAGTTTTATATGAAAATTTATTAGATAGTATTCCAGCCGGCTTTAATTTGAAATTAGAAATTATTTTCCCAAATGGGAAATTTTTAGCAGAAAGAACTAGTAATAAGTCATTTGGCATTGTTGATGGATTATCTATTATTGGTACTTCTGCCGAAACTTATTCGAGTGCTTCACCTGACCAATTAGAAGAGGCTAAAAATAATTTAGCAAAGTTAATTCAAAATAATTTTAAAGGTGAAGTTATATTTGTTATTGGAGAAAATGGGTTGAATTTGGCCAAAACTTGTAATGTGAATTTGCCAATTATCAAAATTGGAAATTGGATAGGACCATTATTAGTTGATGCTGCAATAAAAAAAGTTAAAACTGTAATTCTTTTTGGTTATCATGGGAAATTAATTAAATTAGCAGGCGGTATTTTTCATACACACAATCATTTAGCTGATGCAAGAATTGAGATTCTTGTGTATTTAGCAGTTCAAGAAAAGGTCCCACATGAAATAATAGTTGAATTATCTCAGTTAGATAATCTTGAGAATGCCTCACTGTTCCTTGAAAGAATTAATAAATCTTTAGCCGATAAATTATTTAAAAGATTATCAAATACGATCGAAGAGCGTTCTTTTACTTATGTTAATAGGTATGTAAAAACTGATATGGAAATCGCATCAATCATTTTTGATAGAAAAAGGCAAATAAGGTGGGCTGGAATTAACGGCAATAATTATATCTCTTATTTTCAATGAGATTAATTTGTAATTCATTATGCTTTTGTAAATAAATTGAGTTAACTTTTATACATGAGTCAAACATCTTTAAAAAAAGAACGAGATCCTTCAATATTAATATTGGATTTCGGATCTCAATATTCTGAATTGATTGCAAGAAGAATTAGAGAAACTAATGTTTTTTCTCTTGTAGTAAGTAATCACATTTCAATTGAAGAAATTAAAAATATTAATCCAAAAGGGATCATTTTGAGTGGAGGTCCCAACTCTGTATATGAACAAAATGCTCCTAATTGTGATGAAAAAATTTTTAACTTAGGAATCCCTGTTCTTGGCATATGTTATGGAATGCAATTAATGGTTAAAGAACTTGGAGGCTCTGTTATTTCAGCTACCAAAAAAGCTGAATATGGTAGAGCGCCAATAAATATAGATCAAGAATCTGACCTCCTTACTGATGTAGAAGATAAATCAATTATGTGGATGAGTCATGGAGATTCTATTAATAGTTTGCCTGATGGATTTAATAAAATTGCTCATACCGAAAACACATGCCATGCAGCAATTTCAAATGATGCAAAGAAATTATTTGGCGTACAATTTCATCCTGAAGTTATTCATTCAGAATTTGGGATGACGGTAATTAAAAATTTTGTTTATAAAATTTCTTATTGTGCGGCTGATTGGACAACCGAAACTTATATAGAGGAAACTATTCCCAGGATAAGAGAGCAAGTTGGCAATAAAAAAGTTTTACTTGCCTTGTCTGGAGGAGTTGATTCCTCAACTCTTGCTTTTCTTCTCAATAAAGCAATTGGAAATCAGCTTACATGTATGTTTATAGATCAAGGTTTCATGAGAAAAGGTGAACCAGAATTTTTAATGAATTTTTTTGATAAGAAATTTCACATAAAGGTTGAATACATTAATGCAAGGGAAAGGTTTATTGCCAAATTAAAAGGGATTACTGATCCAGAACAAAAAAGGAAAATTATAGGTGAAGAATTTATTAGAGTATTTGAGGAGGAAAGTAATAGATTGGGACCGTTTCAGTATTTAGCTCAAGGTACTCTTTATCCTGATGTTATTGAAAGTGCTGGTACTAATATTGATCCTAAGACTGGTGAGAGAATAGCTGTAAAAATAAAGAGTCATCATAACGTGGGTGGATTGCCAAAAGATTTACAATTTAAATTAGTTGAGCCATTAAGAAAACTTTTTAAGGATGAAGTCCGAAAAGTTGGAGCTGCTTTAGGTTTGCCGGATGAAATTATAAAAAGGCATCCATTCCCAGGCCCTGGACTAGCTATAAGAATTTTGGGAGAGGTAAATAATGAAAAACTTGATTGTTTAAGAGATGCAGATTGGATAGTAAGAGACGAAATTAAAAAAGCAGGTCTTTACAATGATATTTGGCAAGCTTTTGCAGTATTGCTACCTGTAAAAACAGTTGGTGTTATGGGTGATAAGAGGACTTATGCGTGGCCAATAGTTTTACGTTGTGTATCCAGTGAGGATGGTATGACAGCCGATTGGTCAAAAATCCCTTTTCAGATTTTGGAGAGAATTGCAAATAGAATCGTAAACGAAGTAAGTTCAGTTAATAGAGTTGTTTATGATATTACTAGCAAACCTCCTGGAACTATAGAGTGGGAGTAAGTCTTCAAATTTTTAAAAAATTAAAGGTTTTTTACTTAAGCAAGAAATTTTTAAATGTGATTTAAAACGTAATGCCCGAAATTATTAAATTAAGTCGATCTACAGTTGAAAAATATCTTAGTTGTCAAAGATGTTGTGTACTTGATAAAAAATATCAAATAAAACCGCCATCATTACCATTTACATTAAATATAGCTGTAGATAATTTATGTAAAAATGAATTTGATTACTATAGAAAAATTCAGGAGCCGCATCCTTTATTTATTGAAAATGGAATTGATGCTGTGCCTTTCAAACACAAAGATTTAGAACGTTGGAGAAGTAATTTTCAAGGGATAAGATATAAGTCAATTGAACATAACTATGATTTTGGTGGAGCTGTAGATGATATTTGGCAGAAAAAAAATGGTGATCTTATTATTGTTGATGTAAAAGCAACTTCGAGAAATAATTTTGATTGGTCTGAGACTTTAAATAAATATGAATATGCAAAAGCTTATAAGAGACAATTAGAAATGTATCAGTGGCTATTTAAAAAAAACGGCTTTCAAGTAGCTAAAGAAGCTTATCTTTTATATTTCAATGGAAAGAAAAATGAAGAGTTATTTAATAACCAATTAAATTTTGACGTACATCTAATTAAATTAGATTGTTCTACTGCATGGGTAGAAAATAAGATAATTGATACGGTTAATTTATTACGTTCTGATGTTTTTCCAAAACCTTCCTTAAATTGCGAATACTGTAATTATTTAAAGAAGCGTTGGCAGTTATCATTAACTTAATATTTGTAGGATAATTTTTTTTCATATTTCTGGAAAAATAATGAATAAAAGATAATCTTTAATTAGATTCTTAATTAAGACTTTTGATAAAATCGAAAAATTCTGAAAGAAAGATAACTAATCATCTTCAACAAGATGTAGTCAAAGTATCTGGTAAAACAATTTTTATTAATCCTTTTCTATATTGGCGGAGATTTGATGAAAATACTAATAGATGGCTCAGAGAACCTGGTCAAATGTCAGAGGATCAAATTTCACCAAATAGAAACCGTTTTTATCCAGAAATAGAGTGGGCTGATTTAAGTCATGAGCAAAAGCTTATAAAAGATGCAACTGTTGAGATGTTTTTAAAAACTCTTGAATTGATAAGTACATTTCATCCTTATCTTAGTTCCGGTCAATTATTAGAAGTGGAGAGAAAAATGGCAATTATAAAAAAGATTCCTTTCGAAAAGTGGGTAACTAAATCTTTCGCTAAAAAAGCGAGATTATTAGAAAATGAAAAAAGAAAATTTCAAAGAGAAAGATTTTTTAGTAGCTGGAGAGAATGGTTTAGCCTTGTAAATACTCAACAAGCAATCATGCCATTAATCGTCACAATATTTATTTCTTCATTTATTGGATGGTCTTTAGGGATATCAAAGAATAGTTGTAATCCTTATTTTGAACAAAATATAGATCAATTAAATTAATTTGTTTTTGATATTTTTTAAATATCAAAGTTAAAATAATTTTGAAAAAATAAATTTCTTAATTAAGATTATATCAATTGGAATAATTGCTTAAAATAAGGAAAAATTTTATGAGTGAAAATTTGAATTCAAATAATATTGAAAAGGATCATTTTAATGTGAAAACTGAAGATAATGATTATGAAGATTTAATCGTAAAACTTAAAGAAATAAAATCAACTATTGCTTTATTGGAAAAAACAATATTTAAGTAAATTTTATATTTTTGATAAAAACAAGTCCCAACAAAAACATTTTTTCATTAAAGAGACAACCTCTAGTCTTACTTATTTTTTCTTCTGTTTCCTTTTTATTAATACTATTTAGGTTAATTTTTTTACAACTTTTAAATTATGAATCTTTTAAGAAGATGTCAGATGAGAACAGGATCAGACTTATTGCTTCACAGCCAATACGCGGAAGAATACTAGATAAAAATAGTAATGTTTTAGCAGATAGTAGAGTTAAATATTCTTTAATAATAAAGCCTCAATCTGTTAATAAAAGCAATTGGGAAAAACATAAATCAAGTATTTCTAACTTGTTAAATATTGATAGAAATGTAATTCAAAAAAAATACTCTGATGGTCTTAAAAATCAGAAACTTTTAGTAAATATTCTTGAGGATTTAAATGTAGATCAATTAATAAAATTTAAAGAGAATGAGAGTAATTTAATTAGTTTTGAAATAGCTACCAAATTAATTAGAAGTTATCCTTATAAATCTCTTGCTGCTCATGTTATTGGGTATACTCAGCCAATTACTGAATTAGAATATAAATTCTTATCTAAGAATGGTTATAAACTAAATGACTTAATCGGTAGAACTGGAATTGAATATGTTTACGAAGATCATATAAGAGGTGAATGGGGTGGAGAAATGGTTGAAGTGAATTCATTAGGAAAATTTCAAAGATCATTGGGTATAAAACCTCCAGTACAAGGTAATGATATTGAACTAACAATCGACCTTAATCTGCAATTAGTTGCTGAGGAAGTTCTTAAAGATAAAAAAGCAGGAGCCATAATAGTAATGGATCCAAGAGATGGTGCAATAAGAGCAATGGCAAGTAAACCTACATTTGATTTAAATTTTTTCTCAAAGGATTTTAAACCTAAGGAAGAATATAATAAACTGTTTAATTCTCCTGAAAAACCCTTATTTAACAGAGCATTAAATGCCTACGATCCAGGAAGCGTTTGGAAAATTGTGACGGCTTTAGCTGGCTTGGAAAGTGGAAAATTCCCAAGAGAAACAATGTTAGATACGAAACCATGTATAACTTATGGGAGCCAATGCTTTAGAGAGCATAATGATTTAGGCTTTGGGGTAATAGGTTATGAAGATGCCTTAAGAGTTTCTAGTAATACATTTTTTTATCAAGTAGGATATGGAGTAGGAGTTGATGAAATTCATAAGGTCTCACGAAAGCTTGGTTTTAATTCTTTATCCGGAATTGAAATTTCTGAACAAGAAAATATAGGACTAGTAGCGAGTAGTGAATGGGCTAAAGAAGGCAGAGGATGGGGGCAGCCAGGAAGAACCCCTTGGGTTCCAGAAGATATTGCGAGTATGTCTATTGGACAATTTGTTGTACAAGTTACCCCTATTCAAATTGCTAGAGCATATGCTGCAATTGCAAATGGAGGCTATCTAGTTACTCCCTATTTAGTTAAAAAAGATGAAGAAAATCTTTCAGATAAAAAACCTATAAAAATCGATATTGACTCAAATAATATTCAGTTGATAAAAAATGGTCTCAGGAAAGTAGTAGAGTCTGGCACAGGAGTATCAATTAATTATGGAGTTTCAAATTTACCTCCAGTTTCAGGCAAAACTGGAACTGCTGAAGATGGGGAAGGTGGATTAGATCACGCTTGGTTCGTTTGCTTTACTCCTTCTGAAAAAAGCGAATTACTTGTAGTTGCTTTTGCACAAAATACTCCTGGTGGGGGATCTGTTCATGCACTGCCTATGGCTAAAGAGATTTTGAAAGTTTGGAATGAAAAAGGATGAAATTTTATTAGGTTTTAAATGTTTATGTTTTTAATTTTTTCATTTGTAAAAGTCTTTGAATAATATCTTCAATAGTTTTTGTATCTATAGGTTTACTATATGAGGACAAAAGTTGTCTCCCTAATACTTGACTTCCTAAATGTACTAATTGAATGCGTAATGAAGTCAGCAGTTCTAATCCTATGCCTCCAGAAAATGTTGCAATTGCAATCGGTTGACCATTAAATAAATTTCTAAAGTCATCTCCCGAAATAGAAAGCCATGCTATGAAGTTGGAGAGAATGGGAGGAATAGATCCATTATATTCAGGCGCACAAATCACCCATCTTTCAATCTTGAAAAGCTTTTTTTTTAATTCTTTTATTTCATTTGGAATATTTTCTTTGCTGTGAATTCTTGGATTAAATAATGGAATATCAAGAGTGGTAAGATCTAAAATTTCAGAACTTATTTTAAATTCATTACTTTTTTCAAGAAATTTTTCGGAAAGTTCTAGATTTTTACCACAACTAGCTGTAATGATTATCAGATCTTTTGTTTCAGTCATAAATTAGATAAATAAATTTAATAGTTAGCACCTGTTTTGCGGTGATGAACTGCCGTTAGACTATCGGATCTTAGTATATTACCGTGTAGTACTTCGGCGTAAATTACCCAATGATCTCCACATTCCATTCTCTCTTTTACAGAAGCATCTAACCATGCGAGCGATTCTGGAATGATTATCTGTTCATTAGGAGTTAATTCAATATTTATTCCCTCAAATCTATCTTCTCCCGGCGCAAAGGGCTTTGTGAATCTTTTTAAAGGTTCTTTATAATCTTTTTCGCTAAGAATATTTAAAGCGAATGAATCTCCTATTTGTAGAAGAGACTCTACCGATCTATCTTTTGCTACCGCAATACTTAACCCGGGCGGAGAAAAACTTGCTTGACTAACCCAAGATGCAAGCATAGCTCCTTTAATATTATTCTCATCTTTGCCTTTAGAAGCTGTCAGGACACAAAGTGAACCAATTACTCTTCCAAGAGCTTGTAGCTTTGGATCCGTTTTGCTTGTAATCATTCCTGTATCAGACTTTCTAGGTTTTTTCTTTGCTTTTTTTATAATTTTTCTTCCAAAGTGAGTTCCTATTTCTTCTAACTCTTTAATCTTTGGTTTATTTGGACTAAATTTAATCCTTATAGGGTCAAAACTAAACTTAAAACCACCGTCTTTTAATTTTGTTTCAAGTAAATCTATAGCTTCACCGCTCCAGCCAAAACTGCCAAAAATTCCGACTGGCTTATCTCTATTACCCTCTGCTAGCAATGTTCCTAGTGCACTAACTATAGGAGTTGGGGCGTGACCACCCAGTGTGGGTGAGCCTATTAAGTAACCATCAGCATTTTGGATAGATTTTACAAGTGCATCATTAGGTGTAAATTCACAATTAATACTTTCAACTTCTACAGAGGTTCTATTTATCCCTTTAGCCAATGCATCACCTATTGAGGCTGTATTTCCATACGCACTTGCATATATTAGAGCGATTTTAGGATTATTTCTTGAGAGGTTATCTCCCCATCTAATATAGTCATTTAAAAAGCTTTTTAAGCTATATTCGATTGCGGGACCATGTAATGGTGCAATAGTTTGAATGTCATAACCTGCGATTTTTTCAGTTATTGATACTACTTGATTAGACATTGGTGCCATTAAACAATCATAAAAATGCTTCCTATCAATTTCTGTACTAATTCGATTTGTTTCAGACCAATATTTAGATGCAATATGTGCAGAGAAAATTTTTTCACTAAGAAGTATTTCTTGATTACGCTCATAAATTATCAGGCCCCCAGGCCAACGTGCTGTTGGAATAGGAATTAACTCTAGTGAAATGTTATCTAAAACTAAATTAAGTTCTTTTTTAATTATGTTTATTTTAGGTAAGTCAATTTCAATAAAGTTTTCTAAGGTAGGATTTCTTTGATTCCAAAGTTCGCTAATAAGTTTATAACCTGGATTAGAGCAAGTAATAGTTGTGTTTTGAAATTGGGTACTTATATTTTTTATGGTTTCAATAATTTGGGGATTAATATGACCAGAAATGAAGTTGATTTTATTTAATTTAAATTGATCGCAAAACCTAGAAATTACTTTATTAAATGAATTTAAATATTGTTTTTCAGGGGGATGAATAATAAAAAGTTCTTCATGACTTCTAATGAAAAAAGTATTAAAAGAGGTTCCTTTTTCAAGGTTAAATTCAAGTTCAAATCTTTCTTTATTTTTGTCTAAGAATCTTACACAAGAAAAATTTTCGGTAATTTCAAATTTTGATAAGTTTTGATTTTCTTCAAGTAAATCTATATTCATATTTGACATTTTAAAGACTTATTTTCTAATAATGAATAGCGACTTTCCTTTTCAGAACAAGTCTTGAAGGAACTTCCAATTGCTTTTCAATTTTATTAGCGACTTTCGGTATCACTTTACCCTAAGAAAATTTTGTGTATTCTAACATCTGAAAATTCTAGTAATGACTAAACATCTAATCAATTATGGAGGGTCATCCCATGAGAAATTTTAAAGTAAGCGGGATTGTTGAAGGTTGGCTTATAGAAACAATGATCTATGCCTCATACATAAATCATTCGATAAAGATATTTGAGGGGATTTATAAAACGCTCGCAATGTTTATTTCCTCGACAAGTTGGGAGCGGAGAAAAAATTTTTTAATAGCATTGGGTCAATATCCACAGATCAGTCTTTTTAAGACCCATAGCGGATGCTCTTCTCCAATCAGCACATGCACCTTTCAAATCTCCTATTAACTCCTTCGCAATACCGCGATTCTTATAAGCACTTCCATTATTTGGATTAATTTCGATTGTTTTGCTGTAATCAGCAATCGCTCCGTCATAATCCTTTAAAGAACCCTTTGTATTTCCACGGTTGAAATATGCCAATTCACTATTTGAATTAATTTCGATTGCTTTGCTGTAATCAGCAATCGCTCCGTCATAATCCTTTAAAGCACGCTTTGCATTTCCACGATTGTTATACGCCTTTGAATACCTTGGATTAATCTCAATTGCTTTGCTGTAATCAGCAATCGCTCCATAAAAATCACCTTCTTCTGCTTTGTTAATTGCCCTCTTATAATAGAACTCTGCATTCTCTGCATATGCTTTTTCAGAAGCAGCAAGCATAAATCCAGCACTCGATATAACAGCACCAGTTCCTATTAAAACCGTTTTTCCCATTGGCATCAATGACAACAAAGCAGTAATAATTGCAATGCGTTTTTTCATATAAAATACTTTTCGCTGCTATTGAATATACAATCTATAATAATTATATTTTTCTAGATTATTAGAAGGACATATTACTAGGTTTTCGGGAGTGAAATCTTAAAAGTAGTATTTAATAATGATTAGCAACTTTTCTGTGATGAACTGCTGTCTTGCATGATAAGTCAGAAACATTACCATTTTCAACTATTCCGTAAATTAACCAATGGTCTGGAGTCTCTAGCCTGGAACTAACTTTACAATCTAAAAAGGCGAGTGAATCTGAAAGAACTGGTCCTCCTTCAGCGATATTGCAAATTACATCTACATCTGCAAATCTATCAGCTCCAGGGGCAAATCTTTTTAAAAAATGTCTGAACATTTTTTGATAGTTATCTTCTCTAAGAATATTCACAACAAAACCTTTCCCAACTTGCATATATGATTCAATTGCTCTATCTTTTGCTACTGCAACTGTAATACCTGGTGGAGAAAAGCTTGCTTGACTAACCCAACTTGCGACCATTGCACTTTGTCTAAATGTAGATCCTTCGCCTTGGCTCGCTGTAACTACATATAATCCTCCACTTAATCTCCCTAGCGCTTTATCTAAATTTGAATCAAGGCTCTTCATAGAGGCAATATTCTTCTTTTTATTGATCAATTGACCCAAGTCAGTTCCAGCTTCTTCGAATTGTTGATAAACAATGGGATCTGGAATATTTTTAACTCTTAAGGGAGAGAAAGCTTCTTTTTGACCGAGTTCTCTTAATTTATTTGCTAAGGAATCTATTGGTTCATCATTTCCACCAAATGCATCATAAACTGCAGTAAATTGTTTTGGTTTTAGTGCTGCAAATAAAGTTCCGAGAGATTCTTTTAATTCATTATCTGCGTCAACTGGCCATGTGGGAATAACTACTGCTTTTGATTCGGAAATTAAACTTGTTAATTCTTGCGGGTCAGAAGATCTTAAATCAATTAACTGAACCTGGGCATCTGCTTTGCTTATTCCATGAGATATCGCTTGACTTAGTCGATCACAATAACCATAGTCGCTTATGTAGCAAACTGACACAAAATCATTGCCTTTGCTTTTATTACTACTCCATTCTAGATATTTTCCTTTCCAAAAATTGACCTGATTATGGAGCAAAGGCCCATGACCAACAGCTATTGTTTTTAATTCAGGTAGCTTATCTATTCTTTTAATTGCCTGCATAACGCTTCTAGCGTTTGGACCCATAAGGCAATCGTAATAAAAACGGAAATCATCGTATATTTCTTTTTGATCAGTGTCAAAAAATTCGTCAGAACAATAATGGAGTCCAAATGCATCGCACGTATAGAGAACATTTGTGCTGTGATCATATGAAAATATGGTATCTGGCCAATGTAAATTTGGTGCACTTATAAATTCAATATTATGTTCTAATCCACTATTAGGATTAATTCCCAGATTTAAAAACTCTCCACTCTTAACCTCCAGACGTTTAAAGGGAATATGTATTTGGTCTTCAATAAATTTAAGTGCTAATTTTGATCCAACAACTGTGATGTTTTGGTTTAATTCTAAAAGATTACCTATTAATCCAGAATGATCAGGTTCTGTATGGCTAGTAATTAGATAATCAACTTCTTGCGGATTTACCTTTTTCAGTAATTCTTCAAACCATAATGCTTCGAACTTTGCGTGACTTGTATCAATAATTGCTAGTTTTTCGCCTTTAATAATAAAACTATTGTAAGTAGTACCATTTCTTAAACCAAATTCAATGTCAAATCTACTGCGATCCCAATCCAAAGATCTTATGGCACAAGTATCATCAGCAAAGTCTTGAGATTGAACCGTCAACTTGTTATTAGTTTGTGCCAATTTAGAATTACTTGTCTGGGCAGAGGCTATCATAGAATAATTAGCTTTATAAATTAACTTTAGTTATATAGAATATAAATTCGCGTGATTATTTTTGCGAAATAACCGAAATTACGCTTTTCTTTAATTTTTAATCTTTTTATTCTGGATAAATGACATCTCATCTAATAAAAAAAATAGTTACTGGAGATGAGATAAGAAATGCTTTTTTAAAATTTTACAGTGAAAAATTACATAAAATCATTCCAAGTGCATCTTTGATTCCAGATGACCCTACTGTTATGCTCACAATTGCTGGAATGCTACCTTTTAAACCAGTTTTTTTAGGTTTAAAAGAAAGACCATCAAAAAGGGCTACATCTAGCCAAAAGTGCATCAGAACAAACGATATAGAAAACGTTGGAGTTACAGCTAGACACCACACTTTTTTTGAAATGCTTGGTAATTTCTCTTTTGGAGATTATTTTAAACGAGAGGCTATTCAATGGGCTTGGGAATTAGTTACTAATATTTATCAACTTTCTGTTGAAAATATAATTGTGAGTGTTTTTCACGAAGACGAAGAGTCTGCAAAAATTTGGAGAGATGAAATTGGTATCCATCCAGATAGGATAGTCAAACTAGGTGAGGAAGATAATTTTTGGTCATCTGGCAAAACAGGTCCATGTGGACCTTGTTCAGAACTTTATTATGATTTTCATCCTGAAAAGGGTCTGCAGAATATTGATTTAGAAGATGGAGATCGTTTTATTGAATTTTATAATCTTGTTTTTATGCAATATAATCGTGATCCTAATGGAAAATTGACAGATTTAAAATTTAAAAATATTGATACAGGAATGGGTCTTGAAAGGATGGCTCAAATACTACAAAAAAAGCAAAATAACTATGAGACAGATTTAATTTTTCCTATTATTCAAAAAATTTGTGAGATTGCAAATATTGATTATTTTTCTTCAGATGATAAAAACAAAATTTCTTTAAAAATCATTGGTGATCATTCAAGAGCTGTTATTCATTTAATTTCTGATGGAGTATCAGCAAGTAATCTCGGTAGGGGATATATATTAAGAAGGCTTATTAGAAGAATGGTCAGACATGGCAGATTATTAGGTATAACAAATGAATTTTTACCTCATATTGCTACTGTCGGAATTAACTTAATGCAAAATAATTATCCTGATTTAAAAAATAATAATGATTTAATTTTGAATGAGATAAAAATTGAAGAAATAAGATTTAGGGAAACTCTTGAAAGAGGAGAGAAATTGCTAGATGAGTTAATTTCTTCAGGGCAGAAATTAATTTCTGGTTTTAAAGCTTTTGAACTTTATGATACTTATGGATTTCCTCTAGAACTTACTGTAGAAATTGCTGAAGAACATAGTATCAGTGTAGATGTAAAGGGTTTTGAAGAAGAAATGAATGTACAAAAAGAGAGAGCTAAAGCTGCTTCAAGTAATATTGATTTGACATTAGAGGGATCATTAGAGCGAGAAATAGATCTTTTTAACAAAACTGTTTTTAATGGTTATAAGTCACTTCTTTCGGAAGCTGAAATAAAGGGTATATTCTTGGATTCAACATTAGTTAAGGAAGCAACTGAAGGTCAGAAAGTTTTAATTGTTCTTGATCAGACAACTTTTTATGGAGAATCTGGCGGGCAAGTTGGTGATATTGGAACGATATTTTCAAATGATGTTGAGGTCTTGGTTGATAATGTCATGAGAAAGAAAAATGTTTTTTTACATTATGGAACGATCAAAAAAGGAAAATTAACTATTGGACAAAAAGTTAAGACTAACGTTAGCTCTTCTAGTAGAGCTAAGGCTGCTGCAAATCATACAGCTACTCATTTATTACAATCTGCACTTAAATCAGTTATTAATGAAAGTGTTGGACAGAAAGGTTCTTTAGTAGCCTTTAATAAATTACGATTTGACTTTAATTCCTCTAATCCTATTTCTAAAGATCAAATTTCTAAGATTGAGACTTTAGTTAACTCTTGGATTATGGAAAATCATGCCCTAGAAATAAAAAATATGTCTAAGAGTGAGGCTCTTGAAAAGGGCGCAGTCGCCATGTTTGGAGAAAAATATGATGATGAAGTGCGCGTCGTTAATGTACCAGGAGTTTCAATGGAACTTTGTGGTGGGACACATGTTAAAACTACATCCGAATTAGGTTCTTTCAAAATAATTAGTGAGGAAGGAATCTCAGCTGGAGTCAGAAGAATCGAAGCATTATCAGGCCAATCAGCATTAGACTATTTCAGTGATAGAAATGCATTAGTAAACCAACTAAGTGATTTGTTAAAAGCAAATCCTAATCAACTTTTTGAAAGGGTTAATAATTTGCAAGCAGAGCTTATTAATAAGAATAAAGAGATACAAAAAATGAAAGATGAAATTGCATATTTTAAATACTCTTCTATAAAATCATCCGCAGAAATAGTAAATTCTTTTTCAATTTTAGTAAATCAGATTGATGGCTTAGATGGGAATTCTTTGCAATCTGCAGCACTTAATTTAACTTCTCATTTAGGAAATAAAGCAATAGTGATTCTTGGGGGAATACCAAATCCAGAAAATAGAAAGTTGTTATTTGTAGTTTCTTTAGGTGATGATGTAGTAAAAATAGGATTGCATGCAGGTAAATTAATTAATGAGATTGCAAGAATTTGTTCAGGAGGTGGAGGAGGAAAGCCTAACTTTGCTCAAGCAGGTGCTAAAGATATTGATAAGTTAAGTGATGCTTTAGATTATGCTAAAAATTATTTGCAAAAAACATTAGCTAATCATTCTGATAAATAACTACTTTTTCTGAGACTAATTTCGATTTGATCCATTAATTTCCTTGCTTCTTCAATAGTTAATTTTTTTTGATCAATTGCTGATTCAGTATTAATTCTTATAGATTCAACCAAAGAAGCTGAACTGTAATCTAATAATTGTAAAATTTCAGATTTACTGTCCTCTTTAATAATATTTCTGACCTTATATGAATTATCTTGATTTATGTCTATATGAACAACGTTGGTATTGCCAAATAAATTGTGCAAGTTTCCTAATGCTTCTTGATAGGCTCCAGTCATAAAAATTCCAATTAGGTAATCTTTATCTTCTTCTGGCTTATGCAAATTTAGTAGTGATTTAATTTTTCCATTATCAATAAAATTATTTAGTTTCCCATCTGAATCACAAGTTAAATCTGCAAAGTTGCCTTTGCAGAACGGCTCCTCTAAGTGCCTATGTATTGGTACTATTGGAAAAATCTGATTTATTGCCCAGCTATCAGGAATAGATTTAAAGATAGATAAATTTGCATAATAAGTTGATGCAAGAGTTTCTGTAATTTCAGATAAATCAGGGTGATTGATTTCATCATTATTCAGGTTATTAGAAATTTCTTTTGCACAAGCCCAAGTAAGTTCTTCGGCATAAGCTCTTTCTGCTAAACTTAAAAATCCTAATCTAAAAGCGACTAAGCAATCTTCTTTAAACTTTTTTGCATCATTCCATAGTTCAATTATTTGAGATAAATTTATTTTTTTATTTTTAAGTTTTTTTAATTCATAGAAAGTATCAAGTAAATTTGAAATTATTAATTGTTGATTTTTTTTATCAAAAATTTGTAGTTTGGAACTGACATGACTTGTTCCTAAGACATTAAAAATTAAAACTGAACAATGACTAATTATTGCTCTTCCACTTTCTGAGATTATGGTTGGATGCTTGATATTATTTAATTCACATGAATCCTTAATAGTTGCAATTACATCGTTAGCATAATTTTGGAGAGAATAATTAGTAGAAGTGTTAGAGGAGGTTTTAGTTCCATCAAAATCTATTCCTAATCCACCCCCGACGTCGATATATTGCATTGGGGCTCCTAGTTTGCATAGTTCAACATATATTTGACTCGCTTCTTGTAATGCATCTTTGATCACGGCAATATCACTTATTTGACTGCCTATATGAAAATGGAGCAATTTCATTTCGTTGATAAGATTTGCTTCTTTTAGTTCTTTTATTGTCAACATAATTTCTGGGATTGATAATCCAAATTTGGAATTATCTCCAATAGATTTACCCCACCTACCACTACTTTTACTTGATAACTTTGCTCTAATTCCTATCAATGGAGTCGCTTTAAGTTCTTGAACTGCTTGAATAATTCTTTTTACCTCGTCTCGTTGTTCAATAACTATTATTGGATTTTTGCCGAGTTTTCTGGCCAAAGTAGCAATCTCAATATATTTTTTATCTTTATATCCGTTGCATATTAATAATGAATTTTGGTTTTCAAGAAGCGCAAGGCCAATTAATAGTTCTGATTTACTTCCTACTTCTAAACCAAAATTCCATTTGCTACCAAACTCTATTATCTTTTCTAGGACATTTTTCTGTTGATTACATTTGACAGGAAAAACGCCTTGATAAATGTTCTTATATTTATAGGTTTTTATTGCTTTTAAAAAAGAGTCATGTAATGCATTTATTCGATCCTTCAAGATATCATTAAATCTTATGATTAATGGAGGATTTATTTCTCTACTCTTAAGTTCTTTGACAAGCTTAAAAAGATCAATCTTATTTTCAGATTTTAAATTTTTAGTTACTGATATATTTCCTTTGGAATTTATAGAAAAATATTTATCTCCCCATTTGTCTATGTTATAAGTCGCAATACTATCTTCAATAGTCCAAATATTCTTTAATTTTTTCGGCTCAAAATTGGTCAATTTATGTCTTAGTGATTAATAAATGTTTTTGAAAATAACTTAAAACAATATCTTTTATTTTAATGATTACTTGCCAAGTTACCACCCAAAAGTTGAATATACATAGAGTGATTATTAACTAAATGACTAAAGAGAGAACCTTTATTGCAATTAAACCAGATGGAGTTCAAAGAGGATATGTTTCTGAGATTATTGGCAGATTTGAAAAAAAAGGATTTAAATTGGTTGGATTAAAGCAATTAATTCCTTCAAAAGAACTTGCTCAAAATCATTATGGAGTACATAGAGAAAGACCCTTTTTTGGTGATTTAGTAGACTTTATTTCAAGTGGTCCTGTTGTAGCAATGGTGTGGGAAGGCGAAGGAGTTATTTTGAGCGCTAGAAAACTAATAGGTGCAACAAAACCTCTGGAAGCAGAGCCTGGAACAATTAGAGGTGATTTAGCTATTGATATTGGAAGGAATATTATTCATGGTTCTGATGGAGAAGATACAGCAAAATTTGAAATTGATCTATGGTTTAACGAAGAGGAATTATGTGAGTGGGAAACTTCTGATTCGAAATGGCGATCTGAAAATTAAAATTTAAATCGCAAATCTATCTAAACTAAATTTTTCTAAAAAGCTTTTCTCTATTTCTTTGAGATTTTTATTTTGAACTATTTTCAAAAGAAGATCACTTGTTATTGCAGAAAATAAAACTCCATTTCTGTAATGTCCTGTAGCTATATAAAGATTTTCAATTTTTGATTTTCCAATTATTGGTTTTAGATCTGGTGTGCAAGGTCTAAAGCCCCACCAATGTTCCATTTGTGGCCAATTAATAGCTTCTGGCAATAAAGAGCGAATGCCTTCTTGCAGTTGTTTTATTCCATTAGGAGTATTACCTTGATTAAATTTTGAATCTTTTTCAACTGTCGCTCCAACTATAATAAGTCCATCCTCACGGGGAACTAGATAAGTTTTTGGACCAAAAATAACCCTTTTCAAAAAATTTGTTGGACCTTGTATTGATAGCATTTGTCCCTTTACAGGAAAGACTGGAATCTTATTAAAAATTTTTTTACTCCACGCACCGCTGCATATAATTGCTTTTTCGCAGTTAATTTTTTTTATTTCCCCAGTGGCACATAAAACTGTTGCACCTGTAATTTTGTTTTTTTCGAATGTCAAATCCTCTACTTCTGATCCCTCTTGAAATTCGACTCCATTCAAGGAGCATGCTCTCTCAAGAGCACGCATCAGTTTTCTTCGGTTATCTATTTGACCATCTTGTTCAAAAAGTAAACCATGTTTCCAAATAGAATTCATTCCATTGATTTCTGTTTGAAGATCTTTGTGATTTAAATATTTTCCATATTTATAAGTGGGAAACTCTTCAAGATCTCCTTTGTTTTTAAAAGGAACTACTATGCCACATTTTTTTAAACCGCATTTAATATTACTATCTTGTTCAATACTTCGTATCCACTTTGGAATTAGATTTTGACTTTCTTGGCCAAATTTTAGTAATTCATCTTCGAGCCCTTCGGCATGAGTAGCTAACATTCCTGCAGCAACAAATCCAGCTGATTCATTTCTGTTTTTGCTTAAAACTAAAACTTTGAAGTTATTTCTAGAAAATTCATAAGCAATAGATAAACCTAAAAGTCCACCTCCAATTATTAATATTGAATTTTTGGTTTCTTGTGCCATTTAAAAATTAATATTTTTATTTGTGTTTTGGTCCTCTTTTCCTTTATATCCAATAATATTAATAAAGAGACTTTTAATAATGAACAATTTGGAATCTTGGGAAGCTGTGATTGGTTTGGAAACTCATGTACAGCTTAATACGAAAAGCAAAATATTCACATCTGCGTCAACAGCTTTTGGTGATGCACCTAATACCCATATAGATCCTGTAGTTTGTGGATTGCCAGGAACTCTTCCAGTTCTGAATGAGACTGTTCTTGAGTATGCTGTAAAAACCTCGTTAGCATTAAATTTAAACGTTGCAGAACATTGTAAATTTGATAGAAAACAATATTTTTATCCTGATCTTCCTAAAAATTATCAAATTTCACAATTTGATGAGCCACTAGCTGAAAATGGTTGGTTAGAAGTTGAAATAATTGAAAAGGACAAAGAACCTTATATCAAAAAAATTGGTATAGAAAGGCTACATATGGAAGAAGACGCCGGAAAACTAGTTCATTCAGGAAGTGATAGATTAGCTGGCTCTAAGTATTCTTTAGTTGATTATAATCGTGCCGGAATAGCACTTTGTGAGATTGTAAGTAAACCAGACATTAGATCAGGTAAAGAGGCATCTGAATATGCTTCAGAGATTAGAAGAACAGTTAGATATCTAGGGGTATCAGACGGAAATATGCAAGAGGGTTCATTACGCTGCGATGTCAATATTTCAGTTAGAAAAGGACCCAATGCTCCTTTTGGCACCAAAGTGGAAATAAAAAATATGAATTCATTTTCTGCAATTCAAAAGGCTTGTGATTATGAAATAGCCAGACAAATAGAAGTTTATGAAAATGGAGGAAAAATTTTCCAAGAAACTAGGTTATGGGATGAAGCTAAGCAATTAACGAAAAGTATGAGATTAAAAGAAGGTAGCAGTGACTATAGATATTTTCCTGATCCTGACTTAGGTCCAATTGAAATAACAAAAGCCCAACAAGAAATATGGTTTAAAGAATTACCAGAATTACCTTCAAAGAAAAGAAATAAATACGTAAGTCAATTTGGGTTGTCTGCATATGATGCAAGGGTAATTTCTGATGAAATAAGCATGGCAAACTTTTTTGAAGAAACAGTAGCAAATGGTGCCGAGGCTAAACTAGCTTCAAATTGGGTTACAAGTGATATTGTGGGCTATTTGAAATCAAACAAACTTAGTTTTAGTGAATTAAAGCTTAGTCCTGAAAATCTTGCTGAAATGATTAACATGATTTCAAAAAATGTAATTAGTGGAAAAATTGCAAAAGAAATTTTACCTGAACTTATTCAAAAAAATATTTCCCCAAAAAAATTAGTTGAAGAAAAAGGGTTGGCAATGATATCTGATTCTTCAAGTATTTCACCAATAATTGATGAACTTATAAATGAACATCCAAATGAAGTTCAAGCATTTAAAAATGGCAAAACTAAGTTACTTGGTTTTTTTGTTGGGCAACTTATGAAAAGAACAAAAGGTAAAGCTGACCCTAAACTTGCAAATAAACTTCTTATGGAAAAATTAAATAGCTAAAGCTTAAAGAAGCTCTTTTATCGTATTGATCCATTTATTTTGATCATCTGAATTCTCTAAAATAATATCTGAGAATTTTCTTTTTTCTTCAAAACTTAATTGAAAATTTATCAATTCATATGCTTCTTTTTCGCTAATTTTATCTCTTGTGATAAGTCTGTTTTTTTGTATTTCTTTAGGACATTTAACTAACCATATTTCAGTGCAAATATCTTCAAATTTTGCTTCAAACAATAATGGAATAGCCAATACTATAGTTTGATTATTTTTGTATTGACTGCATTCTTCTATCATTCTTTCTTTAATTAAGGGGTGAAGTAGTTTTTCAATCCATTCCTTGCTTGCTGAATGTTTAAAAATAATGTTCCTTAAAAGTTTTCTGTTTATTTCCCTTTCTGGATTGCTTTTATTATCAATAATTTTATTTCCAAAATAATCTAAAATTTTTTTATATCCATAAGTGTTTGGTTTGATTAATTCTCTTGAAAAATGATCTGCATCCAATATTGGTATGTTTTTATGTTTTCTTATGTAATTAGTTATGGTTGTCTTACCACTTGCAATACCTCCTGTTAAACCAATTCTTCTTTGGTTGTTTTTTAATTTTTGCAGAATATCCATATAATTAATAATAATCTAATTACTTAGTTTCTTTAGTATTAAAGAGTAGTTAGTATGAATTAAAATACCAAAAAGTTTGAGCCAGTTAGATTCCAATTGGTCGTTTGTTGATGACAGTAAGGTGACACCCAAGGGGTTTCTTTTTGCTGGGATATCTGCTGGTTTAAAAGCTTCTAATAAAAAAGATTTAGCACTAATACTCGCTCCTGAAGGAAGTATTTTTAGTGGGATGTTTACCCAATCAATAGTTCGAGCTTCTTGTGTGGATATTTGTGAGGAAAGGATTAAAACAACTTCAGGTTTTGTCAGAGCAATACTAATTAATTCTGGTCAAGCAAATGCATGTACAGGAAATCTTGGTATTCAACATTTTCAAATTGCTACAGGAAAGATTGCGGAACTTTTAGGAATAAAAGAAGAAGAAGTTTTAATGTGCTCAACTGGTGTAATTGGTGTTCCAATACAAATAAATGATTTAGTAAAAAATTTACCGAATTTAGTTAGTGATTTAAAGGGTAATAATTTTGAAAATGCAGCAGAAGCAATTTTAACTACTGATTTGACTTTGAAAAAAGTGTCAATAGAGACGATTATTCAAGGTAGAAAAATAAAAATAGCAGGATTTGCAAAAGGTTCAGGAATGATTTACCCCAACATGGCTACAATGCTTGCTTTCCTAACCTGTGATGCGGGCATTCAAAAAGAAGAATGGGATAAAATGATTGCTATTGCGGTTCAAAAATCTTTTAATGCAATATCAGTTGATGGAGAGACAAGCACAAATGATTCTTTTGTTGGAATAAATGCAGGAGAGAAAATTGAAAAAAGGTTTTTTCCAATTATCCAACAAGGGATTGATATTGTATGTCAGAACTTGGCAAAAAATATTGCAAGGGATGGAGAGGGAGCCAATTGTTTATTAGAAGTTTTGGTTCAAGGAGCAAAAAATACAGATGATGCAATTATGCTCGCGAAATCTATTTGTAATTCTGCCTTGGTAAAAACTGCGATACATGGTTGTGATCCAAATTGGGGACGAATCATTTCTGCTGCAGGTAATTCTGGAGTTAAATTTAATTTAGATGACGTTGACTTGTATATAGGAAACGCTCACATTTTGGAAAAAGGCAAGTTAAATAAATATGATCCACAAAAAGTCACAGACTATATTAAGTCCAGAATGAAAGGTAGATATTTGGTAGATGATATTGTAAAAATTATGCTTAATCTAAATTCTGGCGAATCGAAAGGCACAGCTTGGGGGTGCGATCTTTCTAAAAAATATGTTGAAATCAATAGCGAATATACGACTTGATTCAAATCCATTGCGGGACAGTCGGTTTCAGTGATTTAAATTATTTGTAACTGTGTTATAACCCTTGATTTCAACATAAAAATAAAAATTATTTGTTGAAGAAATTCAGTTTTTCTAAATCAAATTTTTTTCTTGGTTGATTAGTTAATTCATCCAAGCATTCAATTATTTGATTGGGAAAAGAATTTTTTGGAATTATCATTTTTTCAACACCATCTTTACTACTTACTCTGAAATTTTGACGAATTTTTCTCGAAACTGAAATCCATTCAGACTCATCAATAGTTTCATCAAATAATTTGGGTAATACTTGTTTATTAACAACTGCTACACCTTCTTGGTTGGTAATTAAGAGAATAAAAATGCTATCACATTCATTTGATAATGTATTTATTTCCTCTTGTTGATAATCTTTAAAAGAAAAACCCCAGGGTGATACTCTATTTCTACTGTGTTTAAGATATAAACCTATCTTTATTTTTTTGTTATTGTTTATACATAATGTCAAAATATAAGAAGACTTAGATTCATTACTAAACAGTTTATAACTAGAAATTTTCTCGTATTTCTCTAATGATTCAAGCAATATTAATATTGTTGCTCCATGCAACATGTTTGTAAAAGATATAGACATTTTGACTTAATTTTCTGAATAATATACAATAATTTAAAATTTTTCAATGATGATAAGTCCTAGTGATTTAATTGCTAAATTAGAGAATAATTCAAAAAATAATAGATATAAAGAAAGAATTAATGCTCTCAAACAAGATGGATTTGATACTTCGATAATTGAAGAGGGGATAAACGACGTTAATAAAGTTTTGGATCAAAAAAATGGCAAATCTTTTGTAGTTTATGGTGAACCTCAATCCGGGAAAACAGAATTTATGATTGCCTTAACTTGTCAATTACTTGATAAGGGATTTAAAACAATTTTTGTTTTGGTTAATGATAATACTGAACTAGAGTCGCAAAACTTTTATAGGTTTATAAATGCACAGCAATTAGACCCTGCTCCGAAAAAGGAATCACATTATATTGGGTTACCTACTAATCAATTAAAACGAGATACTAAAAGAGTAATTTTTTGTAGAAAAAATAAGAACCTTATGGAAAACTTGATCACAAATTCAAGGTTTTTCACAGATAGAGTAGTCATTGATGATGAGGCAGATTATGCAACACCAGATTCTAATATTAATAAAAAAGATAAGGATCCAACAAAGATTAATGAAAAGGTTTCACAACTTGTTCAATTAGATAACGGAGGAGTTTATATAGGTGTTACCGCAACTCCAGGTAGATTAGATCTTAATAACACTCTTTTAAATAAATCTGAAGATTGGGTATTTTTGAGAAGTCATAGCAACTATAAAGGCAGAGAATTCTTTTTCCCCACTGATAAGAAAAGTATTCAAGGCAAATATATTTTGAAAACTTTACGAGAAGATTATGACGATCCTATTTATTTAAGAAAGGCTGCATTGAGATTCTTATTAAGAACAATTTTTATCAATAAAGGTAAACCTCAAAAAATTCCTTATTCAATGCTTATTCATACTGCAGGAAAAACTCATGATCATGAAGAAGATAAAAAAATAATTGATGACTTATTACATAAATTAGATATTAAAGATACGAAAACTATAAATGAGTTAATCAAAACTGCTGAAGAATTATTTACTGATTCTGTTTTAGTGGAAGAAACAATATTAGATGTTTTAAAATCAATAGGTCAAAGCCAAGTATTAATAATTAATAGTAATAAAAAATACGATCGAGATAATGTCTTGCACGCATGTGAACCTGCAGTATTATTTACTTTCGCAATTGGTGGCAATATTGTTTCAAGAGGACTGACTTTTAAAAATTTGCTTTCATTTTTCTTTTCGCGAAATGTCAAAAGTAAAATGACTCAAAATACATATATTCAAAGGGCAAGAATGTTTGGAAATAGACCTTATGCCGAACATTTTGAATTATGTGTTCCTAAATCAATTTTCGAGAATTGGGGAAATGTATTTGAAGATCATGAACTTTCTCTTATTTTTGCTAAAAGTGGAGATTTAGCACACGTCCAGGGTAAAACAAACAGGGCAGCAGATGCTGCTTCCGTTGATAAAGAAAATGTTTTGGTAGAGAATCGTGAAACAGCAGTAGGTTCAATTTTTGATTTAAATGATGAACTTGAAAATAATTTTTTATCTTATAAAGGGGATTTATCTCCAGTAGATTTTATAGAACAACTTATAGATATGGGTTTATTACAAGAAGAAAATTTTCCCTCATATTTAAGACAATATATCAACCATAAATCTCCAGACGGGATAAAAGATCAGCATTTATTATTCACTACTGATTCAGATAATTTAAAGTGTATTTATCGCGGTAGTAATACTAGTTACTGGGATGATGAATTACTTAAAAGAACTAGAGGTGGATTAATTCAATCTATTATTAAAGGAAGATCAAACTTAATTTCCAAGAAACATTTTATTTTTCCTGTTAAAAGTATTGATGGAACAAGAGGGAGATTTATTTATAGATCCGAGTTGGGACAAACTATTTTAAAGAATTTAAAATAAAAAGATTTTAAATAATGATCTTTCTCAAATAGTGGGTAATAAATCTTTTTAGTAATGAAAAATTATTTAATTTCTGGTTTTGTTGACACTTATAGAATCAAATTAAATTTATTTGCTTCATCTCCAAATAGTGCAATAAGTATTTTTAAACAAAAGTATCCAAGTGCAGAAGATGTTTATGTAATACAAGATTTATTTAAGAGAAAATAATATTTATATTTATTCTTTAGTAGCACTTTTATAACACTAGTTCAGTGATACCAATTGGTTTGACCCCGTGGGAAAAGGTTTGTAACACCTGTATAACACTAATTTTGGAAGCAAGAACCTAGTCATACCAATGGTTTTCAAGGTCAGTTGAAATCAATAGCGAATATACAACTTAACCCTAAAACGTATCCATATTAATTGATTTGAAGATTATTAATATGTTGCTTACGGTCTGCTTACATTAAATTAGGACTTATTATTACTAATTTAATTTAGTCGCACTAGGTTAAACATATCCATTAACTATGGCTGGATGCTCTTTGTTTTTGAACATTTTTCTATAGTCATCATGCAATCTTTCTGTTGCCAATTTTCTTTTCTTCATTGCATCTCTGATTAAATCCATCTTATTGAATTTACGATTGAGAATTGTGAATGGAGTAGTTAGTTTCATAAAACCTCCTTTTTTTAATAAAGACTAAAAATTAATAACTCAGTCGCAGTAAATTAAACAATTTTGATTTGTTGGATGTTCTCTACATTCTTTCTCCCAAAAGTTTTGAAACTCAGGGGTACATTTCTCAAGTTCTTTTGGAGTTTCGTTTAGATTTAATCCTGCATAATTAAATGCAGTTAAGTATCTTGGAAGAATGTTAAATTGATTGAATAGTTTCATAAGACCTCCTAGATCTATATCTATATTGTCCTCCTATTGACTTGAAATTCATAGAGTATTATTACCCGAGTAGAAGTGCTTTGTGGTTGTCACGACTATCTTTTCTCGTTCAGTAGGAGTAGAAATAATTCAGGAGTCAAAAGCACTTCATCGACTTTGTGGACAGTGAGGTGGATACGACTCGAAGAGGGCGAACAAATGCCCTCTTATTTTATTTTTAGTAAACTTTTACTTATTCTTTTCGCTATATTTATCGACATTAGTATTTAGGATATGAATGGTTAGATTTATCAAAATAGGAAGTAATTATGTTTGTGAGTATTGATTTATGTTTAGTCCCTATTGGAGTAGGAACTTCCCTATCTCCTTATATAAAAGAGTGTATTGAAGTTATCAAAAATGAAGGTCTTAACTATGAATTAGGAGCGAATGGAACTGCAATAGAGGGAGATTGGGATAAAGTATTTGAATGTGTTAAAAAATGCCATAAAAAAATTCATTCAAAAGGTGCGCCTAGAATTTATACAACAATGAAAGTAAATACTAGAACTGATAAAGAACAAAAATTCTCAGATAAAGTAAAAAGTGTATTAGATAAATAATGGGAAAAGAGCGAAATTACGATAATGATGGATAAAACTAATACTTGGTTAATAAGAGTATTTGCTGTTGTTCTTATTTGTGTTTGCCTTTTTGCATATCTAAATGCACAAGCGAATCAATCCTTACTCCGTTCAAAACCTAGCATTGAGAATTTGGACTATAAAGCATTCTTACTCCGTTCAAAACCTAGTATTGAGGATTTGGAATATAAAGCATTAGATAAGTTAAGGGGAAATGCTGAATTTGCTGCAAATAGAGATTATGCGGACTATGAAAAATTTGGAAGTATAATTTTTTGCAATACTTCATTCAATAGTCGAATTGAATCAGCAAACTATTCGAAACAAATGGAATTATATATTTCTGGGAAAGAAGCAGATTTATCAGAATGGGATACTGCTATAAAAAATTATGAAAACGAAAGATCAAAATGTAGAGACTTTAATCCTTGAAACGTTGAAACTGCGCGTAATTTAAGTGTTTCAAGAACCTTAAGTTATAAGAAACAAAATATACTGATAAGAAATCATGTCAATATTTCACTTTTTAATTACCACTTACACTTTGTTTACAATCGTATTGACTTATAAAAAGTCAGTTGTTGCAGTCAATTTTGAGTGATTATCATTGTATAGCAATGAATAGCGAATATACTACTTAAGTTTTAGTAAATCTAATGGTAGATATTCATTAATATATAGAAACAGTATTGTTAAAGTTCCAATTACAGAGCCTATAAAACCTCCAAAAAAATTAACTAATAATCCAGATTGTCTAATTATTGCTTCTTCTTTTTGTTCTTCTTCAAAATTAGGAGAATCAACTACTTTTAAGCGCTGATTGGTTGTTGGTTGTTTAAGTTGTTGGTGTCGGATGAGGGCTTCGAAATCAGGCATGGAATTTGTGAGGCAATTGAACAATAAGCAGACCAGCCCGTCATTCGACGAGGATCTGATCTACCTAAATCGTCTACAGCTTCAAATACAGCATTGCCCGAGGCTTCTGCTTTATCAAATGCTGAAAGTAAGGGTATAAACTTATCAAAAACATACAAACCAAAATTTTCTAGAGCCGCTTTGGCTTGTTGGGCTGCTTTTTGCTGTCTGAAATCAACTTTTACTATTACTACTGCATGGTTAACTTTTAAGTTGCTTAATAAATTTGCTAGTTCAACAGTTAATTCTACTGATCTTGCTTTTGCAGTTGTAGGTAAGATAACTAAATCTGAACCATACGCTAAGTGTTTAAGTTCTTCTTGATCACTGCTAGCCTGTCCATCAGTTATTACAATTTCTGATGATCTTGATGCTTTAGCAGCAGAACTGACGGGGAAAACTGGAAATGGAAGATTGCCTCTTGATGCGTATGCTAAAGCAGATCTATTCTTGTCAGCATCGACTATGCAAACTTTTTTACCTTCAGAATGCCAAACGCTTGCAAGGTGAATACTTGTACAGGTCTTGGCCACCCCTCCTTTTTGTCCGCAAACGGTAATGAACAATTTTTTCTTTTTATTTCTCTTACTTTGGAGAATAATTTCTTAATGTCAAGAGAAATTGATTTTTAATGCTTTAAAACTTATTTTTTGAAATATTTTAAAGAAGTTAATATTTTTAGATAACCTTATAAAGTTCCTTATTTAAATTGGCTAGTGAAGAAAAGAATTGGATTAGGTACGTGGTCTTGGGGGAATAAGCTTTTCTGGAATTACCAATCTACAAATGACTATGATTTACGTGAGACATATGATGAAGCGTTACGAAGAGGTTTCGATCTAATTGATACTGCAGATTCTTACGGTACCGGGAATCTTCAGGGCAGAAGTGAATTCTTGATAGGAAAATTTTTACTAAATACTCCTTCAGCAAAGAAAAAAAGAATTCAAATAGCAACCAAACTTGCACCTTATCCCTGGAGAATAGGTAACAGAGGCTTCAATAAACCTTTTTTGAAAAGTTTAGAGAGACTTAATAACAAATTAGATATAGTGCAATTACATTGGTCAACTGCAAAATACAATCCTTGGCAGGAATTAGGGCTGTTGAATAATCTTTGCGATTTAAAAGATGAGGGCTTTGATTTTCAAATAGGTTTATCAAATATAGGCCCTAAAAGATTGATGAAATTAATTAATTTTTTAGCAAAAAGAGATCAGCACCTAAAGAGTGTTCAAATACAGTTTTCTTTGCTTGCTCCCGATTTAGGAAAACAATATCAGGTAAAAAAAATTTGCGACGAAAATAATATTGATTTCTTTGCTTATAGTCCTTTGTCCTTTGGAATACTTTGTATTGATCCGGATAAAGAAGAAAATAAAGAAAAAAGTTTTATTCGTAATTCCTTATTTGAAAACTATAAAAAACCAACATATGAATTGCGGAGGTGTCTAAAAAGAATTGCGCATCAAAGATCAGTTTCCCAAGCGCAAGTAGCAATTAATTGGTGTTGTTATCAAGGAACTATTCCACTAGTTGGAATGCGAAAAAAATCTCAAGTTATAGATGTATCTAATGTATTTAATTGGAATTTAAAAAAAAATGAATTTAAAGTACTTCAGGAAGTTTCACAAAAATGTTTAAAAAAAATGCCGAAAAATCCTTTTTCGAGTAATTAATTAAATTTTTACCTAGATATGTTCTTATTTTTTTGATTTGACAACCACTATTCCATAGTTCATTGGGAAATTTTTCACCAGTGAATCTAATAACTTTTGTTTTGAGATTTATTATCAAGTCATTTAGTTTTTTATTAGATTTCATTTTGCAAGATTGGATTTCTTAATAAGATAAATAAATTTAAAACTTATCTTCTCGGTATTTATACTTATAAAATTAAAAAAATTCTTTTTAATACAAGTAATTGCAGCAATATTTACACACTCATAAATTATCTACTACAACTTCTTAGTTATTTAAAAAAGTGGAGTCCTTCCAGACTCCTCGTATCATTTGGTTGATAAGGCTGATATAACCCCATCTCCTTTAGGATCAAGCAGCAACTGGTGCTGTTTGACGGGAGAAACTAACGATTTTGTTAGCATTTGTGTTTTTGCTCTAACCGAGCCGGCTTCAGTCACCTTCCTTATGCCCCGTCGAAACCATTACAACCCCAAATAGTGGAGTTGAGCGGAATCGAACCGCTGTCCGAAACATCGGTTGAGATCACCTAGTCCAATTGGACATTTATATTCTGACAGGCAAAATGGTTATTGAATAGTTTTTTTACTAAGTTTTATCGTATATGAATGTAGTGGCATCATCTCCGGAGGGACTAGAGAAATCTTTAGCAGAAGAAATTTCAAATTTAGGCGGCTTTAATATTAATACTTATAAAAGATTTATTAATTTTGAATGTGATTTTGAAACTTTTTATAGAGTTCATTTCTATTCCAGATTAGCTTTTCGTTTTTATAGAGAAATTGCAAGCTTTAATTGCTATGATAAGCAATCTTTATATGCGGGGGTTAGAGATTCATTTGATTGGTTAAATTGGTTGCACTTTGATAGAACGTTTAATGTTCAAGTGACTGGGAGAACATCTTCTTTAAGTCATACTCATTTCACTGCTCTTGAAGTAAAAAATTCCATCACTGATTTGCAACAGGCAGTTTGGAATAAAAGATCAAATGTTTCTCTAGCTAATCCTGATTTTATAATTCATCTGCATTTAAATAATAATAAAGCAATTCTCAGCCTTCAAAGCAGCGTTGAAAGCTTACACAAAAGAGGCTATAGACCCGCAATTGGAAATGCTCCATTAAAAGAAAATTTAGCTTCTGGATTGATAAATATGACTCAATGGAATGGCAAAGTTCCATTAATAGATTTTATGTGCGGTTCGGGAACTTTTTTAATTGAGGCAGTCAACCAATACCTTGGAGTTCCCATAAATATTGATCAAGTATATCTTTTTGAGAATTGGTTGGACTTTAGAAAAGATATTTATCTTAATGAAAAAAATAAAGCAAAAAATAAAATTATAAATTATGAAAAATTGCCAACAATAATAGGATGTGAAATTAATAAAAAAGTTTTTGAGCAGGCGAATGTAAACATATCATTAGCTGGACTAGAAAATTATATTGAGCTTATAAATAATGATTTTTTAGAACTCCAATTAAGTTGTACGCCTGGGATAATCATATGTAATCCTCCATACGGCAAAAAATTAGGCGATGAAAATGAATTGATTTATTTATATGAACAAATGGGAATCTTCCTAAAGAAAAATTTTTCAGGTTGGGAATTTTGGCTGCTAAGTGGAAATCCAAAACTAACAAAATATTTGAAAATGAAATCTTCATTGAAAATTCCTGTTAGTAATGGGGGAATAGATTGTAGATGGATAAAGTATTTAATAAGGTAATTTATTTTTTGCCTAAAACGGCTTTTGTTGTCTTGCCTAAACCCTCTAATGTTTGAGGAAGATATGGTCCTTTGGCTAATTTTCCTCCAAGTTTTAAACTTAAGCCTGCAAGAACTAAATCGATAAAAATTATTAGTAATAAATTATATTCAATATTCCAGTTATTATATTTTGTTAGAAAAAGGTAGAAAATAATATGGATGCAAATTAGTACTAATAATAATAATGTGCTGCCAATTGCCAAAAATATTCCACCACTAATTAATCTTCTTTTTTCTCTATCTACTTCTTGAAGAGCTATTCTTACGTGCAAATCCATAACTGAACTTGCGATCGCTGAAATTCTCGATGCGGTACTTGCAAAGTTTTTATTTTTTGGTTTTTCCATATTATTTTCTGCCACTGTTAAGGAGAGTTCCTATTAGTAAACCAATACCAGCCGCAATAGCAATAGATAATAGTGGTTTTTTTCTTATTGGATTTTCTATTTTTGGTCTAAGTGTATTGTTAAGTTCTTCTAATAATTCTTCCAATTGACTTTCAATAGGCTCTATTTTGTCTGAAATTTCCCAATTGTTTTCTCTTATTGAATCAATTATTTCAAATAGTTGGCTTTTTATTCTAATTGCTGAGGTTCCACTATGGCTTGCTATTACTTCAACTAAATCGTCAATACTCCCTTTTGTGGCTTCAAGGGTTTGTTGTGCAATGTCAGGCCATTTTTCTTTTATTAAAGGTATTAAACTGTCAATTTTTTCGAGTAACCATTTTTCCGAGAGAACCTCTCTTTCAGGAAGATTAGAGTTATCTTCTTTATCTTCTACTTCTTTGGGAGGATGGTAAGTCTCCATTATTAAACTTATTTATTTTAAGATTAGACCCTAATTTCTTAATTTGGAACCCTTATCTAAATAATTGTGGGATTTATATAGAATAAAAACATATAAAAGTTTATTTACATTTTATTTATCTACTCTGTTCTGCAAGAAGCTTTTGTTAAGCTATTACTGGAATTATTAAATGAGTTTAAATTTCATCATGGATATTACATTTGCATCATTAATTTTTGCATCTCGCACAATCCCTACAGATTTTGGATTAGTAGCTGCAGCTATTGCAGGAGCTGGAAGTTTGCTATTCATCGCTTTAAGATTTGTTCCTGATGCAGGTAATTAAATAAAAGGGACCATCTTTAAGAAAAAATATCTTTATCTAAACTTTGTTTTGCAAAAAGATTTAATTTATTTATCAACTACATAATGGATAAATGGGTTTTGTTGGAACATGAAGTTTGTAATGCTAAGTCTAAAGATATTCATTATGATTTTCTTGTTGAAAATGGAATAGACTGTTTAACTTGGAAATTTTTAAAACTACCTCTATTAAATCAAGCTTCTATAGAAATTTCTAAGCAGCCAAATCATAGACTTATATGGCTATCCAGGGTAGAACATGAACTTTCTGATAATAGAGGTTTTGTAAAAAGAATTGATCATGGAATATTAAAAAACGTTTCTACCGAATTGGACTCTGAAAATTATCGATTCATTTTGGATGGTGAACTTCTTTCTGGTTTGTTTGAAATTTCGGCTAATTCTTGTAGATTAAGCAAAAATTATTAATATTCATTTATAAATAAACGTAATATTTCTATTGAGAATTTTTGCAAATTAGTTATTCTTATTTAGCTATTGAGACTTGAGATTGGTACATATCAATCAGGTCGAGTTTGAAAATTTTAAATCTTTTGGGGGAAATGTAAAAATTCCTCTTGAAGAAGGCTTCACAGTGGTTACGGGCCCTAATGGTTCTGGGAAAAGTAATATATTAGATGGAATTTTATTCTGTTTAGGTCTGGCTAATAGTAGAGGGATGAGGGCTGAAAGATTACCAGATCTAATAAATAACTCCAAAGTTAAAGAGGGTAAGTCATCAGAAACATCTGTATCAGTAAAATTTAATATTCAAGATTGGTCTCCCAGAGAGGACCTTCCGCCTTTGGAACTAGAAGAAGAAGAAATTGCCCTTAATAAAGGTCAAAAAGAATGGGTAGTTTCTAGAAAATTAAGGCTTATGCCAGGTGGTTCTTATGCTTCTACTTATACTTCTGATGGCAAGCAATGTACCTTGCTACAAATACAGAGAATATTAAGAGATATTAGTGTTGATCCTGAGGGCAGCAATGTTGTTATGCAGGGTGATGTAACAAGAATAGTATCAATGAATAATAAGGAAAGGAGAAATCTTATTGATGAATTAGCAGGAGTCGCACTTTTTGATACAAGAATAGAACAAACTAATGCAAAATTAAATGACGTTTTTGAAAGACAAGAAAGATGTGAAATTTTAGAAAATGAATTGCAATCTAGTAAAAATAAGCTTGAAAAAGAATGTGAAAAAGCAAAGCGATATAAAGAGTTAAAGGCAAAACTATTACAAATAATAGAATTAGAGAAAGTTCTTATTTTTGAAAAACAAGTTAAGCATGTTGAATCTATAGAAAAAAAAGAAAGTGAAATTGAAAAAAATAAAATCTTGTTTAATAAAGAAAAAGAATCTATTAGTAAAGAAATATCAGTTTTAGAAGATGCTTTGAAAATACTTGTTGATGAGCTTAAGGAAAAAGGAGAGGATAAATTGATAAAAGTTAATTCTGATATTGGAAGTATTAATTCTAGCTTGAGAGAACTTGATAGGATATCAAGTCTGAATAAAGAAGAAGGTATTAAATTACAAAAACAGAGAGATGAAATTGCTATTTCTAAGAGGGATATCGAGTCAGAAAAGATGAGACAAGAAAATTTCGATGATAATTTTTTAAATCAATTGAACTTGCAAATTGACAGTCTCACTTTAAAACACAAACTATCAAGAAAAAAACTTTCTGATGCGGCTGGAGAATCTGGAGAATTCTCAAAACAAAGTATCAAATTAAATGCTCAGCTTGAAAGTATAAAAAATCAAATTAATCCTTTGGAAATAAAAAAAAGGAAAATTGAAGAAGAAACTATTCAAAATAATATTCAAAAAGATGAGATATTGTCGCAGATCGAATCCTTAGACTTAGAAAAGCAGAAACTTTTTCAGGGAAATCAAAGAAAAAAAGAGACATCCGATACAAATAATAAAAACTTGGCAAGTAATAGCGCAGAAATTAATTCTTTAAAAAATGAAATCGATTTATTAATTAAAACTAAATCAAGGTTAAATAACGAGCAATTAAGGCTTGAAAAGGATTTATCTAGATTTGAAAGCAGGAAGGAAGCTTTGAACGAATCTAGAGGTTCATATGCTCTCAGAATTCTCTTAGAAGCAGGGTTAGAGGGTATACATGGTTATGTAGCTCAACTTGGAGAGGTCAGTGAGAAAAATAGATATGCATTAGAAATTGCTGCTGGAAATAGGTTAGGACAAATTGTTGTTGATAATGATCATATTGCTGCAAAAGCAATTGAAATTCTTAAAAAGAAGAAAGCGGGAAGATTAACTTTTTTACCTTTAAATAGAATTAAAAGTCATAAAAAGAATTATGCAATTTCAAGATTTGAAAATAACAGGGAGAATGGATTTATTGATAAAGCTATTAATCTAATTACTTTTGATGAAGTTTATTCAGATGTTTTTCGATATGTTTTTGGAGATACCTTGGTTTTTTCAGACTTATCCTCAGCTAGGTTATCTACACAAAAAAATAGGTTGGTTACATTAAGTGGTGAATTATTAGAAGCAAGTGGTGCTATTACAGGAGGCAGTAAGTTAAATAAAGATTTGGCTTATAGGTTTGGAATTAATAATGATAATGATGATTCCAGTCCTATAAAAGAAAGATTATTAGTTATCGAAGAAGCTTTAAAAGAGTCAAATTGTGATTTGATACAAAAAAATAATAGACTTAGTATATTAAATTCTAACCGCAGTCAAATAATTGAGGATTGTGCCTCATTTAATAAAGAAATTGAAGTAAATCAAGATTCTCTTAAAGCTGTTTCGCAAAGAATTGAGGATTGTAAATCGAGAGTAAATAAAATCGATACTGCTAATAATTTAATAGTTAAAGAGTTAGGTCATTTAAAAAATCAATTGAAGCCTTATCACGATAAGTTTGATCAACTACAAACCATTCAAAAGGCAAATTATGAAAAAAATCAAAAATCATCATTAATAGCTTTTAATGATGATTTTAATAATCTTGATAAAAAACTTGAATTACTTATTCAAGAGAGGAATACATTACTAGATAAAAAGAATCAATTTGCTTTAAATAAAGAGCGTATCAATAATTCATTAAAAATTACTTTAATACAAGAAAAAAACTTGCAGGAATCTATTAAACAACTCGCAATTGCTCATAGTGAATGGATAGAAAAAAGGGATCAATTTAAAAAAGAGCTTTCAGATCTCGATAATCAAAAAAATTCTCTAGAGAAGAATTTAGGTTTATTGAGAAGGAAAAGAGATGAATTAAACTTTTCAATTTCAAATAAAAGGCAAGAATATAATAACTATCTGTTAAAGCTTGAATATCTTGAAAGGGATATGCATTCCCTTAAAGAAGAGATGAGGAGCGAGAAAATAAAATTAGAAAATTATAAGAAAGATCTACCTAATCCTTCCCCGGAGTTTGGAGAACATGAAGGGAAGAGTCTTGAATCTTTGCAATCAGAAATTTCGATTATAAATGCAAAACTAGAAAGCTTAGAACCTGTCAATATGCTAGCTCTTGATGAACTAGAAGAATTAATTGAGAGATTAAATGGTTTGCGAGAAAAATTAGAAATTCTATCTAATGAAAGATCTGAATTATTGCTGAGAATAGAAACTGTATCTACGATGCGTCAAGAAGCTTTTATGCAAGCATTTACAGAGGTTGATAGACATTTTAGAGAGATTTTTGCAAATTTATCTGATGGAGATGGATTTCTTCAACTTGAAAATCCTAATTCTCCTTTAGAAGGAGGATTAACTTTAGTGGCTCATCCCAAGGGAAAAAATGTCAGAAGATTAGCGTCTATGTCAGGTGGTGAAAAATCGTTAACTGCTTTGAGTTTTTTATTTGCTTTGCAAAAGTATAAGCCTTCACCTTTTTATGCATTAGACGAGGTTGATAGTTTTTTAGATGGTATTAATGTTGAAAGGTTGTCAAAACTAATATCAAATCAGTCATCAAATGCTCAATTTATAGTCGTAAGTCATAGAAGGCCTATGATTAGTGCATCTGAACGAACAATTGGGGTTGCGCAAGCAAGAGGTGCTAATACTCAAGTTCTTGGGTTACCAAATGCTGCATAAACACACTTTTTTAAATTTATACGTCAGAATGATAAAAAGAAATTTATGAGCTTGTCTAACACATCTGCTAATAAGAATCTCCCTAACTCGGTTCCTAGTGAACGTTTATGGTTAAGGTCAGAATTAATGGGAACACAAGTGATAACTACTGATACTGGAAGACGGCTAGGCGTAGTTGGCGAAGTTGTTGTTGATATTGATAGAAGAGAGGTGGTCGCGTTGGGACTAAGAGATAATCCACTTACAAGATTTTTACCAGGTTTGCCAAAATGGATGCCTTTAGAAAGTATTAAGCAAGTTGGAGATGTAATATTAGTTGACTCCCTAGATTCTTTAAGTGAAAGTTTTTCTCCAGAAAGGTATGGGAAGGTAATTAATTGTCAAGTGATTACAGAATCTGGACAACTTCTGGGAAGAGTTCTTGGCTTTTCTTTTGATATTGAGACTGGGGATTTGATATCTCTTGTTATGGGTGCTGTTGGTGTGCCGCTTTTAGGCGAGGGAGTTTTAAGTACTTGGGAAATCCCTGTTGAGGAAATTGTAAGTAGCGGCACTGATAGGATTATTGTTTATGAAGGTGCTGAAGAAAAACTGAAGCAACTAAATAGTGGACTACTTGAGAAACTTGGAGTCGGGGGTTCTTCATGGGATGAAAGGGAAATCAATGGATACTCAGCAAATCTTGTACCTGTTGAGAATCAGTTACTTTCAGGTTCTGAATCAGAACAGCAAAACAATTTGGTAGAGGAATATGAAGAAGTTGTTGAACAAGATGATTATGAAGATGATTATGAAGATGATTATGAAGATGAACTTGAATATGTTGAAATAAAAGGTTCTGAAGAAGAACTAAATAATAGAAAAAAACTATATATGGATAATGATGATTCTGATCAGATCCAGGATCAAAATATTGTTAATCAAATAGATGAAAAAAACAAAATTGATTTAAAGCAAAAAAAACAATCAACTACTTATTTAGCTTCGAAAAGACCAATTCAAAATGCAACTGAAACTTTAGATATTGAACCACTAAACGAACAAAATTTAGTTCAAGATAATAAAAAATCAGAAAAGTTTGAAATTGATGATCCCTGGTAATTGTTAAAGTTTCTTCATTGAATTAACAATTATAGAAGCAAGTTTTTTTGCAGCACCTTTATCACCTCGTTCTTTGTTTAGATTATCCCTGATACTTTTTAATTGATCTTTATTTTTAATAAGAAATAATACTTCTCTTGCAATTTTTATTGTCGAAATATTACCTATCCTTTCAGGGACTATCATTTTTTTAGCTTTAATATTTGGCCAAGCAAAAAACTTCTTTTTTTTAAGATAAAATTTTTTAATTATAAAAGTTAGGAATCTATTTATGAATGCAATTTTTCCAACTACTCCAAAAATACCATCCCAAGCGTTCATCATATTTAAATGTTGAGTTGGCAAAACAACTAACATTGGAAGACTAATTGCTGCTAATTCTGCAGTATTTGCTCCTACAGTTGTAATTGCAAGATCACATTCTTTTAATATTTCATAGCAAGGATGTTTCTTGATTAGATAAATCTTTGTTTTTTTTGATGTTTCAATTACATAATCAAAACTAGAGTATTTGAAGTTTTTAATTGTTTTGATTTTTGATGAGTAATATTTAGCAATTGGATTTTTGTTGCTTTGAAAAAATAAATATTCACTTTTGTCAGTAGTTGGGGCAATTGGGATTATAAAATTTATATTTTGATTTTCTTTAGCGATATGATCTGCAACTTCTAAGAAGAAAGGAATTCCAACAGAAAGCTTTGCTTTCTTAGAACCAGGCAATAATGCAATGTAGTGTTTTTCTTTATTTCTTATTGATTTTTCGCTATTAAGTTTGATATCTGCCATCAAATCGCCAATTACTTTACATTTATATTTATATCTTTTAGGTATTAACTCTTTTACTTTTACATTCATAGCAGCAATTTCATTGGTCCATTTAGGCCATCGTGAAACCCATTCAGCATATGTGATATTTAAATAACCTAATCTTTTAGCTAATAAAATGCTCCAAAATTGATCCCCACCAAGGAAAATAACTATCCCTTTTTTTGGCCAATCAGCAAAAGAATGTGGCTTTATCAATAGTTTCCAAAAACTTTTGGATTTTGTAATTAGTTCGAATTTATTCCATGAATTTGCAACTAAAAATTCTTTACCAGTTGCATTTGGGCAAGGAACAAGGACTAACCTAAGAGTGAAATCTTGTTTATCTTCATCACATAGTGATTTATTTATTTTGTTTAGCTCATCCACTACAGGATTTACCCATGTAGTTAATTCACCAGGACCATTGGAAATTATAACTACTGCAACTGATTCTTTTTTCATTGCAGTTAAACCAGAATACATTAAATGCGGACGGCGAGACTTGAACTCGCAAGGCCGAAGCCACACGCTCCTTAGACGTGCGCGTCTACCAATTCCGCCACGTCCGCAAAGGGTTTTCAGCAGCCGGGGGATGTTGAAACCTTAAAAATATCATACATTATTGGCTGAATTAAGCATGTAGTTCGAAAAGAGTTTTTTGAATATTATGAATAATTTTTCTATTGCATAAAACAAATATTTATACATATGTAACGTTTTAGGTTGTATTGTAAAAAATGTCCCCTGATCACTAAAAAATTTTGTTGAATACTTTGGCAAATAATTTTTTATTTTAAGTCATTTCATTTCTTCAATTTTATTTTCATAATGGTTGAAAAAGTTTTAATTGCGAATCGTGGAGAAATAGCTTTACGAATTGTCAGAAGTTGTAGAGAACTAGGTATTGCAACCGTTGCAGTTTTTAGCACTGTAGATAAAAAAGCATTGCATGTTCAGCTTGCTGATGAGGCGGTTTGCGTAGGAGATTCATTAAGTAATAAGAGTTATTTAAATATTCCAAATATACTTGCTGCTGCTACATCGAGAGGAGTTGATGCTATTCATCCCGGTTATGGTTTTCTTGCGGAAAATGATAAATTTGCTGAGATGTGTAATGATCATGGCATAGTTTTTATTGGCCCATCTCCTAAAGCTATTAGATCTATGGGAGATAAATCTACAGCTAAAGAAACTATGGAAGCAGTTGGAGTTCCAACAGTACCTGGTAGTAAAGGCTTATTATCAAATGTTGATGAGGCTTATAAATTGGCAGATGATATTGGCTATCCGGTAATTATTAAAGCCACTGCTGGAGGTGGTGGAAGAGGTATGAGGTTGGTTGAAAACTCTGATAATCTAGAAAAAATGTTTAAAGCCGCTCAAGGCGAAGCAGAAGCAGCTTTTGGTAATGATGGTTTATATATGGAGAAATTTATAAAGAAGCCAAGACATGTAGAAATTCAAATTTTGGCGGACAGGTCGGGAAATGTTGTTCATTTAGGAGAGCGAGATTGTTCAGTTCAAAGAAGACATCAGAAGTTACTAGAGGAGTCTCCTAGTCCCGCAATTAATACTGAGCTAAGAAAAAAAATGGGGAATGCAGCTATTGCTGCTGCAAAAAGTATCGGCTACGAAGGGGCGGGGACAGTTGAATTTTTAGTTGATGATAATGATAATTTTTATTTTATGGAGATGAATACTAGGATTCAAGTTGAACATCCTGTTACTGAAATGGTTACAGGAGTTGATTTAATAGCTGAGCAAATTAAAATCGCAAGCGGAGCAAACTTGGAATTTAATCAGGATGATATCCATTTAAACGGTCATGCCATTGAATGTAGAATCAATGCTGAAGATCCTTCTCACAATTTCCGACCATCACCCGGAAAAATAACTGGGTGGCTTCCTCCTGGTGGCCCTGGTGTAAGGGTGGATAGTCATGTCTATACAGGTTATGAAATTCCTCCTTTTTATGACTCATTAATAGGTAAATTAATAGTCTGGGGAAAGGATCGTAATACTGCAATTAAACGTATGAATAGGGCTTTAAATGAATGTGCAGTAACTGGTATTCCTACGACAATTAACTTTCATCTAACCTTACTGAATAAATCTAAATTTAAGCAGGGTAAGATACATACTAAATATGTGGAAGAAGAATTATTGCCAAATTACTGAGAAATAATTAAAAGATTTCTATGAAATATGTGTATGCAATGCGATTTTTATAAGCCCTTGCTGACCGACTAATATTTCTCTTAAAAAGCTTATAATTCCGATCCAAATTACGGGTCCAACATCAACGCCGCCAATAGGAGGAATTAGTTTTCTTGTTAAATTAAGAATAGAGCTTGATGGTATTGAAACTAATAACCATAAACCTTTATTTAAATCAATTTTTGGGTACCAAGTAAGTATTAATCTTATTAGAAAAATTATAGTTAGATATGAAAGAGAAATTCCTAAACTAATATCTAAAATTTGAAGAGAGTTTGCAAGCAAGGAAATCACAATTATTTAATTCATCTTAATAAATAACCCATTGAAACGTATTTAATTCGTATTATAAATTGAGAATTAAATATTTAAAAAGTGTTTCAAATCTCAAATTTATCACTAGCCGCAGATTTTTCTGCTGAAGTTGCAAATAATTCTGCAGTAGGAATGATAGGTAGTTTTATTGCTGCTGCCTTACTTATCGTTATTCCAGCCACTGCATTTTTGATTTTTGTCAGCCAGAAAGATTCCCTCGATCGTACTTCTACTGGAAGACGCTAGTTTTTGTAGAAGTTTTAAGTACACTATATATATAGGGGATATAAGTAACCCTTTTAAAAATAAATTTTTGGAGAAAGAATGTGGTCAATGCTAGTCTCAATTGGGCCAGTATTGTTGGTATAGTTCTCGCGGTATGTGGAGGAGGCCTTTATTTTTTGAGGTCCTTTAAGCCTGCCTTGGCGCGGGATTATGATGTTTTCTTTGCAGCAATTGGACTTTTGTGCGGAGGAATATTATTTTTTCAAGGCTGGAGGTTAGATCCTATCCTTCAGTTTGGGCAGTTTTTATTAGCAGGAACTACAGTTTTTTTCGCATATGAAAGTGTGCGATTGAGGGGAGTTGCTACTGATCAAGCTAGAAGGTCATCTTATTTTGATGATGATCCTATTTCTGATGTTCCAAGAAATTCTAGAGGTCGATTTAATGACGATTATGATAGGTTTGAAGAATCGGAGAGACCATCTAGAAGATTTAGACCTCAAGAAGATGAATTTGAAGAAGACTATACGGAGGGGAGATCTCGTAGGAGGAATGTTGCAAGAGCAATACCCTCTGCTGCAGCAAGTAGAAGTAGGCCATCTACAAGGGATATAAGTCAGTTTGAAAATGACGAGCCTATAAGAAGGAGAAGACAGACTTCTGAAGATAGAAATATGAAAAAACCAGAAACAAATAACTTTGGTGAAAGAAGAAATTTTTCTCGCGATGAAGTTAAAACAGGGTCAAGACCCAGAATGAATCGTACAGTTTCTAGACAAGATAATATCTCTCCTCCTGCTGATTCTTCTCCATTAAGAAAGAAACCTACTAGATCCCCTATTAGGCAGCAAACTTCAACAGCTCAAGTAGAAGATGCTTCATTTAAAGATTCTAATCAAGCTAAAAAACCACGTGAAACTCGTAGAGTAGGCTCTTCAGTTAGATCAAGTTCAAAAAATCAAAAAAGTAGATATAACGTTGGAACAAACAAGAAAAAACCTAGAGATAACAGTTCTAGATTTGATGATTAATTATAGGATTCCTGCCCATTTTAAAAACGATTGATTACTAAATAGTTCAATCAATATTATTGAAAGAAAGCCAATCATTGCGAATCTTCCATTAGTTTTTTCAGAATAACTACTCCATCCAAATTTATATTCATCTTTAATTTCTATCGATTTTTCATCTAATTGATTATTTCCAGTTTGTTCATTGTTATAATTTGGATCTTTCTGCTGTTCTGTAAAACTCTCATTCTCTAGATTAGTGACTTCTGAGTTAGTTTCTTCTTTCGAATTCATTTTTTTTGTTAATCCTTAAAATTATACTTATCAGACGTCAATAATTTCCAGTCTCCCTGTCCATTTAATTCTAAAATATTCTCGTGAAAATCTATCAAGCTAGGTCTATGTCCAACACTAATAAGAGAAAGTTCTCTTTCCTTAAGTAAACTATATAGTTTTTTTTCCGTGTTAATATCTAAAGCACTTGTTGCTTCATCAAGTACTGCAAATCTTGGAGAATTTAGTAGAAGTCTTGCAAAAGCCAATCTTTGTTGCTCGCCTAAGGAAAGAATTCGTGGCCAATCTTGTTTGATATCAAGATTAGGATACCGATCCACTAAAGTTTTTAAATTTACTTCATGAAGTACAGAAGTAAGATGTTCATCACTAAATTTCTTGACTTCTGTGGGATAACATAACTGTTCCCTTAAAGAACCAAGTAGCATATATGGTTTTTGAGGTATGAATAATAATTCCCCAATTTTTGGTTTTTTAATTACTCCCTGATCGGGTTCCCATAAACCACTAATCATTCTTAGTAAAGATGTTTTTCCGCACCCAGATGGTCCCACTACCAAAAGTGATTGATTATTGTCGATGCTCAAATTTAAATTTTTAATTATTGTTTTATTTGATCCTGGTGGGCAAAGGTCAGCATTATTAATAAGAATTGAGGGGTAATCTGAAATAACATTTTGATTGCTTGTTGGGTTGGTTTGACTAATGGATTCAACTTTTGATTGGAATCCTTCTAATCTGCCAATGCCAGCAGTAAATTTTGCAAGTTCTTCGATTTGATTAACAATGAAAAATAACGAACCTTCAACCATTCCAAATGCAAAGCTTGCTTGAATAAAGCGTCCATAATCAATATCACCTTTAAAGTAAGGGATTGCCATTATTAAATATGGAAAGAAATTTCCAGCATAATTAATGGATCTTCTCATGACGTCTATTATTACTCTCCATATAATCAGTAAATTAAAGTTTCTCACCACTTCTCCTAAGCGTCTTTCAGTTTCACTTCGCTCAGGATTCTCTCCAGAGTAAAAGGCTATTGATTCAGCATTATCTCGAATATGTACTAAGCCATATCGAAAATCTGCTTCATATCTGAGTTGATCAAAGTCAATCTTTACAAGATTTTTTCCAGCAATTAAGAGGATAGAAGTTGCAAATGCGGCGTAACCAAATAAAGAAAAAGTAAGTGTTGTACTAATACTCCATAAAATAAGAATATTAAGTGAAAATGTTAGTAGGGCATCAAAAATACCTAATGTGAAAGAGAGACTTTGCCCAGTAAAAGCTCTGGTATCATCTGTGATTCTTTGATCGGGATTATCTACATCGGTTTGTTCTTCATCATTGGGATTTAACTGGTAATAAGCTTTATTTGTCATATAATCTTTAACTAGACTTTTTGAAAGCCATTCTCTCCAAATTATTCCTAACTTATATGTAAAAAATATTTGGGAAACCCGTATTGGTAGAGCCACAGCGAAACAACAAGCGTAAATACCCAATATCCGATAAAATCCATCTTCTTGTTTTTCTACTAAAGCATTTGTTAAATCTCTTGCAATGAATCCAATACCAGCGTTTATTCCGTTTACAGCTAAAAGCATTAATACAATTATCGCAAGGAATAACCAATGTAACCATCTACGGTTTTTTAATTGACGTCTTAAGCTAAAAAAGCTTCCTGATCCAATTAGAAATAATGCAGAGAAAAGCAATCCCCAACTCCCAGCCCAAATTGAATTGACAGTACTTACTACACCTCCGAAATACTTTTCAAGAAAAATTGGTTGAAAGCTTTCGAAAAAACTTATTATTCCTGTAAGACCAACAAGTACTACTCCACCAACACAAAATAAAAGAGAAATCAAAAGCCATATGAATTGAAATCCATTACATTGATCTATGGGAAGAAAAAACGGCTGAGATAGCTTCCTTAATTTTTGTAATTGGTACAGTATTTTGGATTTATTATTAACTGCTTTATTCATTACTCGACTAGTGTTATGAAATAAATTATAACTTTTAGCAGTCTATTGACCAAAGCCAATAAATGAAAGTGCCCAGTCAGGTAAATTCAAGTAATTCAAGATTGTTGCATCAAATTCATGAACTTTTGGAAAAGATTTATCTAATGCCCACCATAGTAGAAAAGGTAAATTAAATAAAATTTGTAGTTGCCATTTATAAGTTAAAACGTTCCAAATTTTTATTAACTTAGTTTTGAGTGAATCATCTAGCTCTTCCCAATTTTTTGAAATTAAATTGAATAAATTTTTAGATTCTGTATTTAAGGACTCTGGAGTATTCATTTTGTTTTTATTTATTTATAACCCATTAATATTTCTTTCGAGAGTTTTAACCTGGAGGCCAATTCATTTTTCTTCCAGATAAAAAATGAATATGTAAATGAAAAACTGTTTGTCCAGATTCTGCTCCAGTGTTAATTACTGTTCTCCAATTAGTTAAATTTTTTGATTTAGCTATTTTGCTACCAACAAAAAGTAAATGCCCTAATAAATTTGCATCTTGCTCAATACACTCTAATAAACTGATTATTGGATTTTTAGGAATCACTAAAAAATGTACTGGAGCTTGTGCCTGGATATCATTAAACGCGATACAAAACTTATCTTCATAAAGCTTATCGCAGGGTATTTCTCCATTAATGATTTTTTGAAATATTGTTGTTTCAGTCATTAAATTAATTAATTGAGATAACGTCTTTTTCGTTAAATCCTTCTTTTAAAAGTTCTTTGTTCAAATCATCTTTTGATGTAACTCTATCTACAAATAATATTCCATTTAAGTGATCCATTTCGTGTTGAATACACCTCGCTAGAAGTCCATCTGCTTTCATTTTACGTGGTCGTCCCATTTCATCTCTAAATTTTAATTTTATAGTTGATGGTCTTACTACATTCAAATAGACGCCAGGTATACTCAAGCAGCCTTCTTCGTATGAATTAAGGGTTGTTCCAAAGTCTGTAATTTCGGGATTGATTAATATTAAAGGTTCTGCTGCTGAATCTTCAAAATTTACGTCTATGACAAGAAGCTCTTTGTTGATTCCAATTTGAGGTGCAGCAAGTCCAATTCCTTTAGCTGCATACATGCTTTGAAGCATTTCTCTAGCAAGTTTTCTAATCGATTCGTCAACTTTAGTTATTCTTGTGGAATTTTGTCTTAATACATCATCACCAAGTTTATAAATGTCTAGAGATGGCTTACCTGGTTGTTCTTTTGCAATTTTTTCTGCGTTTCCATTTGTTCTTGACTTTTTTGCAAGTTGTGAAAAATGGTTTGCCACGTTAAAAAAAGGTTTTTACTTAAGAGTTTAGCTATAAAAATACTAGCACTTTAATTTGCATTCTTTATAGTTTTTTTAAATGAGTAATGATGATCAGTTAAAAGTTAGGCAAACTGTATCTAAGAAAAAATCTTTTAAGGAATTAACTATTGTTAGGGATATCATTTTTTGGATTGATCTTGTTCCTGAAGGTCAAAATGAAAATGCTATTTTTGCAAGACCATTTAATGAAAAAGAGGCGCTTCCTCAGAAATTAACAAGTAAAAAATATAATATTAAAAATAATTTTCATGGATATGGTGGTAAATCTTATAAATGTACATATTTAAAAAATAATTTTTATTTGATATGGATAGATCAGATTACCAACGCAGTATGGGTTCAAATTTTTAAAGAGGCAGCGTCAACTGATAGAAGCCAAAATAAATATCTCGTTTCAGTTCAAGAACCTAATCAACTATCTAAATCAATTGATGGAAATTTTGATTCTTCATTTGTCATTTCTGAAAAAAATTTATTGTATGGAATTTGTGAAATTAATAATAGAGATTATTTATTTTTTTTAAATTTAAAAAAAACTAAACAAGATATTCATCTAATAAAAAAATTTAAAAATTTTGCTGGAGAATTATCTTCTAATAGATCTGCTAACTTACTTTCTTGGATAGAGTGGGATTCTCCATATATGCCCTGGGAGAAAAATGAGCTGTTTTTTGCTCAAATAGATCAAGATGGTGAGATAGAAAAAATAAAAAAATTCTCAAATAAGCTAATAAATTCCAAAAAAAAAGTTTCTTTTTTTCAACCCTATTGGATAAGTGAAACACATTTGGTATGTTCTGAAGATAGTTCTGGATGGTGGAACTTATTATTTTTAGATGTTAGTGAAATTGAGAATATTTTTATTAAGAAAAGAGTAGAGAGGAATTTGATTGAATATGGAGCACCACAATGGGTCACTGGAATAACATTTTTTTCAGGGAATAAAAAAAATTTATTTTGTGTAGCAAAAAAAGAAAATAGTTTAATAGTGGAACAATATAAAGATCTTGAATTTGTTAAAGAATTTTCTACTCCTTTTACCTCAATAAGTGATTTCAGTGTTTTTCGGAAAAAAGTTCTTTTAAAGGGTTATGGATTTGATTTTTTGGGAATTGTATTTGAAATAGATTTTGCAAAAAAAGTTTTATCAAATTTTTCTGAGCAGATATTTTTTGATCATATAAAAGATTGTTCAATACCTGAAACATTTTGGTTTAAAGGTTTTGAAGATAAATCAACTCATTGTTTTCTTTATAGACCGCTTGTGGAAAATTTTAGAAAGCCACCGCTCCTCGTTAGAGCACATAGCGGACCAACTTCATGTTTTGATGGATCATATAATTCTGAAGTTCAATATTGGACGTCGAAGGGATTTTTTGTTGCTGAAGTCAATTATGGAGGATCATCAGGATTTGGCAAAGCATATAGAGAGAGGTTGAATTATAAATGGGGCATTGTTGATTCTTATGATTGCAAAGCACTAGCTCTTGAATTAATTAAATCAAATCAAGTTGATAGTGAAAAAATAGTAATTTTTGGAAATAGTGCTGGTGGATTAACTGCCCTGAATTGTTTATTATATGGTTCTATTTTTACAGCAGCAATTTGTAAATATCCTGTTATTGATTTGAAGGATATGCATTACAACACTCATAGGTTTGAAAAAGATTATTTAAATTCCTTGGTAGGAAATTATGCAAAAGACCATGATGATTATATAAATAGATCACCGATAAATCATATTAACAAAATAAAAAAACCTATCTTATTGTTTCATGGGAAAAAAGATACAGTTATTTCTTATAAACAAACTTTAAAAATTCAAGAAATTTTGCTTCAGAATAATAAATATTCAGAAGTTATTTTTTTTGATAATGAAGGGCATGGGTTTAGAAATATTGAAAATAAAGAAGTAGTAATGCAAAAATCTGAGGAATTTTTAAAAAATGCTTTGAATATTTAAGAATTGATTTTTAGAAAATCAATAGTTTCCTTTAATTTTTCTATAAACATATCAATTTCTTCAATATTGGTTGTGAAATTCATACTTATTCTAGCTGTTGATTTAATTCCAATATGTCTGTGAAGAGGTTGGCAGCAATGGTGTCCACTTCTGATGCAAATTCCTTTTGAATCAAGAATTTCAGCAATATCATTTGAATGTATATTTTTTATATAAAAAGTGGCAAGTGAGGCTCTGTCTGGATCTATCTCTGGTGATGGACCTATGATTTCAATATTTTCTATTTGATTTAATTTTTCAAATAAATATTTAGTAATAGTCTTTTCATATTTATGAATGTCATTCAATCCAATATTGTTAATATAATTAATTGCTTCTGCAAGACCTATTGCTTCTGCAATGGCTGGCGTTCCAGCTTCAAATTTGTGTGGTAGTTCTGCCCAAGTACTTGTCTCTTCAAAAACATCTTGAATCATTTCGCCGCCTCCAAAGAGAGGAGGAATTTTTTCTAGGATTTCTTTTCTTGACCAGAGGAAACCAATACCTGTAGGACCGCATAATTTATGTCCTGATCCAGCTAAAAAATCTATATTAAGATCAATCACATCCAGTTTTTGATGAGCCAAACTTTGGCATGCATCTATTAACACTAAAGAACCTTTTTGTTTAGCTAATTTAGTTATTTCTTTGATTGGATTACAGCAACCTAGAGTATTACTAACATGAACTAGGCTAACAAGTTTAGTTCTAGATGTTAGTTTTGATTTAAAGTCGTCTATATCTAATTTCCCTTCTTTATCTATACCAATAAATTTTAATTTGCATTTGTTTTTTGCTGCAACCATTTGCCATGGAACAATATTGCTATGATGCTCCATTATTGACAAGAGAATTTCATCGTTTTCTTTTAATGAATATTCGCCCCATGATCTAGCTACTAGATTGATAGCCTCAGTAGCATTTCTTGTGAAAATAATTTCTTTTGATGAATTCGCTTTTATATATTGGCTAATTAAATAACGTGCATTTTCAAATTCTTCTGTCGCTTTAGCACTTAATTGATGTGCGCCTCTATGTACATTGGCATTAAAATTTTTATAGTATTCATTAATTTTTTCTAAGACTTGTATTGGTTTTTGAGTGGTTGCAGCATGGTCTAAATAAATAATTTGCTCACTACTTTTTAATTTCTTATTTAAAAGAGGAAAGTCTTTCTTCGTTATTTCAGGAAAATTTTGAATTGTTTCCATTAATTTTCATTTAAAAGTTTATCAAGCAAATCCCATCTATCTTTTGAAACGGGAATAAATGAAATTATTTCTTGAAAATAAGAACTTAATTGTAGTTTACTTGCTTCTGTTAATGTGATCCCTCTTGTTCGCATATAAAAAAGTTCTTCTTCATTTAATTGTGAAATTGTAGCTCCATGTTTGCATTTGACATCATCAGCAATTATTTCTAATTGAGGTTTGGTATCTATTTGTGCGAGATTTGATAAAAGTAAATTTCTGCTTAATTGAGAAGCATCAGTTCTCTGGGCAACTTTCGGAACTATTATTGAACCTTCAAATATTGCATGTGATTTATCATCAGCAAGTGATTTATTAATTTGATCTAGAAATCCATTTGGGCCATTAAATTCTATTTTTGTATATGTTGAAATCTGCTCATCTTTTTTTGTTATTTGCATACCTTTGATATTTGTTTTAGCGTTTCCCGCAGATTGTTTAATACGAATTTCAAATCTTGCATAATTAAATTTGAAATGTAAAGATCCTAAGTTGTATGAACTATTTTTTTGTTGAATTACATTGAGAGAATTTAATAGATTTGATTTATTTTCCCCGTAAGAAACAACACCATGGTTTACGGAACTATTTTCTTCTAAACATAAGAACGTTGATTGAGATAATGAAGAGTTGTCTTTACCAAGATTGACTTGTAATAAATCAATATCACAATTTTTTTCTAAAAATATTATTAGGGTTTTTGCGTTTAAAGAATTACTCGATGCGTGACTAAAGATTTCAATAGGAGGGATTTCTGATCCACTTACTTTAAATCCCAAGGTATTCTTTGTACTGTTTAAAGACAGATTTAGTAAGTCACTCCAATTTTCGTTTTGATCAAAACAAGATATCTGTTCCTTGATATATTTTTGTAATTCATCCTCACTTAGTTGATTGATTGAATAATTTTCCTCTACTAAATTAATTTGGGAATTATCACCAATTACTAACCTAATTGTACTTTGAGAATTTTTCGGATATGGAATATCAAATTTTGAATCTTTTTCATTAACTGAGTAATCTAAAAGGGTTGACAATTTTGATTTATTTGAAAGTCTCCATTGCTCACTTTTGGGATTAGGAAGGGGACTTGACTGTAATTTATTTAGACAGATTTTTTGTATTTCTGTTTGATTACCAATCGATTTATTGGTTTTTATTTTTTCAATAATTTCCATTTATTTAGGTCTCTTTTATAAAGTTATCAGTCCATTCATATCCTTTTTTCTCAAGCTCTAGAGCAAGATCACTCTCACCAGTTTTTATGATTTGTCCGTCTGACATAACATGGACATAATTTGGTTCAATCTCATCTAATAATCTTTGATAGTGGGTAATAAGTATAATTCCAGTTTGTGCATTAGATATTTTTTTAATTCCTGATGCCACTATTCTTAGAGCATCAATATCTAGACCAGAATCGGTCTCATCTAATATTGCTATCTTGGGCTCGAGTAATGCCATTTGCAGAATTTCATTCCTTTTTTTTTCACCTCCGGAAAAGCCTTGATTTACACTCCTTGATAGGAATGCGTGATCCATTTTCACAATTTCTAATTTTTCTTTAACTAATTCTTCAAAATCAAAAGTATCCAATTCTTCTTTGTTGAGGAATTTCCTTCTAGCATTAGTTGAAACTCTAAGAAACTCAAGATTACTTACACCTGGAATCTCAATTGGGTATTGGAAACCAAGAAAAATTCCTGATTGAGATCTCTCTTCAGGTTCAAGAGAGTTGATGTTTTCACCTAAAAATTTTATGTGGCCATTTGTAATATTATACGAGGGATGTCCTGCAATGATTTTCGAAAGAGTACTTTTGCCACATCCATTTCTTCCCATGATGGCATGGATTTCTCCGGGATAGACAGTAAGTGAAACCCCTTTTAAAATTGGAAGATTATCAGTAGATGCAGAGAGATTTTCAACTTCTAAAATTGGATCTGATTCTTTCATTTTACTTTGCATATCAGTTTAGAAATTGATTAATTAACCTACCGATCCTTCTAGTTTAAGTGCCAGTAACTTATCTGCTTCAGCAGCAAATTCCATAGGTAATTGATTAAATACATCTCTGCAAAAACCACTGACCATCATAGATACTGCCTCTTCAAATTCTATACCTCTGCTTTGTAGATAAAAAAGTTGGTCTTCTGAGATTCTACATGTGCTTGCTTCATGCTCAACTTCAGAATTGGGTTGTTGAGATTTGATGTAAGGGAATGTATTTGCAGAAGCTTGATCCCCTATTAACATTGAATCACATTGACTGTAATTTCTTGATCCTGTAGCTTTTGTTCCCATTTTGACAAGACCTCTGTAGCTATTTTTTGAGTTACCTGCACTAATACCTTTGCTAACAATAGTCGATTTGGTCTTAGGACCAATATGGATCATTTTTGTGCCAGTATCTGCTTGCTGAAGATTATTGGTGAGAGCCACTGAATAAAATTCTCCTACAGATTCTTCCCCTAAAAGAAGACAGCTGGGATATTTCCATGTAATTGCCGACCCTGTTTCAACTTGAGACCAGCTAATTTTACTTCTCTTACCTAAACATTTCCCTCTCTTGGTGACAAAATTAAAAATTCCACCAATACCTTCTTCATCACCAGCATACCAATTTTGTACTGTTGAATATTTTATTGAGGCGTCGTCTAATGCTATAAGCTCTACAACTGCAGCATGTAGGGTATTTGTATCAAACATTGGAGCGGTACAACCTTCTAGATAGCTTACAGAACTTGATTCTTCAGCAATGATTAATGTTCTTTCGAATTGTCCTGAATCCCCACTATTAATTCTGAAGTAGGAAGATAGATCCATAGGGCAGGTAACACCTTTTGGGATATAAACAAAAGAACCATCACTAAAAACTGCAGAATTTAGTGCTGCAAAATAATTATCACTAGCTGGAACTACTGTACCTAAATATTTTTCAATCAAATCCGCGTGATTTTTTACTGCTTCACTAATTGAGCAAAATATAACTCCATGTTCAGCAAGTTCTTCTCTAAAAGTTGTGGCAATAGAAACACTATCAAAGACGGCATCTACTGCGACATTTGTGAGTTTTTTTTGCTCCGTGAGTGGTATTCCTAATTTGTCAAAAGTCTCAAGAAGTTTGGGATCAACTTCATCTAAGCTAGAAATTTTCTCTTTTTGCTTAGGAGCAGAGTAATAAATAATATCTTGATAATCAATTTTTTTATATCCTAATGCTGCCCAATCAGGCTCTTTCATTTTTTGCCATTTTTTAAAAGCTTTTAATCTAAAATCAAGAAGAAACTTTGGCTCTTCTTTTTTCTGTGAAATTAATTTTATGATATCTTCATTTAATCCTTTTTCTATTTTTTCAGTTTCAATATCAGTAACGAAACCATATTTGTAAGGCTCTTTTACTACATCTTTAACTAAATTTTCGTTGACCATGTTATCAAAAATAACTTATTACAATTAGCTTTATATACTCTAACGAAAGATACCCCCAATATTGAGTTTTTTTCCTTTATTAAAACTAAAAATTAATGTCTAATCATCTTGATCCCTTGTCTAACCCATTAAATATTGAAACTATTCAAGAAATTGATAATCTTGATCTACCTATAATGCAAAAACATCATTTAAGAATTCTCGCTCATTGCCTTCAGATTTTAAAAATTATCTATGTAGATAATACTTTTGAACATAGAGATAAAAATCCACTTAGAGAATGGTGTGATAACCAATCAAAAATATTTGATGATAAACAATTTAGTGATCTTTTTTATAAGCAGTTAGAATCAACTTCGGAAAAATTAAGTACTTTTTCAAAAAAAATAGGTAAAAGTTTAAAGGATTTAGAGATTGATGATTTAGTACTTCTGGTTGAACAACGCTGAATCCCCTTTTAATTGATCCCGAAGAAAAAATATATTTTTGTTGAGTCGTTAACAAATTCAGGTAATAAAATTTAAAAAAAAAGAAAATTAATTTACATTTCAAAAAGATCTGAAAACTTATTAATCTCATTGATACCAGCTGTTTTGAAGAGAAATATCAATTTTGATAATCTTTCAGTAGTCAGAGGATCCTGACGACAGGGCAAAAAGACACACAATTCCTTAAAAAAAAGAACATACTGATCCCAAACAAAAACGGAGAATTTAAAGTGGCTGATGGGATCATGAATAAAGATCAATTACTCTCACTAACCCTCAGACAATTACGTCAAGAAGCAAGTAAATTAGCGGTTCCGCTATACAGTCGCAAAACAAAAGCTGTTTTAGTTGATTTAATAATTAAATATCAAGAAAAATCTACAAAAAAAATATACATTACACCTCCCGAGTCAAAGTCTCAAGAAACTTTTGAGTCCAATGCTTACAACAGCAGTGAAGAAGTTAAAACAAATGTGGTTTTCTTACCCCGAGATCCAGATTGGGCTTATGTTTTTTGGCAAATTTCTGATGCAGATAGAGAAAAAGCACAATCTTTAGGAGCTAATAAATTATGTTTACGATTATTTGATGCAACTGGTTTTGAAGGAAGCAACTTGAATCAAGGAACACTCAGAGAGATAGCAGTTGATAGTTACAGTACAGAGTGGTACTTGCCAATCCCACTTGCAGATAGAGATTATAAAGTTGAATTAGGTTACAAATATGGTTTTAACTGGATGTCATTAGCATTTTCTTCGATAAGCCATGTTCCTGGGTCTCATCCTTCTGAGCAAATTCTTGATAAATTTGTACCTTTTAATTTAGATTCCACTTCTGAGTCAATCCCAGATATTTCTAATTCTGTTGTTTCAGAACAAAATGGTATGCATGAAAGGTTATACCAAGCAGCAACTAACATTCCTCTCAGAAGAAAAGTAGGTTCTGAAGAATTTATGGAAAACGTAAATTCAACAAACCTCAACGATAATCTTACAGACTCAGGTGCTGGTAAATGGTCATCAGGTTTAAATGATTCTGGAAGCGGAATTGTTAAAAATAGATCTTTTTGGCTTGTTGCTGATGCTGAATTAATTGTTTATGGAGCTACAGAGCCTTCTGCAAAACTGACAATAGGTGGAGAAGATGTACCTCTTGCTGCAGATGGGACTTTTAGAATTCAAGTACCATTTAGAGATGGGACTCAAAAATATGATATTAAAGCTGTTGATGTATCTGGTGAGCAAGAAAAAAGTATATCAATGAAATTTGATAGAACTACACCACTTGACGATACTAATGAAAAAGATAATGCTGAGACTGAATGGTTTTAATAAATTAAATTAATGTTAAAAAAAATTGTAGCTTTTACCCCCTTGTTTGGGGCATTAACGTTTCCATTAATAGTTCCAATTACAATTTCTAAATTTGGTGTTAACTATGGAATTATTAGTGCATTATTAATTTCTTCATTATGGTTTATCGCTATGTTAAGAACTTCCGAAATGCCTCATTAATTTAGTTAGATTTTTGGAAGTTCCTTAAAAATATGAATCAAGTTAGTGTAATTAATATCAATTTTCCTTTTCTAGATCAAAAACCAGGTACCTCTGGATTAAGAAAAAGCACTTTAAAGTTTCAGGAAGAACATTATCTAGAAGTTTTTATTGAGGCAATCTTACAATCATTAGAAGATTTAAAAGGTTCAACATTAGTAGTTGGTGGTGATGGTAGATATGGCAATATTGAAGCAATAGAAAAAATTGTCCAAATATGTATTGCTCATAAAGTTCAAAAGGTTATTGTTCCAAAATACGGTTTATTATCTACTCCTGCAACATCACATTTAATTAGAAAAGAAAAAGCTATTGGTGGAATTATTCTTTCTGCAAGCCATAACCCTGGTGGGATTGATGGCGACTTTGGAGTTAAATTGAATATCTCTAATGGTGGCCCAGCTCCTGAGATAATTACTAATAAGATTTTCAAGGCTTCACAATTACTAACTAGTTATAAAATTTGTAAAATTCAATTACCTGATTTTAGTGAATATGGAACTTATCCTTTCGACGAAACTACCTTAGAAATTATTGATGGATTAACAGATTATTCTAATTTGATGGAGAAAATTTTTGACTTTGATCAAATTAGCGATTTTTTAAAAAAAGACTTCTCGTTAATCTTTGATGCAATGAATGCGGTTACAGGCCCATATGCAAAAAATATTTTTGTTGAAAAAATGGGTCTTACACCTGATTGTGTCATGAATGGTAACCCATTAAAAGATTTTGGAGGTTTACATCCTGACCCTAATCTTACTTACGCATCCCACTTGGCTGATTTGTTATTAAATAAAAAATCTTATAGTTTTGGTGCTGCATGCGATGGAGATGGAGATAGGAATATGATTTTAGGAAGTGGATGTTTTGTGAATCCTAGTGATAGTCTTGCAGTTATCACTGCTAACACAAAATGTGTCCCTGGTTATAAAGATGGTATTACAGGTGTGGCACGATCCATGCCAACCAGCTCAGCGGTTGATAATGTTGCTCGAGCATTAAATATACCTTGTTTCGAAACACCTACTGGCTGGAAGTTTTTTGGAAATCTTTTAGATTCTAATTTAATTACTTTATGTGGAGAAGAAAGTTTCGGAACAGGTAGTAATCATGTTAGAGAGAAAGATGGACTATGGGCAGTTTTATATTGGTTACAAGTTTTGGCTGAGAAAAAATGTTCGGTAAGTGATTTGATGCAGAATCATTGGAAACAATTTGGTAGGAATTATTATTCAAGACATGATTATGAGGCAATCCCTTCAAATGTTGCTAATCAAATCTTTGGTAATCTAACTTCTATGCTCGAAAATTTAAAAGGAAATAGTTTTGCTGGTCATTTAGTTAAAGTTGCAGATAACTTCTCATATTTAGATCCAGTTGATAATTCCATAAGTGAAAATCAAGGTTTAAGATTGGTCCTTGATGATAATTCTCGAGTAATTGTGCGTCTTTCTGGAACTGGAACTAAGGGTGCAACATTAAGACTTTACTTTGAGAAATTTTTCGATCCTCAACAGAATCTTTCGTTAAATCCTCAGATCGCTTTGAAACCTCTAATAGATGATTTAGATGCTTTATTAAACATTTCAAAACTTACTCAAATGGAAACTCCTACAGTAATTACATAGAATTGAAAGTAATGATTTTTTGATTTTATTTATATGCATTCAGAAAATTTATTTACTAATTATTCTCAAATAGAAAATAATGCACCTTTGGCAGATAAATTAAGACCAAAGAATTTGGAAGATTTTTTTGGTCAACAACCAATCCTGAATGAGAATTCGCTTTTGAGAAGTGCAATATTAAACGATAAGATTAGTAATTTTATTTTTTCTGGCCCTCCAGGTGTTGGAAAAACTACTCTAATTGAAATTATTTCCTTTAATACGCGTTCAAAATTAATTAAGTTAAATGCAGTATTGTCAAGTGTTAAAGAATTAAGAAATGAAATCGCTAATGCAAAAGATCGATTAATAAATTCGAAAAGAAAAACAATTTTATTTATCGATGAGGTTCATAGATTTACAGCAGTTCAGCAAGATGCTTTATTACCTTCAATAGAAAATGGAACTATAACTTTTATTGGTGCTACAACTGAAAACCCATTCTTTGCTGTTAATAAAGCGCTTGTTAGTAGGTCTCGTATTTTTACATTACTTCCTTTGACAGAAAATGATTTGCAGAAAATAATACAAAAAGTCATAACTCATTATTCTAAAAAAAAAGATTCAAGAAAGGTTCATTTAACTCAAGATGCTACAAGTCATTTAGTTAAATTTTCTGGCGGTGATGCAAGAACATTAATCAATGCCCTAGAGATGGCCATAGAAACAACTGCTGAAAATGAAGCTAAAGAAATCAACATTAATCTCTCAATAGCAGAGGATGCAATTCAAAAGAAAAATATTGTTTACGATAAAAATGGTCAAAATCATTACGATGTAATAAGTGCCTTTATAAAGTCCATAAGAGGTTCTGATCCAGATGCAACTTTATTCTGGCTTGCGAATATGGTGGAGGCTGGTGAAGATCCTAATTTTATTTTTAGAAGACTGCTTATATCTGCCAGTGAAGACATCGGAATTGCTGATCCTCATGCCATAGTAGTTGTACAATCCTGTTGTGATGCTTTTGATAGAGTTGGTTTTCCAGAAGGATTATATTTTTTAACGCAGGCTTCTTTATATTTAGCTATGTCTCCAAAAAGTAATAGTACGAAAAGTATTTTTAAAGCAATTGAAAAAATCAAATCTATCAACGCTTTTGATGTTCCACTTCATTTAAAAAATAACTCTAATAGTTATGTCAATCCTCATAATTATCCAGGAAATTGGGTCGCACAAGAATATCTTCCTAAATCTTTAAGAGGTTTAAAAATATGGGAACCAAATAATAATGGATGGGAAAAAACTCAATATGAGGAACTGCTTAGAAGAAAAGAAGACTAAAAATTTTTTGAACAACAAATAATCTCAGGATTTAAAGAAGTTTTTTTTTCGTAGGCTAAAGCGATAGTCCAATTATGGAAGTTAATCTGTGAATAATTTAAATGTATGTTTTTCTTCTTATGAATTAACTTTTTTGGCTTTTCAAAAAATTGCCAATGGTTAATGTCTTTAGCTAATTTCCCATGATCCCATTTTATAGCGGCTTCAACAGCACACCATTGATTTAATATCATATTTTTTGTCCAACAATTATTATGGATTGATTTATTGGTATGAAAAAAATATTTTTCTGCAAATTTTAAATAGTTAAAATCTCTATCTGTTCTCTCAATATCTATCCCTATTTTGTCTTTATGCCAGACTATAGTAATTGCATCTTTGCAATGACTTAAACTGATATTTCCCATGCCAGAGGGCAAACTTGGAGGTTCTCCAGGATGAGCATTAATTGGAATTTCTAGGGGGTCTAAATCAAAAATTGTTGAAAGAGATTGTCGCAAATAAGCTCTTGTTTCTAAGAAAATCTTTGATCTTGAATTTGTTAGGTTTTTTGCAGTTTTAATTTCTTCTGCAGTTGCGACATCTTGCACACCTTTAACCTCATAAAACCAAATTTTTGGTATTTTATATTCATACTCATTTAATAATTTCAATGGCTCTTAAGGTTGGCGACAAAGCACCAGTATTTAAATTAAAAGATTCTTTTGAGAAAGAAGTTTCTCTCAGTGATTTTAAAGGTAAAAGAATAATACTATATTTTTATCCAAAAGATAATACTCCAGGATGTACTAAAGAAGCATGTAATTTCAAAGAGAATTGGGATTTACTCCAAAAAAATAATATTATTGTGCTTGGTATTAGTAAAGATAATGCTTCCTCTCATCAGAAGTTTATAGAAAAATTTAATTTACCTTTTATTCTTTTAACTGATCCTGAACCTTTCAAAGTTTCTTCTGATTACGATAGCTATGGACTGAAGAAATTCATGGGAAAAGAATATATGGGAATGATGAGAAATACTTTTTTAATTGACACTGAAGGTAACATCGAAAAAATTTACTTAAAGGTAAAAGCAGCAATAATGGCTGATCATATAATTGCAGATCTTGGGTTAAGCTAATTTTTTGGATAGGTGGTGAATAATCATCCCCTCCATAACTAAATTAGGAGCAGTGATAATATTTTCTTTTTGAGTCTTTAGAGATTTTGCAAATAATTGAGAGTCTCCTCCACAGATTATTAAAATATCCTTTTCGGGATTAAATAAACTATTAATCGCGCCATTAAGAGAGTTAATTACTCCTTTTAAAATTGCATTTTCTGTATTGATTAAAAAATCTTTGATAGGAATATCATATTTTTTGGGAACTTTAAGATTTTTTGTATTTTGTTCCATTGATTTTAATTGTGTTAGAAAACCTGGAATAAGTTGACCTCCAATTATTGATCTATTTGAATTTAATTTTGTTATTGATAATATTGTTCCAAAATCTGCAATTAGCAAATCTTTTTTGAAAGGGTTTTCAATAATTTTTAAAGCTGCAATAGAGGCGAGAGCTCTATCAACTCCAAAATAATCTGGAAGATTTGATAACTGAATATCTTTAGTTTTTATTTCATTTTCTTTTTTCAGCAAAAAATTTGGTAGTTTTCCTACAGAAGCCCAAATTAATTGATCAAGATCTATATCTTCGGGAACTTTTTGCTCTTTTTTGGTATGAAAGAATTTAGATTGATTTTTAGAATATTTTGCCCAATGAAGTCTACTGTTGCCTACTAATAAAAAATTTATATCTGAGACCATTGTTCTATGATCAATTTAATTATTAGTGTGTATTCCACATTCTTGTTTAATTCCTCCAAATCTTGTATTTCTGCCTTTTGTTTCGATACTATCAGGACCGCTTGAATGCCAATCGCCTACAGAAGAATATCCTTTGATAAAAAGTGGATGGGCAGGTAAATTATTCTCTTCCATATAATAAAAAATATCTTTATTTGTCCAATTTAACAAAGGTCTTAAAGAAAGTCTTTGACGAATAACGTCTATGAATTTCATTTTATTTCTATTTTCAGTTTGACTTGATCTAACACCGCTTGCCCAGCAAGAAATATTATATTTTTCTAGACCATTTTCTAAAGGTTTTATCTTTCTTAACTCATGATACTTATCTAAATCACTCTCTTTATTTGTTTCCCAAAGTTTTCCGTATTTGGCCTCCATTCTTGCTGGAGATAATTCACTTTGAAGAACTTCTATTTCTAAGGATAAATTATCAATAAGCTTTTCAGCGTAATGGTATGTTTCAAGAGGAAGGTAACCTGTATCTATCCAAAATATTTTGATTTTTTTTTGTAGACATAATTTACTGACCATATCTAAAAGGACTGATGACTGTATACCAAAACTTGTTGTAATAGCAAATTGATTATCAAACTTTTCATAACCCCATGTAAGCATTCCTTGAGGTTTCATATCTACTAGCTCTTGATTATATTTCC